>JAYUKJ010000150.1:0-19935 GCA_043764555.1 Saprospiraceae bacterium
AATGTTAACCATTTTGATTTGGCAAATCCGAGTTATACCGTCCGCAACGTCAATGATTACACCACTAATTCACGGATTGCCGTGCCTTCGGCTTTGACGACGAACAATGCGATTTACGTTCAAGAGCAATTGCAATTTAAGGGTTTTACGCTTTTGGTGAGCCTTCGCAATGAGTGGTTTGAGGATATTACCAACTACAAAGCACCGAAAGAATCGCGTTTTAAAAATGAAAAATTGTTGCCGCGCATTGGTTTGACTTATGCTGTTACAAAAAATATTAATGTATATGGCACTTATCTTCAAGGATTTCAGCCACAATCGAACACCGTGACGCTGATGCCGAGCACGGGCGCATTCTTTTGGGCAGACAATTCTCCCGCCCGTTTTAAGCCGCTTGAAAGTGATTTGAAAGAAGTGGGCATGAAAGCCGATTTGTTCCAAAATCGGGTGCGACTGAACGCGGCGGTCTATGAAATCAATCAAACGAATATTTTGATGAACGCCAATTTATCCGCTTTTCCCGATTCCTTGGTGCAACGCGGTGCGGACAGAAGCCGTGGTTTTGAAATGGATATTGCGGGATATATTACCGAAAATTGGCAAATCAACGCGTCATACAGCTACATAGATGCTAAAATCGTAGCGGATAAAGACGTCAATCTCAACGGTCAACGCAAGGAAAATACGCCCGTCAACAGCGCAAACTTGTGGACACGCTACAATTTTGGGACGGAAACGGCTCTAAAAGATTTGGGCATTGGCTTCGGCGTTCAGTATCAAGGTAGCCGAGTGCCGTGGTTTACGCGGGCGTTTGAAGTACCCGCTTTCACGACTTTTGACGCGGCAATTTATTACACACCCGCCAAAAGCAACGTGCAATTAGCCATTAACGCGAATAATATTTTTGACAAAACGTATTGGCTTGGGGCGCAAAGTTACTTGCGGTTGTTCCCGGGCGCACCGGGAAATGTGATGTTGACGGCGACGTATCGGTTTTGATAAATAGGCGGTTTTTTAGATTTGACAACTTTAAAAAAGCTATAGTATCTACATAGATTCAGATAGTCATTAATTGCTTCAATTCCCGAAGGGAATATATGTTTATAGAACAATATCAAGGCTGTATTCCTCAATCCCGAAGGGATTATATGTAAAATAGCCGTGTTTTTACATACAATCCCTTCGGGATTAGATAAAATATTGCTTGGCTTTCCTATAAACATATATTCCCTTCGGGAATGTCGGACATAAAACAGCATCGTAAAAATCTGTGTAGATACCACAGCTTTAAAAAAGTTATCAAATCTGATAATCCAATAAATATTTAGTATCAAAAAGGTGAAAAAATGCGCTTAAATATCTTAAAAATACTCGCCCGACAGGTTTGGGCAACGACTTTTAAAAGCACTTCGACCCGCGTGTTGATGGGTTTGGTGGGCGTTTTATTGATTTTTGCCCTGCAAACGGGCTATAAAAACGTGTCGTATCAAAACGCGATGCGGAACGAATACCGTAAAAGCGTGCGGGAAAATTGGGAAAATAGTCCCGACAAACACCCGCACCGCATGGCGCATTATGGCTATATCGCTTTTCGGAACAAACATCCGTTGAGTTTCTTCGATTTTGGGATGGAAAACTACGTGGGCAACGCCGTTTTCCTTGAAGCGCACCGCCAAAACACGGTCAATTTGTCCGAAGCAAGTTTTTCAACGGGCATTTTACGCTTTGGGGAAATCAGTGCGGCGATGATTTTGCAGGTTTTGTTGCCGTTGCTCATCTTTTTTTGGGGGTTCAATGTGGTCGCAACCGACCGCGAAAATGGGACTTTAAAAATCTTGTTGAGTCAAGGCGTTAGTTGGTCAGAACTCATTGTGGGCAAGACTTTGGGCGTGTTTTCGGTGGCGAGTGTGGTGTTTTTGACGGCGATTTTGGCGACTGCCGCACTGATTTTTCCGAAAAATGGACCCCTCAGTATATTTGCGGTTTTGAGCCTCTTTTACGCGATTTACTTGTTTATCTGTTGCTTTTTAGCGGTTTTGGTGTCCGCACGTTGCCAAAATGCCAAAAGTGCTTTGACGCAATTGATTGGTTGTTGGTTGTTGTTTACCATCGTTTTGCCTCGAATGTCGCAAGCCGTTGGGCAGTTTTTACATCCTGCGCCGTCAAAAGTGGCTTTCGATACGGCAATCGAAGCCGAAACGCTCGCAAAAGGGGACAGCCACAATCCGAATGACCCGTATTTCAAAGCCTTCAAAGATTCCGTTTTGCGGGTGAATCGGGTGGATTCGGTGCAGCAACTGTCGTTCAATTACAGTGGTTTGCAGATGAAAGAAGGCGAACGCATGACTGCCGAAATTTACGTGAAAAATCAGCAAAAACTTCTTAAAACTTACCAAAATCAGCAAAATGTGGGACGTTTTATGGCTTTTATGAATCCATTTATGGCAATAAAAAATGTATCAATGGCATTGACGGGGACGGATTTTGCGGCTTACACCGATTTTCAAAATCAAGCCGAAGCCTACCGTTATCGCCTCGCGCAACAGATGAATGATTGGCAAATTCAATACATCAGTAACAAAAAACAGGGCGAAACTGACAAGCCGTACTACATGAACCGCGATTTTTGGCAACAATTTCCCGATTTTGAGTATAAAAATTTAGAGGCAAGTGCGGTTTTTAGAAATGAAATAGCGTCAATCGGCGCTTTGCTGTGTTGGTTTTTCGGCTTGTTTATTTGGTTGATTTTTTTATCGAAAAGATTAAAAGCGATTTGAATATTGAGAGGTAACACATATTTTTTTTGAATTAACACATAGACACATAGAAAACATAGTTTTTAAAATGACCTAAAAAAGCTATGTTTTCTATGTGTCTGTGTGTTAAAACAAAAACTAAAAAAAGCCGAAATTAAAATGTTAAAAATCAGTTTTAAAAATTTTATACGTTCCAAAAGTCTTTTGTTAGGCTTGCTATTTCTGCTCATTGCGGGTGGGATAGGCTTGTTCACGGGTGGTCGATTTTTGCAAAAACAGCGCGAAAACATCGAAAAAACAACACATTCTCAAGAAGAAAGCATCAAACGCAATGTGCAGTTTGTGAACAAAGAAATGGGTCTGTTGCTCTACTATTTGCGTTTCGCTTTGGTGAACGAAACGCCGAATCTCACGGCTTTGTCAATCGGACAACGTGACGTGAATCCTTCGATTCAAAGCGTGACAATTCGGAATTTGGAGGCGCAGAAATACGATACGGACTTAGTGAATCCGATGCAATTGTTGCTCGGCAACCTTGATTTTGGCTTTGTGCTGATTTACCTATTTCCGCTTATCATTATCGCATTAAGTTATAATTTAATATCAGAAGAAAAAGAAGAAGGCACGTGGGCGTTGGTTTTGAGCCAAACGGGTTCCGCAACAAAGATGTTGGGACAGAAATTTTCAATCCGTTTCAGTAGCATTTTGGCGGTTTATGTTGCGCTGATTTTGACGGCTTTTTTTAGCTTACAATTGCCTTTCGATAGCGCGTTTTTGGGCATCGTAGCAATTGGTTTTTCGTACCTAAGTTTTTGGTTTTCAATCAGTTGGCTCGTCATTTCTTTTCAAAAACATTCGAGTTTCAACGCTCAAATATTGTTGGCGGCGTGGGTTTTATTGACGGTTGTTGCCCCCGCGATGGTCAATAATTGGGTCATAAATACCTATCCGACGCCCGAAGCTATCGCAACAACGGTGGCGCAACGGGACGGCTATCACCGCAAATGGGACACCGACAAAAACGCAACAATGACGGCATTTTACAGCCATTATCCGCAATTCCGCGCGTTTTCGTTGCCCGATAAAACCTTCAATTGGTTATGGTATTACGCGATGCAACAAATGGGCGACGACGATGCACAACATGAAGCGGCAGAATTGACGGAGAAATTGACGCGTCGAGAACAAGTGAGTAATCAAATTGCGGCATTCATTCCGACGCTGCATATTCAATTGAAAATGAACGCGTTGTGTCAATCAAGCATGGCAAATCACGTTCAGTTTTTGGACAGTTTGACCCGTTTTCACGAACAAAAACGGCTCTTTTTCTATCCAAAAATCTTTGCCGACGCACCCGTTTTAGCCGAAAATTGGGATGTGTTTAAAGTCGAATATTTTAAAGAAAATCGCCGCGTGGATTGGCTTAGTTTATTGCTGCCTTTGGCGATTTATACGCTCATTTTAAGCGGTTGGGCTTGGGTAAATTTGAGAAAAATTTAGAAAAAGGGACCCCTCAGTATTTTGCACTATTTTTTCATAAATCATTAAAAATAAACGAATTATGCAAGTAAAAAAACTGCCCGTTACCGTTTTAAGCGGCTTTTTGGGCGCAGGAAAAACGACCCTTTTGAACCACGTTTTGAACAACAAAGCGGGTTTGAAAGTGGCAGTCATTGTGAACGATATGAGCGAGGTCAATATTGATGCGCAAATCGTTGACAATCAGCAAGTTCTGTCGAGAACGGAAGAGAAATTGGTCGAAATGTCGAACGGTTGTATCTGTTGCACATTACGGGAAGATTTGATGATTGAAGTCGAGCGTTTGGCGAAGGAAAACCGCTTCGATTATCTGTTAATTGAATCAACGGGCATTTCAGAACCCGTGCCGATTGCTCAAACTTTTAGCTTCGCAAGCGACGACGGGCTGATTGATTTGTCGCAATTCAGCTATATCGACACGATGGTGACGGTGGTGGATTGCTTCAATTTTTTCAAAGATTTTGGCTCTGCCGAAAGCCTCGCCGACCTCAAAGTTGGCAACGATGAAACGGATAATCGCCCTTTGGTCAATTTGCTCACCGAACAAGTGGAGTTCGCAAACGTCATTATTTTGAATAAAACGGATTTGGTCAAGGCGGACGACGTGAAATTGTTGGAAACAATGATTAAAAAGCTCAATCCCGACGCGCAATTTATTCACTCAACTTTCGGAAAAATTGACCCCCTCAGTATTTTGAACACCAAACTGTTCGATTATGAGAAAGCCGAACAGTCCGTGGGTTGGATGAAAGAGTTGGAAAAAGACGGCAATCACACGCCCGAAACCGAAGAATACGGAATGTCGAGCTTCGTTTTCAGGTCAGAAAAGCCGTTTCATCCCGAGCGTTTTTTCAATTATTTGAATAGTCGCTTTCCGAATAATATCATTCGGTCGAAAGGCTTTTTTTGGTTGGCCTCACGCCCCGAAGATGCTATGTTGTGGTCGCAAGCGGGTGGTTCGCTGCGCTACGAAACGGCGGGAAGTTGGGCAGAAAAAGGCAAGCAAGAACTCGTTTTTATTGGTCAAGACATGGACAAGTATCTGATTATCAAGCAATTAGAAATGTGTTTGCTCCGCGATTGGGAAGAAGAAGATTGGCGCAACGGCGAAGTTTTTAAAGACCCGTTTGGCGATAATTAACGCACCGCAACGTTGAGTTGGTGCGTTGAATAGGGTTGTTTTAGTTGTCTAATTACACTTGCAAGAGTGATTTTAATATTAGAGAAATGATTTTTAGGCGAACGGTGCAGTACCGTCAAAATGTATTGTACCGTTTTTTAACAATGAAAAAAGATGAGAAATTGGGCAAAAGTAGCATTCGCCGCTTCGATGATGTTAATGGTTGATACGTGTTGTCGGCATTATAATGTGTTGTCAATCAACGATTTAAAGGCTTTGAAAATTAAGAATAAGATGGTGGTTGTTGAAAAAAGTGCCGTCCTATTAAAAGTTGAAGATACAAGCGATTTTCGACTCGATACGCTGCCGCAAGTCGATGGTTTTATTGAATTGAATTGGAAAATGTTGGCAAAAACAACTTTTACGCCTTCAAAATTGGACTCTTTGGATGGCTTGATTGTCTTGATACCCAAATTTCCGCGTTTTATGCAGGCTTTGGCGGGTAAAAATGTGATGATGCGCGGCTTTGTGATTCCGATTGAGGAAACGGGTGATTTTAATACGTTGGTGTTGTCGGCAAACCCTTACACGACGTGTTTTTTCTGCGGACAAGCTGGCCCCGAAACGGTTATGGACATTCGTTTGAAAAATCCAAAATCCATAAAACGCTTTAAAAAAGACGATAAAATTATGTTCAAAGGACAATTAAAATTGAACGATAAAGACATTGATTATTTCAATTACATCATCGAAAATGCGGAATTAGTGAATTGAAAAAAAAGCGGGACAAATGCTCTAAAATGACCCCTCAGTATTTTATGTATTATTTTATAACTTGTTAAAAATCAATAGTTTATGTTGAAAATATTAGCGCAGCAAAAATCAAAATCCGATTGGCTCGGCATCATCGGCTCAACATTGTGCGCTTTACATTGCGCTTTTACGCCCTTCGCTATTGCGGCTTTTTCGGCACTTGAAACCGCCAAAAATGAATGGGCGTGGCTCGATTACGCGTTTATTGGCTTGTGCTTATGGGCGGTTTTTCATTCGTCAAAACACAGTAGTTCGCCAAAAATCAGAGTGGGTTTGTGGGCAGCTTGGAGCGTTTTTACCGTAGGAATACTGTTTGAAGACGCCGCCGAAGGCATGAATTACGTTGGTTACACAGGGTCAATTGCCTTGGTGATATTGCACGTTTTGAACATTCGTTATTTCAAGCATTGCAAAAATTGTACGCATTAAAATCAATTTCTTCACTCAATTTTTTAATTAATTTAAACTTAAAAAAAAATGAAAGTTTTAAAGTTTCTAACAGCAATTTTGGTCGGTTCGACCTTAGTGTTCACTTCATGCAAAAAAGACAAAGGAGAAGAGCAAGAAAACCTCAACGTCGTCAAATTGAAGATTGGCACCACCACTTTTACGTGGTCGGACACCGACGGCATCGGTAGCGGCAAAGCACCCGTCATTGACACAATCAGACTTACGCCGAATGCATCGGGCGATTTTACGATTGACATTTTGGACGGCTCGGTGACGCCCGCAAAGGATTACACGGCGGAAATCATCGCCGAAAAAGACGCGCATTTGTTCGTTTTGACCGTGAAAACGGCAAATTTGACGCCTTCGGCTCTATCGATTGATTCAAAAAGCAAGGCTTTTGCTCAGTCGGGCAAAATGACGGCGGGAGCAGCAAGCACGGGTACATTGCAAATTGTTTTAAAGCATGAACCCGATAAAGCTGCCGCAAACCCTGCTGCAACGGGCGAGACGGACATTGATGTGGTGTTTCCTGTGGTTATAAAGTGAGAATTGATAAAGCACTGTTTGTGTGCTGAATAAGGGCGCTTTTTAGTTGTCTAATTACACTTGCAAGGGTGATTTTAATATTAGAGAAATGATTTTTGTTCGACGGCGGCGATACCTTCAAAACGTATCGCCGTTGTTTTAAATCAATCAAAAAGATTGGGCAACTGAATAAAAGTAGCCATTGAGGACCCCTCAGTATAAATGTCAAAAAAGCCTTGACAACACGCGTTTTCAAGGCTTTTTTGACATTTATACTGAGGGGTCTTATTTTTTTTAATTCACCAATTTCAACCGCGTTTAGTCTGGTTCAAAGCCTAAAATGATGCTAAACCGCGCGTAGTCGGTCAATTTTCTATCTAATTTGGCGTCAATTGCTGGTTTGTCGAAACCGAAACCGTAGTCAAAACCAAGTGTACCAAACATCGGTAAGAAAACGCGTACACCCGCACCCGCCGAGCGCCGTATGTCAAATGGTCTGAAATCGGACAATTTATCCCACACATTACCGCCTTCCGCGAACACCAAAGCGTAAATGGTGGAGGATGGATTTAAAGAGATTGGGTACCGCAATTCGGCCGTATATTTTGCGAAAGTCGTACCACCGTCACTGTTTGATTTTGAAATATCGGTCTCTTCGTAACCGCGCAAAGCCAAGAGTTCTTGACCCGTCAAACCGACTTGGCGATTGGCTAAACCATCACCGCCGACTCTGAAGCGACCGAAAGGTGAATAGCCGACGTATTTGTTATAATAACCAATTGACCCCAATTTCGCAGCCGTTTTCAAGACCAATTTACCCGCCACTGCGGTGTACCATTCCGCATTGAAACGCCATTTATAAAACTCAACCCACTTAAATTTCTCTTGAACGTCGGCATCTTGGTACCGTCTGCCATTCCAGAGCGAATAAGGCGGTGTAGCTTGTAAAATGAGGGTTAATTTAGAGCCTGATTTAGGAAAAAGCGGGTCTGAAATGGAGTTACGCGAAAAAGTCTGCGAAATACTCACATTGTTAAAAACGCCTTTAGTAATTGAAGAAACCAACGGGTAGCCATCAATGTTAAATTGTTGAAATTCAAGGGCCGTTGAGCTGATAAAGTTATCATCTGGCCATTTCAAACGTTTGCCCAAAGCGACCGTTCCTTGAAAGATATTGGCGTAACCGAAAGTGGCATATTTAGTCAAAGCAGCGCTCACCGTTAAAGAAGTTGGGCGCTTGCCACCCAACCACGGCTCGGTAAACGACGCGCTGTAAGATTGGAAAAATTTACCATTCGACTGCGCGCGAATCGAGACGCGTTGTCCGTCTCCTTGCGGAAGCGGCGACCACGATTCTCTTTTGAAAATATTGCGGACAGAGAAGTTATTGAACGAAACGCCCAAGGTGCCAACGACGCCAAAACCACCCCAACCTGCGGACAATTCGAGCTGGTCACTCGGTTTTTCTTCCACTTTGTACTCAATATCCACGGTTCCACGTTGCGGATTGACAGGCGTATTGATGCCGAGTGCTTCCTGATTGAAATAACCCAAACCAATAATCTCCCGTTGCGAACGAATAATCTGCGAGCGGCTGAACTTCGCGCCCGGTAAGGTCCGCAATTCGCGGCGAATCACGTGTTCGTGCGTGCGGTCGTTGCCCTTAATCGTTACTTTGTCAATCGTCGCTTGCGCACCTTCGTACATCCGCATTTCGAGGTCGATTGAGTCGCCCGAAATGGCGACTTCGGTTGGTTCGACGTTGAAAAACAAATAACCGTCGTCCATGTAAAGTGACGAAATATCCCGTCCGTCTTGGCTAAAACGGAGGCGTTGTTCCAACAATTCTTGGTTGTAAACGTCGCCTTTTTGGATGCCCAAAACTTGCGTCAACTGGTCGGTCGAATAAATGGTGTTGCCTTTCCAAACAATGTTGCGGAAATAGTAGCGGCTGCCTTCGTCAATTTTCAGTTTGATTTGCAAATCGCCGTCTTTCTCGCGCCAAATCGAGTCTTCTGCGATTTTAGCATCGCGGTAGCCAATGTTGGCGTAGTATTTCAAAATCGCTTTTTTATCTTCTTCGTAATCGTCGCGAACGAGTTTTGACGAAGAGAAAATTTTACGTTTTCTGTGGGTTTTATCCATCTTTTTACGCAATTTACGCGCCGAAGCGTGCGTATTGCCTTCAAAAGCGATGTCTTGAATCTTTACCTTTTTTGCGCGGTCAACATCGACTAATAGCTTCACGCCGTTGGCCCGTTTGGGGTCTTTTTCCTCAACAATCCTTGTTTTGACGTCCAAATAACCCTTTTCACGGTAGTATTTGTCAACGCCACTCGTTATGTTGGCTTTGTTGCTTTCCGTTACGATTGTACCTTTTGGAATGAATCGATTGACGATGGGATTCAAGTCTTCGTGTTGACTTTTCTTGGCGCCTTTGTAGCTGTACGTCGTGAGAGATGGACGTTCTTTGATTTGGATTTCGAAGAAAATGGCGTCACCAATCGTCTTTTCTTTAACGATTTGGATGTTTTCAAACAAACGCAATTTGTACAAAGATTTCATAGCGCGCTGAACGTCGGGGCCAGGAAACTTAACTTTTTTGCCGACTTGCAAACCCGATACGCCAATAATCGCGTTTTGGTCCGTAAACTGTGTGCCTGTTACTTTAACGCCGCCGATTTCGAAATCTTTTGGCGCGCCGTAAGTCGTGATGGGTAAGGTATCTTGAAGTAATTGGGCAGATGCCGTGTTCGTAAACCCAAGTGTGTTTGCAACGATGAGAAGAAGGAGAACCGCTTTTTTCATTTTTTTTAATTCTGAACGTCTGACGTTTTTAAATTTTGACAACTTATAGGCAGTTGTCAAATTTAGAAAATTCCAATTTGTAACAACTTTGCACCCGAAATACTGAGGGGTGCTTTTTTGAATTATTTTTTTTTAGTAAAAAATTAAGCGCGTTTTTTAATCCGCATAATTTCTGAAATCTCAAACGAAACAAACTGTAGATTCGCGCCGTCTCACCCTGAAACTTTAACATTTAGACCAATTATTGACGCAATTAATTAGGCTAATTGTTCGCCCGTTAGTCCGAACCGTCTTTCGCGGTCTTGGTAACTCAAAATGGCTTTGTAGAAATCATCTTTTCTGAAATCGGGCCAAAAGGTTTTTGTAAAATAAAATTCTGCGTATGCCAATTGCCAAAGCAGAAAATTAGAGACGCGCGTTTCGCCGCTCGTCCGAATCATCAATTCGGGGTCGGGCATTCCCGCGGTTGACAGTTCTTGCTCAAATAGGGCTTCGTCAATTTCCGACGGCTTAATCAAACCCTTCGTCGCTTTGTCGGCGAGTCGTTGTACACCCCTCAGTATTTCCCACTTTGCGGAGTAATTTAAGGCCAAAACAAGCGTCATCCGCGTGTTATCGCGGGTTTGTTCGATGCCTTCGAGCAAGGCTTTATAGGTCGAAGACGGCAATTTTTCAATGTCGCCAATGGCTTTCAAACGAATATTGTTTTTCTGCAAAGTCGCAATTTCCGAGCGCACGGTGTCAATCAAAAGCGCCATCAAGGCGTTAACTTCAAAAGCGGGACGGTTCCAATTTTCGGTCGAAAAGGTGTATAAAGTCAAGTATTTCACGCCCAAATCCGCCGCTGTTTCGGTTATTTCGCGCACGGTTTTAACGCCTTCGTGGTGTCCCCAAATGCGATTTTTACCTTGCGATTTTGCCCAACGGCCGTTGCCGTCCATAATAATTGCCACGTGTTGGGGCAATTTTTCGAGATTTATTTGACTTTTCAGCATTGCTATACGGATATTGAAGACATTGAGATATTGTGGATATCGAGATATTTACATTACGTGTGATAGTTCATTATCTGTAATAGTCCAATATCCACAATATCCGCATACCTAAAATTGAGGGCGCAAAGGTAGAAAAACTTAGCAGATTGTTGTCCTTTTCAAAATCATTCGTGGATTCTGAAAATCTTATGCCCAAAGAGGACCCCTCAGTATAGGCGTTATTTTTAATGCAAAAAGGCAATAAGATTCAAGTAGCTACAAAAAAAAATGGTCACTATTTGACAATAGTTACCACTTAACAAATATAGAAGGACACAATTTTTTGCAATTTTAATGGGTCTTGAAAAACAAAAAGCGTAACCAATGCTGTTAGATTTCGCAATCGGGAGCATCGGTTACGGTTTTTAAATTAGTGCTTTTTAGGCGCAGCTTCACCCGCTTTTTCCATCTTAGCACCCGCTTCTTTAACAGCAGCACCTACTTTTTGAGTAGCGTTGCCTGCGGCATTTTTTACAGCATCCGTAGCGGCACCCGCTTTTTCCTTAACGGCATTAGCGGCTGTACCTACTTTCTCTCCTGCTTTGTCCATTGCAGCACCTGTCTTTGCTTTCATCGAGTCGGTTGCAGCAGCAGCTTTGCTTGTTGTTGAGTCAACAACGGCAGCAGCTTTTGCGGCAGCTTCTTTGATAGCGTCACCAGCTGTGGCAGCGTTAGGCACTTTTGGTGCTTCTGAACAAGCCGTTACGCTTGCGAAAAAAGCTAAAAGGGTAAGGGTTTTGATGATGTTTTTCATCGAATGACTTTAAGTTTAAGAATTGGTTAATAATAGAATTTTTCAAAGACCGACGTAGAGACGGACACCTTTATATGCGTCACAATTTTTGTTCAACCTTTTTTTATTCTTTCAAGAGAAAAATTACGTGAACATTCTGATTGGAACACAACGAAAAAGGACCCAAGGGTCAAGGTGGCACACGATAGTCACGAAATTTAATTTAGAAGAGCATTTCAAGGTGCGGAGCAACACTTCGGATTATTCAATTGATTTTGTTGATTTGATTGAAGACGATGCGTTCCTTAAACTTGCGGCACAATCTGCTTTTGAATCCCTCGCTTTTCAAGACAATCTACTCAATACTAACCTTGAATTTGCTTAACGTCCAATTTTTTTAAGGCGGGCTCGCTCGTAAGAACCAATAATTTTCAGTTTGAAGACGGCACGGTGAGGGATAAATACCTTATCGTATTGTACCGTAATGATACGGAAGTATTTGTAATTCATACTTTGACGACGTCAAAAATCAATTTGAATCTTGCGGTAAAACAGCACGGTTGCAATGTCGAAAACGTTAATAATCGACCAATTCCCTACTTCTTTTTTCCCGAAAATTGCATTATTGATGCCCATTCAGGTTTTTATTTCGACGTTGACACGTATGTTTTCTTCTTAAATAATATCAGAAAAGCCACGATTCAAGAGTTAAATCGCTACGACGATGGCAATTTGAATCTCGTTTTACTCGCTCAGTTAGATAACAAAGAACTCAAACGCCTACTTAAACGCCTACTCAAATGCGTTCTTAAATCCCCTTTTGCGCCCAAGGATATTAAAATACTATTGACTGATTTTAAAGAAAGCCTGTAAATACACGTCTCTCTTTAAAACGCAAAAAACGCCCGGAAATCATCATTTTGTTGATGTTTTACGGGCGTTTTGTTTGGGTTATTCGCTCGTTTTGCGACTGTTACACAATAGTCGTAAAACGAGGCTTAAAAGCGGCAGTGCCGCAAAAGATTTGTAGAAATAGCCAACAACCACGCCGCTAAGGTGCGTACCACCGTAATATCACAACAGCGTCCCCCCGCTTTTGTCAATGAAAAAGCCGTTTCGGAGGCGAAACGGCTTTTATACTGAGGGGTCCTATTCCACATCATTAAATCAGAACAACCACCCATTAATTCTCTGCCACAAGATGTTCAATATCCGTTCATTCCGTTTATTCACCAAAGCCAAATCCCAAACACCGTTTTCGTTTATCGCTGTGATCGGTTTGATATGACTGCAATATTTCGCTTTTTTGAGTATTTCAACGGCTTCTTTACTGAGATTGATGTTGCTGTTTGAAGACCTGCTTTGCAACTCTTGTAATTTTGCAGGGTCGCTTTCGCTGAGGTGTTTATAGTACAAGTATTTTTCTTGCCAATTGCCATTTCCCATTGACGAGTTGACATTTGCAGGCAACAGCGTCAAATTTCCAAGGCTGTTGAACATTTCATCGTCGCCATAAAGGTTTAAATCCCAATTATTTGAGTGCTTTTTGGGCGCAATATGTTCGATTGTCTTCAAATCTTCGCTCATCCAATGTTTCAAATCTAAGTAAGGCGCAACACCTTCGACACCTACTTTCATGAGTCCGAGTTCCGCATAATCTTCAATTGTATCGTGTGCGGATACGAAAAGGGCGAACTCACAAACCGAAGCGGAGGTATTGTATTTGAGAAAACTTTTGGCTCTTGCACTCCAAGTCTCAAAATTATTCTCGATACCATGCTTAGTTTTTAACGCATTTTGGAAATGCGTTTTCAAATCCTCAACGGTCAAATGCCTTCTTTTTTGCCATGTGTTTTCTTCGCCTTTGAAAAATTCTCGGTAAACATTATCTAAGCCCGCGTTCGGATGTGCCGCGCGCCAAATTGTGTAAAATGCGGCAACCGTTTTAATGGCTTCGATAAAATTTGTCGTCGAATTTGGCACTCCGTCTATTACGTCTTTGTAAAAATAACCCAAGATAGTGTAAGACATTCTATGATTGCTCTTTTTCAAAAACAGCAACAGGATTGACGCTAATTCGGCGTCTTTGCCCGTAATAAGCGGAATTGTGTTCGCTTCCTTACCGTCGTAATCAATTGCGACGCGGTAGAATTCGGCATAATCGCCTAAGAATTTGACAAATTCAATTTGCTCGCCGTAGTTGTCGCGTTCATTGAAGTAGCTTTCTAAGCGTTTGCGTTGATGACTAAAATGACTTGACAATTTGAAACTATCAAAGGCAATCGCAAATGAGGTTAAGAAATCGGCGGTTAATTTGCTTTTTTCAGCCGCATTTTTCGTGTTTTTAAACAACGCTTCTAATTTATTGAAAGAGGCTTCATTTTTTGACCCTTTGAAAGATTCTTCTTTGTCTTCCGTCAAACTTACGACACGCGGCTTGAAGGTTTCGATTGCCGTTAGCGGTGTGCCTGTTGCGTTGAGCGATTGAAACATATCAAATGCCCAATCATCATTGCTCGGTTGAATGATTGTAAAACAACATCTGTCCACCAAATAATGACAAACGGAGAACAATTGCACCAATTCACAAAGGATGTAATTGATTGAAGAACGCTTGCTTTCGGCGTTTGTCGCGTTGACTAAATCGGTTAGTTCAACGCGGCGATAATCCCACACGTTGTCTTGATTGATGATGTTGATGATGCGTTGTGCCGAAGGAAAATCATCGGCAGAACTTTCTTTATTGTGGGCATTTAAGACCGTTTTTCTAATCCATTTATCTATTTCTTTCAGATTCTCGGAGACATTGCTCCCAAATTTCTCTTTGTCGAATTGCGGTGCGTCGGTTAGGTTTTCTACGGCGTCAATGTAGGAAGCCAAATAACGGGCTATCGGCGACGTGTAGTTTTGGTTAATATCGCCTTCGCGTATCCACTTATCTTTTTGTCCGCGAATGATTTTTGGCTTACGGCGGGGTTTGCCTCGACCTAAATCGAAGCTGTAAATAACCACCAATTTTTCACGCCAGATATTGCACACTTCTTCTACTTCGTCGTAGAGTTTAGCGTCAAGTGATTCTTTTTTGATTTTGTTGAGTACCAAGCCGATGTGCTTGTGCAGAAGTGTCGAAAAGATTGCAATTGTAGAAAGGCGTTGCTGTCCGTCAATCAGTTTTTCCGTTCTCGACGGCAAGGCTTGCGGGTCGTGCGGTTGAATATTGTTTTTGTTGTTTTCGGCAACCGTAATGATTGTGCCGAGAAAACGAATTTCGTCTTCTTCGGCGTTTTTGTCCTCCGTCAACCGCTCAATCCCTTTCAGAATATCGTCTAAAAGTTGTTCAATATTATCGCTGCCCCAACTGTATTCACGTTGATACAGGGGAATGTAAAAGCCGAAGCCAGGTTGTTGAAAAAAATCGTAAACGCTTCGGTTTTCCGTAACGAAGGCTTTTTCTATGTTTATCATAGGGGAAAAATAGTTTAAAGTTGGAAATTAATAAAATTTAATTTCTCTATAATATGACAGGTTGACTGAAAGATTTATGCTCTTGAAAAACGCTTTGAGGTAAACGATTAGGCTCATTGTCTTCTACCCACTCGTTCTCATGTATGCCCATAGCAACACATCTTCTTAAAAAATCTTCATGCGACTCAACATTTTGCATTGAATCAAAAAAATCATCAGATTGCTTTTTATCGGCAAAAATTACATCTGTAAAAAAGAAATTACCCGATGCCATGTATTTGTTAATAATTGCATAAGGATTGTAAGCCCACCATTTCACTTTTACAGTGTAAACGTGTTTTTGGTCTCTGTAAGTTACTCGATTTACACGGACTAATGCCGTTTCTTTTTTGGGTTTTGTTATAATGCTTGCCATGATGAACGGATTTTGAGTTAAAGAATTAGTTTGAAAATGAAATATGAACTTAACTTTCCACAACTAAAATATCAATTAGTGCGGAGTCAAGTTTATCAGAGTTTATTTTATCGGCATATTTACTCTTAAGATTGTTTATCTCTTGATTTTTGATAACATTATGCCCAAACATATAAAGAAAAAACAACTTTACCAACATTGTTGTACCCATAATCATGGTATGTTCATTAGGATTCCACACCACACTTCTCCATGGTCGGTTTGAAATCGTTAAATCAATTTTATTCATTTTTACAAAAATGTCTTTAAATTGTAAACCTGTTCGTTTATGAATTTCAACAGAAGCTTGAACCATAGGCAAAAGCCCAACAGGTCTAAATAAAAGATTACCTCCATCGTCTCTATTCCTAAATTCTAATGCAGGTTGTTCATCATCTTTCTGTAAAAAAGATTGAATTACATCAAAACTATCTCTAAATGATTCCCAATATGCAACGCAAAAATCGGTAAATAGCTGAATTTCTCGTTCCTTTGGACGGAATTTAAGATATGTCTCTATACTTTTTTTGTCTCTATTTACATCTGGTTCAATTCGTTTTCGGTTCTCTCTAAAAATTTTTAGCAATTCTCGATTACATTGATATAATGTAATAATAGATGTAAATGATTCCTTATCATTATCTAAAATTCCTTTATTTCCCGATTTAAACACCCTGTTTTCTGTAAACAGATCAAAACTTTCAAGTAATTCACGAGTTACAATCGCAACACTATCATCTTCGTCAAGTGCAATAATATCATCCGTTGTTACAGGTTTAGCATACCTGTTAAGAGTTGAAAATAACCTTCGTGTTTTTTGCATTCCGATAGGGTCATTATTATGCCCAATGAAAATAACAGTAATTCTTTGAGAGGCTAATTCTGGTTTTTCTTTTAACGCAGCTTTAATGCCTTCTACTCTATGTTGTCCATCAACAGGAAAAATCTTATGTTTATTTGAAAATTCTAATAAACCCATCTGATAGGTTTCATCTTCTCCATACTTGAATTCTATCTCCCTCCAATCAGGATAATCGTTATACACGGCAAGTACCAAGGCGTTAAAAAACAACTCTGGCTGATTTAAGATGTATTCTTTGATACTTATGAAGTTTTTAGTGATGCTTCTCTGAATAAGCTCATTGAGACTCTCAGATTTATGAAGTTCATCATCAATTCTTGATACATAGTCACTCACTTGTTGAAAAGTAAGCGTAGAAACATAATATTTCCAATTGCCTATTTTGGCTTGAATAGCTGGTATTATCATAATTAGAAGGCTTTAACTGCTTCACGAATTTCCTTTTCAGGTATCTGGTCATTCATTGGTAAAAGCAATGAATTAATTAAATATTTTTCTAAATCAACAATTTCTGTGTTATCGTTTAACTCTAAAAAAGCTAAGTGTAACTGCGCTCCCCAATATTTAAACATCTTGGTTATTTTTGGACGTTCTTCATTTCGAGAAAACGTAGTGAAATATGATCTCACACGGGCGCGAAGACTATGACCTTCAGTTAGTTGTGCCCTTCCTATATAAAATGGATATTCAGTAATTCCAGAAATGATTTCACATTTAATAAAAAACATGTAAATTCCGCCTTTATTATTGGGAATATGTTTTATTTGTGAATTAAATTCTGTTCCAGTATCATTTAAAAATTTTATTTTTTGCCAATTTTTAAATGAAAAATCAGTTGTGGGTTTAGGATACTTGTCCCACAACGGCTTGTGTAAAACATATTCTACTGTTTGTAGCTTTATATTTTCACCTAAGTCAAAAGCGGATGCAATCATTTTGAGCAATTTTTATGTTGATAATAGTCTATACAAAACAAGCCGCACACCCCTCGCTTTCTGCATCTTCCAAAAGGTCGAGTAAATAAGGAGACGTTTGCTTTTTAACTTGTTTTTCAGTTCTTAAATAATATTCTCTTTTAATTGTCTCACGGCGTTCGGGTTCAGCGAGTTCGTATAATGATTCTGTTTGCCCCCACGTGTAACCGTCTTTTTCGTAAGACATTGCTTCTTTGTAAAGGTGCGGATGATTTTCATACAACCAAACCCATTCAATTTTTTGTTGATAGAAACAGAAAAAACAACCCGACCGACTGCGTGAATAATAGCCCGTTTTCATAATGCCGTTAATCTCTACTTCGTAAGGACGTTTTTCGTAATATGCGGGTACGCCGACGCCACTTTCGCGTAAAATCCTGAAAATATCATCCCGTTTTAAGACATCTTCGTTTGTCAAAAGCGGAAAATCAGTCGTTTTACTGAGGGGGTAGTCCGTTGTTTTCAAGAAACTAAAAACGACCCGATTAAAGTCTGAAACACTGATATTTAGAAGTGCGTCTAATTTTTGACTTTGTTGAAAGCGCATACTGAGGGGTGTCGTTGCGACTTCTAACATTCGGTCTAATTGATGCTTATTCTCGGCGAAATCTCGATAATAGGTTTCAATTTGACCTAAATTCACGTTATTCAATACTTTACGAATAACGTCTTCGCTCCAAATATTTTTCCGAAAAGGGAAAATTGATTGAATATTTGACTTCGTAGAAATATAACCTTCGCGGTCTTCATCGCCGCGAATACCGACGTAAGAAACAATCGGGTCTGTTCCCGCAATGTATTTTTCAAACGGGTCTAATTTCAATTTTTTAGTACACCACCTTGCCGTTGCGGAAGGTAAATAATTACCGCTTAATTGTAAAAAGTGGTCAAAAGGGTCTTCGGGGCTTTCCTCAACGGCGCGAAGCACGCGGATTTTTTTACCCAAATACACTTCAAGATTATCAATCAATTTATACGTTTCAGCCAATTCTTTGCCCGTATCGCAACTGTAATATTCGATGTCAAGCGACGGATAAAGACTCCGCATATAAATAGCTAATGCCGCGCTGTCTTTACCGCCCGAAATGCCTAAAACGTGTTTAAGGTCTGTCTTTATCATCTTCTAAGTTTTTTTTGAGTAGGCTTATTAATGCGGCACGATTTACAGGATATTTAGTCTCTTTCAGCATTTTTTTAATTTTCTTCTCGACTTCCTTCATTTCTTCCGTTTGTTTTTTGCTTAAAAAAACATTCGCTTTTAATTTAGATTCGTCCGTACCTCTGATTTCAATTGTAAAGGCATTGTCTTTTTCAGCATCAAAGTTCAACTTACTCCATACCAATAAATCATCTAACTCTTTGAAAGAATCGGCTAATCGAGTACTCAATAACCGTTCATCTTCATCCGAAAATTCAGGTAATTGTTTTTTCATAACTGCTTGAACAAGGCTGTTTAACCAAGCATTTTTATCAAGAGATTCTGATTTAATCCGATTCAATAAAGTCTTTTGCTGAGGATATAAAAGCTGTTCTTTAATGTCTTTATAACGTTTCTTAATCTTACGACGCAATTCGTCAAAATCATCGTTTTCTATACCAAAAGTCCCTAAAACAGTATTTTCAACGTGTTTAATTAAGTTATCATCAGCCAAACGTAATTCAGAAATACAGTCATTAATACGTGCAACAAAATCATTTAAAGCCGCTTCTGAGTCATTCAATTTTTCCATTGTTGTTCCAAAACAGGCAGGAAGTTCCTCGAAAAACAATTTTTCCAAATCTTTCGCCATCGACAAAACTTTTCTAAACGCGGCACATTCTTGGCTAACTGATTTAGTTTGCTTGCCATAACTTGATAAATTTCGATAAAAAGCTAAAAAAGGCTTTGCCGTTTCTTGAAAACTTGAACTCGTAATTTCATCTTGAAAAGTCTGTTTTGTTAGCTCACGATATTTATTGAACAAATCTAACTTAACACCTTGAATACTGAATTTTTTAATCTCATAACTTTTAGCTTCTTTGAAAAATAATTCCGCAGCATCCTTATTTATGCGTGGAATATACGTCCCATTTTTAAAAAGTGCATATTCTTCATGGTGTCCGATTAAAAAAACTAAAATCCAAAAATCAACAAATCCATCTTTTAATCGAAACGGTTTTTCATACAATTTATCCATCAATTCACTTAACGGACGCTTTCCCGACTGTGTACTATTCAAAAACGCCGTACTCACTTCCCACAAATCCATAAAAGACGGATTGCCCGACGGCGGCGCACAAATCATTTGCCCCCCCTCAGTACGCAAGATGTTTGTGTGCTTACAAAGGGAATAATAAATTGTTTTTTGCGGCGGAAAATCTACTTCATCAAAACCAAAATCAGGTTTTGCCGCATTTTCGCA
>JAYUKJ010000151.1:0-1609 GCA_043764555.1 Saprospiraceae bacterium
CGTTCTTTTAATTCGACCATCGAAAACAAGCCTTTAAGCGCCTCCGTCGTTACGTAATCGTCGAGACTCGGGTTTGTTTTTTTGACAAACGGCAAGCTGTTGTACGTACCCGTTGCATCGGACCACAACTTACGAGCGCCAAATTTATCGAGCGATTCGACGATGGCAGGGTTAAATTCTTTGTACAATTGGTCGTAAGTCGTCCGTTTTAGGAACGCCGTTGCCGCGTTTTTATCGCCCATCAAAATGTTCAAAGCGTCGGAAAACGTCATTTGTTTGATGGCATTGATGAAAATTGGCTTTGCTTTCATGGCCGCATCTTCGGCACCCGCGTTGACTTTTTCCAAAATATTGCTTTCCAATTGCGAAAATCCGGGAATCACACGCAATTTATCCGTGATTTGACGCGCTTCTTCGGGCAACAAAATTTTATATGCCGAATTGAAATAGCCGCCTTTTTGAGACAGTTCGTCGGCACCTTTACCGATGCCAAGATTGAGCGCCGCTTTGAGTCCGTTGCCAATGTCTTCGTTCGACAAGGCGCTGGTTAGAACGGTAGATGCCACGTTTGTGAGGACATCGCAAGCCGTCAAAGTGAGAATAGACGCAGTGAGCGCGTAGAGAAAAATTTTCTTAGTCATTGTTTTAATATTTTATAAGTAGTTAAAAATCAATTATTTAGCTTGATATTGTTGGTAAGGTATGGACGTTTTTATTTTGAAATGTCAAGATTTTATGTCAAAAAACGCATTTATACTGAGGGGTCCTATTTTTCTCAAATTCTAAATTTAATCCTAATTGTTCAGACGTTTTACAAGCACTTAGTAGCGAAAATGGGCTGTTAAATAAATGATAAAATATCTGACAATAAAAAAAAAGGACAGCGATACTGAGGGTATCGCTGTCCTTTTTTGCTTATTTTCGAGCGATTCAGCGATTATTTACCGCCGAACATACCGCCCAATAAACGCGAGCCAACCATGCCCATCAAGTCGTCCACCATGCTGCCATCGCGGTCTTTGTCAAGGAATTGGGTTGCCAATTGCATCAATGGGTTGCTGTTTTGCGTCTGAACGGCGCCGCCGAGCATACTCGCCAAACCGCTTGCGTTCATGCCGCCTTGCTGTTGGTTTTGTTGACCCAAAACGCCCATAACTAACGGTGCCAACTTAACCATCATGTCTGCAACACCACTTTGCTGCACACCACTCGCTTGCGAAATCACTTGCGCCGCGCCTTGCTGTTGACCACCGAGGATGTGTCCCAAGATGCCTGCACCATTCGTTGCGGGACTGCCGCCGCCAGCCATTGCACCCATGACCATACCCATGATGTCGCCCATTCCGCCGCCTTCGCCGCCGCTGTGGTTTTTGTTGAGGGCGCCCAAGATAGCCTCAGCGCCGCCACCAGCCGCGTTTTTAGCCAAACCGCCGAGCAATGTTGAAAAAATACCTTCCGCTGCCGTTGCCGTTTGAGCAGGCGCTGCACCCGTTTGTTGGCTCAATTGACCGAGCATTTCGGGCGTCAATTGGTCTTTAAGTAGGCTCATCAAATCCATGATAATGTTGAATTTTTAATTGTGAAAAATGAAGTACAAAACACTATTCAG
>JAYUKJ010000152.1:0-1608 GCA_043764555.1 Saprospiraceae bacterium
TGTTTAATTTCAACAGATTCGAGACAGAAAGTTGCTGCGACTACGTGAGTATTTACGACGGCACGTCAAGTTCAGCGCCACTAATTGGTTCATTCAGCGGCTACTCGGTGCCAAGCAACGACGTTGTGGCCAACAGCGGCGCCATGTTTATTCGTTTCACAACCGACGGCAGCAGCGCGGGTCAAGGTTGGTCGGGTGCTTATCGGTGCGATTCGGTGCGCCGCTACGTGATTTCTGCCCAATCTTACAGTCTTTCGTACGGTACAGTCACGGGAAGTGGCACTTATACTGAGGAGTCCGCCGTGACGCTCATTGCGAGCGCTTTGGGCGGCTATGCCTTCGTCAATTGGACCGACGCCCGCACGGGACAGACGTTTTCGACCGTCGATACTCTGCGTTTTTCGGCAACCCAAGCGCTTTCTTTGGTGGCCAATTTCATTACGCGCCCCAGTTGCAGCGGTTTAACGCGCCTCACAACGCCTTCGGGCAGTTTTGAAGACGGCAGCGGCAGCAACAATTACAGCAACAGCCTCAACTGCTCTTGGCTCATTCAACCAACGGCGTCCGTTCGGCGGCTTGCTATGAAATTTATGAGTTTTTCGCTTGAATCTTGTTGCGATTACGTCACCGTTTACGACGGCACAAGCGCAAGTGGACGTCTTTTAGGCACTTTCAACGGCGGAACAACACCTTTCGACTCGCTCATTGGCACGTCGGGCGCGCTGTTTATCACGTTTACGACCGATGGCTCAGGCACTTATTCGGGTTGGACGGCGAACTACACGTCAGTGGCCAATGCGGTTGCCGTCACGCTGCTCGCAAGCAACAGCCAAGGCGGCACGGTGACGGGCGGCGGCAATTTCACGCTCGGACAAGTGGCAACGGCGAAGGCAACGCCAAACGTCGGCTGGCGCTTTGTGCGTTGGTTAGACAACGGCGTCACGGTGTCCACGCAAACCGAATACAGTTTTACGGTCACCACGGCACGGCTCTTAACGGCGGAGTTCCAACGCGCCACTTACACCGTTACAAGCACGGCAAACCCGACAAACGGCGGGACTGTTGACGGCGACGGCACGTATTTGGCGGGACTCAACGCTTATTTGACGGCAACCGCGGCGACTGGTTTCCGCTTCGTGAATTGGCGCGACAACAACGTTATCGTTGCCACAACGCCCATTTACACGTTCGCCATTGATTCTAATCGAACCCTCGTTGCGCATTTTACAGCAACAAACGGGACGCAAACACTGGGCGACAACAACAAGGTTGACGTCTTTCCAAACCCAACGAGTGGGCATTTCACCATCCGTTTGCAACGCAATTTAGGACCCCTCAGTATAAACGTCAAAAATGTCTTAGGACAATCCATTTTAACGACGACAATGCCCGCAGGAACAACCGAACAAAGCCTCGATTTGACCGAAACGGGTCTTTATTGGCTCACTTTGGAAAATCTGCAAGGACAAAAGGCGACGATTAAAGTGGTTGTTTGGTAAGTCCTTGGTCAATCAGTTAGTCTGAACGACCGTACTCTATTTTTAAAAAAAAAGCCGTCCCATTCGTTGAAATGGGGCGGCTTTTTCATTAGCGTTTTTCTTATAAAAG
>JAYUKJ010000153.1:0-1607 GCA_043764555.1 Saprospiraceae bacterium
ATTATGGATTTTTACGACATCGCGGGAACCAATCGCGTATCGTTTTCCATCTATAATTCGGTTGCCGACGTTGACGCATTAATCCACGCCGTAAAAGAAGTCAACACCGTATTTTCCATTTGAAGAGCCCCCTCAGTATAAAGCATAAAAAACGCCGATTTCTGCTCTTTTTGAGCGGAAATCGGCGTTTTTTATGGCTTATACTGAGGGGTCTTTTTTAGTAAAAACTTAACGCGGGTTTTAAACCCTGTCCATTACCTATATCTTTTTTTAACGTGAAAACAGCATCTATCATCTTGAAACCCCTCGTTTCAACGAGAAAAAAGTTAAAAAGCGACTCCTACATCTATCATCTATTCAAAACATCACATCGGATGGGATGCTTTGAATAGATGATAGATGTGAGTCGTAGCTTATTTAAGCCCACCGATTGAAAATCGGTGGTTTCAAGATGGTAAACGTTGTTTCTACGTTGAAAAAGGATGTAGGTAATGAACAAAGTTTTAAATCCGCGTTAAATTGGAACACGTTAGGTTGGAACGGAAATCTCGCATAACACAGCCGTTATTTCACAAAACAAACGTATTTTCACCTATTCCTTATTTTTTCCTTAACTCAAAACGAATACCCACATGTTTCAAGCACTTTCTGATAAAACTAAAGCACTCGTTCTCGTTTTACTTATCGTTACGATTTCTGTTGTAATTGCTTGATTTACAAGCGGTTGGCAATTGACGGCGTTGATTGCAGCGTTTCAATTAATTGTCGTTTTGATAGCGCGGCATATCTATATTACGGATAAATCCAATTTTCTCTTTCGCGGAACGTTAAATCGATTCGCGGAACGTCAAATCGGTTCGCGAAACGTCAAATCGGTTCGCGGAACGTTAAATCGGTTCGCGGAACGTTAAATCGGTTCGCGGAACGTTAAAAAAAAATCGTTAAAAACCTTTAGGGTCTTTAACGATTTTTCTCTAAATGATATTGATTACGCCTAAAGAGGCGGCGCAGTCGGCGGCGCTTTCTTAGATGGAGATTTCCGTGGACTCGGCTCTTCATCTAAAATCAGTTTGAAAATAGGGTCTGATTTCCTACTTTGAACTTGACTACGGATGTAAGAAGTGTACGCTGCGCAATCTTTTGAAGCAATATCGTGCGGCGTTTTTAATTTCACTCCGATTTGAGCGTCTTGCGTAGTGACTGAAACGATGGCTTCAAAAAACGCAATTTTGCCCGCAAAATCAACCATATCTTGGTCTTTTGCAATAATGTCGGGATGGTTTAGAGCCACGTTGAGCCAATATTCAGCAACGTTGACGTTTTCATCTTTCATAAAACCTCCTCCTTTGGTTTTTTTAAAGATTCTGCTCGCCATGGTCTGAAAGAGCAAAGCCGTACGCTTTTGATGCTCCGCAATTTCTTTCGTGAGTTCTTCGTCGCTCATAGTGAGCAAATCTTCGTTTGATACCATGCTAAAAAAGTTTTTTTAAAAATTAAAAAAAAATAGGTGCAAATGTTAATCGTAGAAAACGGACGCATAAACATCCGTCTTTGTATGTTATTGGAACAAAGTTAAAGTAATTTATTTCATAATGCCAAAAATAATT
>JAYUKJ010000154.1:0-19905 GCA_043764555.1 Saprospiraceae bacterium
AACTTACCATTATTGAGCGTTTTGTTCACCGTTCGACCCGTGTAAGCCGCGATAAACGACGGAATCAGGACGTCGTTGCTCGTCGGACCAAAGCCGATTTTGTAACCCGCCGCCTCAGGATGCGCCACACCCGTTGGATTTAACGCCTGTGAAACCACTTGGCGATTGTCCAAAAATTCCTGAAAAACAGTTTTAATATCCGTAAACATGGTGTTCAACGTGAAATAAGTCACCGTGTAAGAGCCGTCTTCGAAGCGATTTGTATGCACCAAACCGCCCGTTCCCGTTTCGGTGGTGTCCCTAAATTCTTGCGAGCGATTGCGCGTGTAATTTTTGTTTAAATCAATGTCAATGCGGAAATCCGTGAACGGCTCGACCGTCAAACGGGCGTCGATTTGCTGCGAATAATTGTTCAAAGTGGGGCGCGTTTGGCGAATATCGCGTGAAATCCACGAGCGAGCGCCCGCATCATCGAGCCAATCGTCGTCCGATTGTTGGTAACCCAAAACGTAATCCCATCCTGGCTTCGAGAAATCCGACATACCAAATTGACGCGACTGCGGTAAATAACCAGGCACGTAAGAATTGAACGATTCCGTATAATTTAAACGTCCGCTTCGCAGCAATAAAATCGGGCGAATCAACACTTTTTCGGCAACGCTTGGCTCGTATTCGTCGCCTTTGCGTTTCTTCTTTTTACCCGTTTCGGCAGCTACTTCAGGCGTTTCACCTTCCTTTTTAGGCTCCAATACTGAGGGGTCCTTTATTTCGCCTTTCTTAGGACGCTTCGCCCTTTTGGGCGCTTCGGGTGCGAAAAGTGGCGTCTGAATTTTTCTCAAATACTTGATTTGATTGTATAAAGACGTGAAGTTTAAGTCGGCGTTCAATTGCCGATTTTGTTTGTTGTTGATGTTGTTACCCACTTTTTCAAAATTCAAAGCCGCCGCTTCCCAACCGTAATTAGCGCCGTAAGTTGCCCGAATTTGGACCCAATCCATGTACGGAATGTTGCGCGTCGGAACGGTGTAATTGACGTTGATATTTTGGTCGTACCGCTTTGTTCTACCAAAATTTTGAAGTCCATCGTTCAGTTTAGCGCGCTTTGCGGCGGGCGTTTCAGGGTCGCCATTGGCGTTAAAATCGTTCAATTCATCGACAACACCGACGTTTTTAGCGTCAAAATTGAGTTTCAACGAGCGGGTCAAATCCCATTGCAAATTGTAATTTCTATCCCAATTAAAACGCCGTGCGTAGAAGGTGTTGTAGGCGATATCTTCGCCCGAAAAACGGTATTGCGTCACGTTCACTTGACGGTCTAAAATGGTGTTGACGCCGACGGAATTTGGAATCGGATTGAAATTGAATTCGGTGAATAATTTCAAATATTTCTCAACTTTCTCGTTTTTAATCAGCTTTTTAAACGGTGTTATGTACAACGGTTCGCGTGAATATTGATAGTCCAAACTGCCTTTGTAACTCTGTTTGGCATCCGACAAAACGAGCGGGTCTTGCCGCTCAACGTTCGTTTGCGCGTAAGAAGCCGAGAAGTTTTCAATGTCCCACGGCGCAGGTTTGCGCTCCGCATTCGTGCGGTCTTTGCGCACATTGTCGAACGAAAAACCGTTGACTATTTGCGTTGTGCGCGCTGCGTCTCTGATGGCTGGTTTGAGAGAATCAGCCGATGCATTCAATTTATCTTTTAGTTTCAAATCCAAATCATATGGGTCGTATTCAGGCGTCCGTGTATTATTAGAATGTTGAATATTGAAAGGGATGTGGATGCCCGATTTTGCGGGGAAAAACTTACCCAATTCAAAGCGTCCGTTGAGGCTGTATTCCACAACTTGCTCGCGGCTACGCTGTTGCACTTTTTGGTCGAGCGAGCCATAACCCACGCCGAGATAGCTTCCCGCAAGCGCGAGATTGCCAAAATCAGCCATTTTTACGTCCATTCTCGCCAAAGCCGCACCGCCCGCACTCTCGTTTAGTCCCGTGCATCGCAACTCATTTATCCACACTTCGACGTCGTGCGGCGATTCGTCTTTGTTCGACACACCGACCATGATGCCTTTCACCAAACCGATGTCGGGATTGCCTTTGACTTTAACGCGGTTCAAAGGATTTTCAGGGTCAATGTAAATGTACTCTTCACCCAAATCCACATTTTTCGCATTGCGTTCCAATTTAGCTTTCGTAAACAACGAAAGGGCAAAATCGAACGTGTTTTTTTGCAACCAAACGGCTTCCCGATAAGCCGTCAAATCCGTGATAGTACCTCCGCCGTTCGGGTTCGTTGTGGGCAATTTGGTGCGGTCTGATACTTGAAGTGGCAACTCATATTCGTAGTAATTCTTCTCAAAATCGGCTCCTACGCGCATAAACGCGGTCAATTTGCCATTTAAAGCCGTTCCTTCAGCCGATTCGGCGTGAATGAACATTTTGAGGCGGTCGTAAATCCGTAAATCAGAACTGAACAATTTAAACGCCGATTTGGACTTGCATTTTTGCAAACCCGTCACGCGGATGCCCAAGGCTTGCTCGTTTTGCTGCGCATTTGCCGCAAACGCCGTTGCCAATTGTTGGCGCTCGATGCCGGGAGGCAAAACGTAGTTGAACGGTTCTTTTTTGCTGTTTTCTTCCACGCTTATCGACAGCAATTCTACGCCCGTTTGGTCGTTGTTGTTGCCAATATTGATGCCGTTGCAGTTCAAATCGCGCTTGTAGCGGCGCCATTGGTTGCGGATTAAATCCATTTTTGCGAAGCGCAAAGTGGCGTCTTCGTCAAAATCTTTCATCACAATGCGCATGAAACGAATGCTTCTAAAATCGGAAATAGCGCCGTGTTTTGAGTCAAAAGCGTCAATTGGCACGCGGAAATGGTGCCATGTACGCGCTTTGTAAGGCGGAATCGACCCACCATCCTTAGGCGTAATGCTTTCAATATAGTAGCGATTTGTCGAATTGAAACTACTCGGCGTCAACGGAATTTTGTAGGAGAAATAGGCTTCGCTTTCTTCAAACGAATTGTCGCGGTTGATGTCTTCCGCGTCGGGCAAATTTGTTCCCGATTGCAAGTCTTGTCCCGTCGAATTTGCCGAGTTGCCTTCCACGCCGTTGAAACGGTTGTAGCGGTCAAAAAGGGTCACTTTTGTGGCATCATAACTCGCATCATTGTAGTATTTAAAATCGTCATTTGATGGGTCGTCTTTCAAGCGTTGTTGCGCCGTTGTGTTAAGATTTGGCAACATTTTATCGACGTAACTTTTGAATGCCACATTTTCTTCCGCGTCATTCAGACCGTCAAAACCAACGTCTTGCGCCTTGCGTTCTTCGTCATTTGCCGAAAAAGAACTCGGCAAAGGGATTTCGGTGCGCGGTGTGCGTCCCCATACTGAGGGGTCCGTTTTGAGTTGCGTATTCGCTGGCGAAGGCAAACCATTTTCGTACATTTTGCGGCTATCGCGGAGAATATCTTCAGAAATATCGCCAAGATGGATGTACATATTACCGCCTGTATTGTTTTTTCTCGGGTCGAGGAATGGGTCAAGTACCCAAAAATCGATGTATTCCACGTTGGCTGCTTCAAAATCCGTTTGCGTTAAGCCGCGCATGATGCCGCCCCAACGGGTTTCGGGTTCTCTCAAACTCAAATCGCCTTGAACACCCGCCGATACTTTGCCGTTGACGCCACCGACGTTTGTGTGACCCGTCGAAATGTCAAAATTGTAGGGACCGCGCTCTTTGGGTTTGTAGCGGATGTCGAAAGTGGGTAAAAAATTGGTTAAAGTAATACCTCCTATCGACCGCGCTGGAAAAACCTCCGTTTGAGCAATGCCAATAGCGTAAGGGTTATCGCGCTCTTTGGGTTCCGTTTTTTCGCGTATAAATTGGTCAATTCGGTACCAATTCATGCCCGCCCGATTGACACCTGAATAAATATCTTCGGCTTTCGCTTCGGGGAAAAGGCGTGGATTGTTCTGCGGAATCGAAGAATATTGCCAAGCGTTCGGTTGAGAGATGAGCGAAAACGGACTGCTGCTGCCCTCAAAATCGTCCAAATACACGACGCCACCTTTGTCGTTGCCAATATTAATGGCTGAAGAATGGCCAGGGTCTAACAAAGCGGCTTCGGCAGAAAACGTGATTTTTGACGGCTCTTTTGTCTGAATCAACGGAATTTTATCGACCAAACGCGTCAACCACGGCGCGTCTTCCGTGAAATTGAAATCAACGCCATACACTTTATTGTTAATCGGGTCGTCGCCAAAATTCACTTTAGCCGTGAAGGGTTGCTCAAATAAATTCATGAACGTTGCCCCAATATTGAATTTCTTTTTGACCGAATAATCGGCGCGGAAACCCAACATTGTGCGCGTTTGAAAGCCAAATAACGCGTTGTCTTCGTAGCTGATATTCAACGGAATATTTGGCGCAACATAAGCCGAATTCAAGACCGTTAGAGTCGAAGTACCGTAGTCAATCGCATAATCCACGCCTTCTAACAATTGATACGCACCCGCCGTCACGGTCACGGCGCCTGGACGCAAGCCAAAAGCGTTGAGTTGAATCCGATTTGAAGACGTCGATTTTACCGAGCCTTTGATGATAAAACGGTTTTTTGACTGCACTTCTTGCGCGCGGAAAAGGGTTGAATCGTACAATTCTTGGTAGATATATTTGTCGGCAATCAATGCCGTAATTGCCGTATCGTAGCTGGCAAGTGCCAAATCGCTGCGCAATTTCGTTTTCAATGAGCGACCAAAAGGTTCCAAAAACGGGAACATAATCCGTCCGTTGCGCGGATTTATCGTGATGCCCGGCACAAAGTCAAATTGTCCGTCGGGTTGCGGGTCGCCGACTTGATTGAGGCGGTCCAAATTCAAAACCGACAACAACGGCTTTTTGGGCAATTCTGGCAACGTCCGTTTTTCCGCTTTGTCGGCGCTCGCATCTTGGTAATAAACATCGAGGCGCAAGTCTTGCGGGTTCGTCACGTAAGCGCCAACCGAATACACGTTGCGCATCATCAAATCGAACAGCGGTACTGAGGGGGTCTGAATCGTACCTTTCAACATCTTGGTAAAAATCACGCGGCTTGTCGAGTCTTGCCCTTGAACTAACGGCACGTTTTCCGCAAATTCACCGACTTGGTACGGTCCTTTTCCGTTGTAAAAATACGTGAAAGCAACGCCGAGAATCTGTTGACGGTCAAGGTTCGGCACGCTCACCGTACCGAGTTTAGGGTCGAACGTATATTCCGTCGATTGCAATTTTTTCGCCGAACGTTTCACAAAATCGCGCCCTTGAACCATGTTGTAATCAATGCCTTCGAGCTTATTGACAACCCTACCGACTGAGCGCGTTGTTGCCGTATCTCTCAAAAGATGTTGGTACAAATCGTTGACGTCGTTGTTCGGTAAACGTTGGTTTTTAGCGGTTGGTACGCCACTATTCACGCGCAAAGACTGCAAATTCGTCACGCGGTCGCCTTCGCCTAAGTCGGCAAATGCGATGATTTGACGGACTTCGCGGTCTTCGTTGCGCTCATTTGACACCCAAACTTCCATTTTTGTAATCGAAAATTGGGAATTGATGAGCGGCAATTCGGCGAGCGCTTCTTCAAACGTGTTGCGGTTGAAATGGCTCAAAAAGAAGTGCTTATTTTCATCGTATTGGTCAATCGGAATGCTAAAATTTTGAACTTGGCTACCGCCTTGAACGTTCAAATTTTGACGCCGATTTTTTTGTTGCGCCGCCAACGCCGTAATCCGCAAATGACCGAATTGAAGCTCGGTTTTGATGCCAAAAAGGTTTTGCGAGCCTTGAATCAACGAACCCCGAAGCGGTAAACTCACGTTGCCGCCTTCGATGGATTTGATGATGTCGTCTTCGCTAAACACGTTGGAATTGTAGTTAATCTTCATGATTTGGTCAAAATCGAACGTCGCTTTGTTGTTAAAAGCCGTGTTCAAGTTCAACTTATCGCCAATTTTACCCGTCACGTTCATCTGAATGTCCATGTTGAACAACAGACCGCCCGTCGTCCGCGCAAAAGTCGGCAAAATCGGATTGGCATAGTAGCGGTAATCACCGCCGAGGGTCAAATCGATTTGTCCTTGCGGGCGAATATCGACCGTTGGCGGGTCGCCAAAAATCATCCCGATGAGGTTATCACTCAGTTTTTTCACGTCCAATTTAGCCGCCGAAGGCAATTTTCCGTTGACACCCACGCTTTTCAACAACATTTTCAACTTGCTGTTTTGCGCGTTCGAGAAATCCACTTTAGAGAATGGGTCCACTTTTTCACCGTTGTTTTTACGGTTAAATCCGCCGAGTTTCTCGAAATATTCCCGCTCCTGCTTCTGCGCTTTGAACTTCATGTACTCGTCAAAAGTCATAAAAGTGGGCGTGCGGTAATAGTTATCACCAATTTTTTCGGTAATGTAATAACGATTAGTGGTGGGGTCGTATTCCACGCCTTTTTCAACGGCCGACGGGTCGCGCAAATCAAACGGATTGACGACCGAATCACGGAGATAATCGCCCTTGCGGTCGCGCAAAGGAAGGGTATCAGTGGATGGATTTGCGGCTGAAATCGTTGTGGTGAAGCTCAAAAAGAGTGTAAAACCCAATAAGAAGTCGCGTAAAAGTCCTTTTCTGTTCATGTCAGTAGCCTAATTAGTTTAAGAGTTCAAAAGTTTGAAGTTTGAAGTTTGAACGGACGTCAAACTTCAAACTTCAAACTTGAAACTATAAAATTCTCTGGTTTTAAATTCGGATTTGTAATTAAATTTCGATATTAAATGGGACGCGATTTTAAAGCCGCGTTACTGTAAAGCTGTAAAAGTCGTTCGGTCTTTGGTGTGCATAAAACTGTTTATTGCGCCTTAAATTTTTCCTTAACGAAATTTTAACGCTTTTTAGTTTTCAAAATAAAAAAAAATGGAAAAAAGGGACCCCTCAGTATAAACGCTAAATTTTGACTCAAAACGCTCTTTTTACGTGAAACCTCCTTTTTTTACGAAGGATTATACCCTGAAATCTGGAATTTAAAATCTGAAATCTGGAATTTGAAATTTGAAATTTGAAATTTGAAGTTTAAAATTTAAAATTTAAAATCTGAAATTTAAAATCTGAAATCCCTTATGTCAACTGTCGAATGGCCGTTTTTATCAATTCTTCCACCGTTGCCGCCGCTTTGTCCAACAGTATTTTATTCAGCACTTTTTGCACCGCAATCCGTTGGAAACCTAACGCCATCAAGGCTGATAATGCTTCGTCGCGCATCGTATTGTTGCCAACGCTCAAGTTCATGGACATCGTATCGCCGCCGTCTTTCACGATTTTATCTTTCAAATCAAGGATAATCCGCTTCGCCGTTTTCGGTCCAATACCCTTTACTTTGTTGAAAGCAGTTTCGTTTTCGCCCAAAATTGCCGAGCGTACTTCGTCGGCGTTCATGCCCGACAGCAACACTTGCGCCGTCGCTGGTCCGACGCCTGAAACGGAAATGAGCATTTGAAACAACACGCGCTCCGATTCTTCGGCGAAGCCAAACAAAACGTGCGCGTCTTCTCGAATCTGAACGTGCGTCAAGAGTCGAACGTTTTCTTCTTTTTCAATCTTGGCGTATGTATTCAAGCTAATATTGAGCCGATAACCCACGCCACCCGATGTTTCGAGGATAATAAAAGCGGGATTTTTATACGCTATGTGACCTTTTATAAAATCAATCATCTTTTCAGTTAGAAATTAAAATGTGGAGAGATTTGACAACTTTTTGAAAAGTTCTCGAATCTGAGCTTTTAAAAAACGCCGCAAAGCTAAAAAACTTCATCAATTTCAAGCTAATTTGTCTGTTTTCGCGTTTTTTGACGAAATATACTGAGGGGTCCCTTTTTACCATTCCTGAAAAGGGTGAATCGACAATGACGCGTTATAGTATTGCTTTTCGCCCGTCACTTCTTGGGCAATAAAATCGGGCAAATCGTACGCTTCGTCTTCGCTTTCCAATTCAATTTCAGCAACGATTAAACCCTCATTTTGACCTGAAAATACGTCAATTTCCCACAGTTTACCGTGGAAATTAATTTTGTACCGTATTTTTGACAGCTCGGATGTGCAGAGTGTATTCAACAATTCCACGGCATCGACCGTCGGAATCGGGTACTCAAATTCAGGCGTTGTGATGCCAACCATTTCCCCTTTTATGGTCAAAAAGCCGCTTTTTTCCGTCAATCGCACGCGAATTGTTTTACCACGCTCGGCGAGCAAATAGCCTTGTCGGTAAAATTCACCTTTTGGTTTGAGCGCGGTTTCCCATTTTTTAGGGTTAATCAGGTATTTTTTTTCTATTTCTTTTCCCATTTTCTTTGAAATATTTTGTTTTTTAATTGTTTAACCATGATTAATTTTAGCTACGGATTTATGAATTTTACGGATTTACGGATTGTAACGACTGGATTTTAATCCGTAAAATCCGTAAATCCGTAGCTAAAAATCCGTAAATCCGTAGCTAAAAATCCGTAAATCCGTAAAATTCATAAATCTGTAGCTAATAGCTGTAAATCCGTAACTAAATGTGGTCGTGTAGCTAATTCTAATTTATCGGACAAATGTGCGACAAAACGCTTGAAGCTGTTCAAAATACTGAGGGGCCCTTTAAAAATTGCGCGTCATGCATTTTTTCTAAAATAAAAACGTGCATTTACTTGGCGGTTCGGACGGTCGAAATGACTTTTGTGCATTAATTAAGAAACGTTCGCATAGAAACGTCGTAAAAAAGTCAATTGACAATAAAAAAATAGACAATTATAATGGCAATTATTGAAATACGTGTTCCCGCGATTGCGGAATCAGTCACCGAAGTGACCCTTTCGCAGTGGCTCAAAGCCGACGGCGATATGGTCAAATTGGACGAACCAATTTGTGAATTTGAATCCGACAAAGCCACTTTAGAATTGCCTGCCGAAGTGGCGGGCAAAATCAAACACGCCGTTACGGAAGGTTCCGACCTCAAAATCGGCGATTTGATTGCAACAATCGATACCGACGCAGCGGGTGCAACTGCGGCACCAGTAGCCGCGCCAAAAGCAGAAACAAAAGCCGCTGAACCAGCACCCGCAGCCGCTTCTCAATCGGCAAATTACGCAACGGGGACACCTTCGCCGACCGCAGGAAAAGTTTTGGCGGAAGCCAATATTGCCACAACGGACGTTCAAGGAACAGGTCGAGACGGACGTATTACGCAAGCCGATGCCCAACAAGCTGCGACCGAAAAATCCGCACAAGTTGTTGTTAATCAACCAGTTGCAGCGCCAAAAGCGGATGCAAAACCTGCCGCAGCAGCGCCAATAGTTGCAGCGCCTTCGGTTGCCTTTGCGCGGACTGAACGCCGTGTGAAAATGTCGCGGATGCGTCAAACGATTGCCAAACGTCTTGTTTCGGCGAAAAATACGACGGCTATGTTGACCACTTTCAACGAAGTGGATATGTCGGCGGTGATGGCTTTCAGAGAGAAATATCAAGACCGTTTTGTTAAAAAATACGGGATTAAATTGGGCTTTATGTCGCTGTTTGCGAAGGCTTGCGCGAAGGTTTTGTTGGAAATGCCCGACGTGAATGCGTTCATTGACAGCACGACAAATGAGATTATTTACCACGATTATGCCGATATTTCGTTGGCAATTTCGACGCCGACTGGCTTGGTTGTCCCACCGATTCGGAACGTTGAAAGCCTTAATTTCGCTCAATTTGAACAAAAACTCAAGGCCTTAGCGGTCAAAGCGCGCGACGGCAAGTTGACGCTTGAAGAAATGTCGGGTGGTACGTTTACGATTACAAACGGCGGTGTTTTTGGCTCATTGATGTCCACGCCGATTATCAACGAACCACAATCGGCGATTTTGGGAATGCACGCCATCAAAGACCGCGCAGTTGTCGTTGACGGTCAAATCGTGATTCGCCCGATGATGTATTTGGCGTTGAGCTACGATCACCGCGTGATTGACGGCTCAACTTCGGTGACATTCTTGGTGAAAGTAAAGGAATTGATTGAAGACCCGACGACGTTGCTCTTAGACATTTAACGACGTTTTAGATTTGACAACTTTTGAAAAGTTGGCAAATCTTGGATATGTAAAAAGCCGCCTAAACGCATTGTTTAGGCGGCTTTTTTGCGTTTTATACTGAGGGGTCCTAAATTGTTGGTTTTCTACATTTTGTTTTTAAAGAAAGGGTGTATATTTGTCAAAAAATTAACGGCAATGGGTTACGGACTAACATTAAATGGCTTGAAAACTCAAAATCTGAGAATCGTTGCGAATGATATGTCAGAAGATGAGTTTTTTGATTTTTGTCAAAAAAATCGCGCACTCCGCATTGAGCGCGAGGCGGATAAAACAATAAAAATTATGGAACCAACGGGCAGTGAAAGCGGCTACACGGAAATGGAAGTGTCGAGCGAGCTTAGAAATTGGTCGAAAGAAGAAAAATCGGGCATTGCCTTTAGTCCTTCGGCGGGTTTTACGATGCCTACGGGAGCCGTTCGAGCGTCCGATGCCTCTTGGTTGACACTCGATAAGTGGTTGGTTTTACCTGCCGCCGACCGCAAAAAATTCGCCCACGTTTGTCCCGATTTTATCGTAGAAGTGCGGTCTGAATCGGATGATTTGACCGAATTAAAGGATAAAATGAAGGAATGGATAGAAAATGGCGTCCGACTTGGTTGGTTGATTGACCCTAAAAAACAAATCAGTTACGTCTATCGAGCGGATGGTTCAATTGACATCATCCGAGGTTTTGACAAAAAATTATCGGGCGAAGATGTTTTGAAAGGTTTTGAATTAGATTTGTCCTTATTGATTCTACCCGAATAGGAAAAGCCGCTTAGACGAACGTGTTTAGGCGGCTTTTTTCGTTTTATACTGAGGGGTCCTAAATTTTGTAAAACAGACCCAATTGTAAACCTAAGGAAACGGTTTTGTCTCTACCAAAATCGTCGGATGCGCCCAAAACGGGCTTATAAACCTTGGAGAAACCGACGTTGCCGACGGCATTAATGGTGAGCGACCATTTTTCTTTTAAGTCGAAACCGACGCCTGCACGAGTCGTTGTGCCAACGTCGAAACGGTTGAAATCATTGATATTTGGCTGAATATTCGCAGAGGAGGCGAAAGGTGGTTTAAAACCGTAAGCATCTTTTCGGAGAGCCAAATAGCCGCAAAAAACGCCAAAACTGCCTTCAAAATGCACTTTTCCACGCGTTGCGAAGCCAACTGTGGGTGTAAAAATGAGGTAATCAAATTGGTGACGGATGGTAAATTTTTCGCCAAACGGAGCAGCGTTGAAATCCGTCCATTGGACACCTTTTAAATTGAATCCTTTGCGTTCGTAACTGAGTTCGGCTTGAAAAAAGAACGCCTTTTTCGACTGCACCCTAAGCGCCGTGCCAGCTGATAATGTGGGCATCCAAGATTTTGTAAAAAAAGTGGGCGCATCTCTAAAATTAGCCAGCGTTGGACTAAGGATAAACCCGACGGAGGTTTTGGATTGACCCAAAAGCGCTTGGCAACTAAGCAACAAGGCGCAAGTAAAAAGGGCAAATTTTGTTATTTTCATACGTTAAAACTTTTTTGTATTAGAAAAAATTAATGATTGAAGCGCCGTTTTTTATTCAACGACTTGACGCTAAAACGTTGAGGCACGACGCGCAATATTCCTTAACAAAATTTTAACTAAAGGTGTAACGTATGGTCATAAATCAAACAACTTGATAGGTAGAAAAGGACGTTTTCTGAAACCTTCAAAACTATTTATTGCAACGGTTGTATTGGGTGACGGCTTCTATGAAATTATCTAATGTGTATTGCCGTTTTTTGAAACCATCCATTACTTTTTTGCAATCGTTCATCAAAAACAATAAAATTTCTTCCGACCGACCTCGATTTAGAAAATAAGGCACGTCATTTTTGAATAAACAATATTTAGTTTTGGCAATATGATGTTTGGGACCGTCATTTAGAACGGTTTTGAAAACGCGATTTGTGAAAATACGAATGGTCGCTTCGGGCGGTGTTTCTAAAAAATAGAAGGCGTCGAAAATCGAGAATACGTCCATCCGTTCCGCTCCGTCCGTTTTAGGAAATGACACAAACCGAACAATTTCTTTGGTGTTCAATTCGATATTTTTCAGCGTATCTTTAGAAAATAAAAAAACGTTTTTGTCCTTGTCAAGGTCAATAAAACCGACCAAAGTATCGCCCGTTTTTAGCCAAATAGAGTCCATTTGTTGCGCAATTACGCTTTTTTTAGGGATAATTGACGTAGAATCGAGCGATTTTAGATGTAGAGAATCAGGCGTTTTTAGGCTTGACGCATTTTTAATTTGCGCGCTTTCAGCGGGCGGCAAAGCGTTACTACTAAGATTGGCTTCAAGGCGTTTGTCGATTTGTGGGTAGAGAGAATCTATTTTTTGAGCAACGAGATTGTGGGCAAAAAGAAGGATTAAAATAGCAGTGCGTGATTTTTTGAACATGACAGTTTGTTTGATTAAAGAAAATAAAATATTAGAACAGCTCAAAGGTAAATAAAACTTATTAGCTTGATTTATTAAGTGTAAAAATTTAATATTTAGATAATCAAAACTCATTCTAACCGTCAAACTTCTGGCACTTGCCCCGCTTGTTTTTTATCAAACCCGCCACATAAACCACTAAACCTAACGAAATCAGCGCCATCCACCACGTCATTTTGTCGGCGTCGCCCATTTTTTCCATCTCCGAAGGCTTGATATTTGCCGCATACATGACGATGATTTGCAGACCATTATTGAGCAAATGCACAATCATGGGGACCCATAAATTGCGCGTCCAGACGAACAAATAGCCGAGCAAAGCGCCGAGAATCATGCGCGCCAAAAAGCCTTCAAATTGCATATGAATCGCCGAAAAAATCGCCGCCGAAAGCCACACCATCACGTGTTCATTGCGGAAAATGCGCCCCAATTGTTGCTGCAAAATGCCGCGAAACATCATCTCTTCGCCAATCGCGGGAATGGCGCCGATGAGCAGTACGTTGACAACCGCTTCGTACCAATATTCCTTCGTGATGATGGCTTCCAACATTTTTGACGTGTCTTGTTCCAAGCCGTGCATCCATTGCGGAAGCGGAATCATTTTGTTGAGTAAATAGCTGTATTGAACCAAAGGGACGCTCACGACGAGCAGTAAAAAAGCCAAACCCGTTGTGATTAGATGAGGAAATTTATCTAATTTTAAATACTTGACAGCCAAGTTTTTATAAACAAAAATTGTCGTAAAAATGGCGGGCAAAATGAAACTGAAGACGTGGTTTAGAAACAGGATGCATCGAATAAAATTGCGGTCGTCAATCGGTGAATTCGCGCTCAAATTTGCCAATTTCTGACTGAACTCGAAGCCGCCGAGTTGCGCTAATCCGATGCTAATGCCGCCCGTAATCAAGTTGCCAATGATGAAAAAACCGAAACACATCATCAAAACGGCCAATGGGCGCATCGTTTCGGGTTTATACTGAGGGGTCCTTTCGGCGGTCGCAACGGGTGTTTCAACGGGTGCGTTTTCCTCGTTTTGAGATAAAGAATTATTTAGATTTGGGTCTAAATTGGGGTTTGAATTATTGCCTAATGCGTCGTTCATTTTTTTTTTAATTTTTTTTTTAAAGCGCTATTTTACGCCTAAATGTAGGCGCGAAATTTATTTCTCGCGCCTTTTATGCCTAAATTTTAAAAAAAAGACGCGGCAAATAAATTTCTTAACTCAATTATGTTGTGAATTTATAAAAAACACTACATTTATTTCTTGAAACGAAAAGTAGCTTTATAACTTTCACAAGTTTTGAACAACATTAAAAATGGATAAAATTAAAACAACTAAAATTTTGCTCGTTGACGATGAGCCAAATATTCTCATTGCGCTCGAATTTCTTTTTGAAAAAGCGGGTTACATCGTGGAAACGGCCTTCGACGGCAATCAAGCGATTCTGAAAGCAACCGCTTTTCGCCCCGATATTATGGTGCTTGACGTGATGATGCCAGGACTCGACGGCTTTGAAGTGGCACACCGTCTGCGAAATATGCCGTATTTTGATGATTTACGCATCATTTTTCTCACCGCAAAAGGCACATCAAACGACCGTATGAAAGGCTACACAAGCGGCGGCGAAGTCTATTTGACAAAACCGTTTGACAACGACGAACTCGTTAATACGGTGCGTGAAATCGTTGAATTTGGATGAAATTCCAAATTCCAGATTCCAAATTTGACATTTGACATTTGGAATTTGAAATCTGAAATTTGGAATCTGAAATTTGGAACTTGAAATTTGAAATCTGAAATTTGGAATCTGAAATCTGAAATTTGAAATTTTACACTGGAATTCCTCAAAAAATTTGACATCTTAGCGGGTGTCAAATTTTTTTTTGACAAAAGAGATAAAATATATAGAAATCTCGATACATTCGCACCATTATTTTGCGAATACTTATTTTTTACAAAATTAAATACTTGATAATCAAAATTTTACGAAAAATAAGACCCCTCAGTATAAACGCTTAAAACATCTAAAAAACTGTATTTCAACGTTACTAAAACTTAATAAAATATGAGTCATATCATAAAAACAGTCGAGCAATATCAAGAAGACTACGCCAAGTCAGTCGCAGACCCTGAAGCGTTTTGGGCAAAGCACGCCAAGAAATTCACGTGGCAACAAAAGTGGGATAAAGTCTTGGAATGGGACTTTGTGAGCGCTGATGTGAAGTGGTTTTTGAATGGAAAACTGAACATCACGGAGAACGCGCTCGACCGCCACGTGGCAAAGCACCCGAACAAAGCGGCCATTATTTGGGAAGCAAACGACCCAAATGATGCGGGAACGACGTTGACTTATCGCGAATTGTACGAGCAAGTCTGTCAATTTTCAAACGTTTTGAAGTCAAACGGCGTGGAAAAAGGCGACCGTGTTTGTATTTACATGCCCATGACGCCCGAAGCGGCAGTTGCGATGTTGGCTTGTGCGCGGGTCGGGGCGATTCATTCGGTCGTTTTTGGCGGTTTTTCTGCCCAATCTCTCGCCGACCGCATCAATGATTCGGCTTGCAAAATTCTCGTAACGTCCGACGGTGCTTTCCGTGGTAATAAAGAAATAAAGTTAAAAGACATTGCCGACGAAGCCTTAGCCATGACGACTTCCATCACGTCGGTTTTTGTGTTGAAAAGAACGGGCAGTTTTTGTCATTGGATGGCAGGACGCGACAAATGGTGGCACGAAGAAATGGCAAACGCTTCGACCGATTGCCCCGCAACCATCATGGACAGCGAAGACGAATTGTTTATTTTATACACATCTGGCTCGACGGGCAAACCGAAAGGCGTGGTGCATACGACGGGCGGTTATATGGTCTATGCACATTATACGTTCGACAATATTTTCCAAGTTGATAAGGACGATATTTATTGGTGTACCGCCGATGTGGGTTGGATTACGGGGCATTCTTACATCGTTTATGGACCACTTTTGGCGGGCGCCACGACGCTGATGTTTGAAGGCATTCCGACTTGGCCCGATGCGGGACGCATTTGGCAAGTCGTGGATAAGCATCAAGTAACGCAATTATACACGGCGCCGACGGCAATTCGGTCGTTGATGAGCTTTGGTTTGCAATACGTTGCGCCGTATTCGCTTAGTAGTTTAAAGATTTTGGGTTCCGTTGGCGAGCCGATAAACGAGGAGGCTTGGCAGTGGTATTATCGCTACATCGGCAAGAGTCGTTGCCCGATTGTCGATACTTGGTGGCAAACGGAGACGGGCGGTATCATGATTTCGCCGATTCCAAATGTGACGCATTTGAAGCCGACCATGGCAACTTTGCCGCTTCCTGGCGTGCAACCGTGCCTATTGACGCCTGAAGGAAAGGAAATTGACGGCAACAATGTGGAGGGTTTGCTGTGCATAAAATTCCCGTGGCCCGGCATGATTCGGACAACTTACGGCGACCACGAACGCGCTCGGACGACTTATTTTGGTCCATTCCCTGGCTATTATTTCACGGGTGACGGTGCAAAACGCGATGAAGATGGCTACTACCGCATCATCGGTCGTGTGGACGATGTTATTAATGTGTCGGGACACCGCATTGGCACCGCCGAAGTGGAAGACGCCATAAATAAGCATCCTTTTGTCGTAGAATCGGCCGTTGTGGGCTATCCGCACGACATTAAAGGGCAAGGGATTTACGCTTTCGTGATTTGCGACCGCGCCATTGTGAGCGAAAAAGCGTTCAAAGAGGAGGTTTTAATCGAAATTACGAAGCAAATTGGCGCCATTGCCAAGCCCGATATGATACAGGTCGTTGCGGGTTTGCCAAAAACACGTTCGGGAAAAATTATGCGGCGGATTTTGCGGAAAATTGCTGAAGGTGATGTCTCCAATCTCGGTGATATTCAGACTTTGTTGGACCCCTCAGTAGTCGAGGCGATTATTGATGGTGCGCCGACTTTGAAGAAGTAACGCGCCGCGTTTTAGAAAAAAAGGGACCCCTCAGTATAAAGCCGTTTTTTGCCCATTTTGGCGCAAAAAACGGCTTTTAAATTGTGGAAATGACTGCTTCTGGACTTTATGTTAAAATTTTTGGACGGCGCCTCTGCTGTCTGGGGTGCATTCAGCCGTAGCGCGACCTTATGGTAACGTTACATTTTAAATCAGTACCGAATCGTCTAATCGCGTGAAAAATGTTGCGCGATTTGCCATTTTTAACCGTTGGGGAAATCGCGTTTTGAGCAACAAAATTTCTTGCCGAATGACGCTATCCGCGGTTGGAATGACACATTAAACGGGACTGAATTGCCGTCCGATGTGTTTATTTACGGCCTCGAATTGACTTTGTTAGATGATAGTCGAATTATCGCGAGCGGCGATGTCACGTTAATAAGACGATTTTTTTTGTTGACCAAACAAAGCGCGTTTTGGAAGCGTCCCGCCCGCTTTTTAATTTTTAATTTTTAATTTTTAATTCACAATCACCCACCTTTTCTACCTTTGCCTGAGTCATCAACATTTAGCAAGAGGATTCAACATTCTAATGTCAAAATTTTGCGCTTTAAACAATTGATAATCAATTTCTTGTAGCATAAAATTGGCTATTTTTGCAACGGCTCACTTTTTCAAAAACTTTCCAAAAATTCCAACCTTTTGGAAAGTTAGCGGCTAATTTTTGGCTATTTTATTTAAAAAATGCTCAAAATACTGAGGGGTCCTTTTGAAAGGCGTATCATTTTTTTTAAGTTAAAACTGCTTTGACATTGGGCATTAGGCTCGCTTGACATCCATCTTTTTAAGCATTTCACAAATCAAAATATAAGGACAAGCATGATTTTTTTGGACTTTGAAAAACCGCTCGAAACCCTATACGAGCAACTGGAGAAAGTACGTCAAATCGGCGAGCAAGGCGGCATCGAAGTGGCGCCGATGATTGCGGAATTGGAACAGAAAATCAAAGAGAAAATCAAGGAGATTTACTCGAACCTCACGGGTTGGGACAAGGTGCAGTTGTCGCGGCATCCTGAGCGCCCTTACAGCCTTTTCTACGTGCAGCAGATGTGCGAAAAATTTATCGAAATGCACGGTGACCGCAACTTCGCCGACGACAAAGCGATAGTCGGCGGATTGGGCGATATTGATGGTCAAACGGTCGTAATCGTTGGGCATCAAAAGGGTATAAATATGAAAATGCGACAATATCGCAATTTCGGCATGGCCAATCCCGAAGGCTATCGGAAGGCGTTGCGCTTGATGAAGATGGCCGAAAGATTCAATTTTCCAGTCATTTGCTTGATTGATACGCCCGGTGCAAATGTCAATGAACAAGCCGAAGAGCGGGGTCAAGGCGAGGCAATTGCGCGCAATATGATAGAAATGGCGCAACTAAAAGTGCCGATTATCTGCGTCGTGATTGGCGAAGGTGCTTCGGGTGGTGCGATTGGCATTGGCTTGGGCGACCGCGTTTTTATGCTCGAAAACACGTGGTATTCGGTTATTTCGCCCGAAAGTTGCTCGTCAATCCTTTGGCATTCGTGGGATTACAAAGAGCAGGCCGCTGAATCGTTGAAGTTGACCGCCGACCATATGTATAGTTTTAAACTCATAGATGGCATCATTCCCGAGCCGCTCGGTGGCGCGCACACGGCGCCCGAAGAAATGGCCATGACGCTGAAAAAACACATTAAAAAAGCGTTGGCGGAATTAACGCCCATAAAATCGGACGACCTCATTGAGCAAAGAATTGAAAAATACAGCCGAATGGGCGACTATGAAGTGTTGGCTACCAATGCTTTAGGAAATTAAAAATTAAAACCATGCTTTATCAACATTTTGTAGGCACGGGCGTTGCCTTAATTACGCCTTTCAAATCCGACTTTTCAATTGACTGGGCGAGCCTCGAACGCGTCACAGAACACGTTGTGGCCGACGGTGGTGTGAATTACATCGTGTCGCTTGGCACAACGGGTGAAGCGATTACTTTATCGAGCAAAGAATGTCAACAAATTTTCGATTTTACGGTCGATAAAGTCCGAAATCGCGTGCCTGTCGTGGCGGGTTGGTTCGGCGCAAACTCGACTTCTCACTTATTGGAACGCTTGCAAAACGTGGATTTACGCCGCGCTGCCGCCGTTTTGTCGAGTTCGCCTGCCTACAATAAACCGACGCAAGAGGGCATTTTTCGGCACTACGTTGAAGTAGAAAAAGTGTCGCCCGTGCCGATTATTTTGTACAACGTTCCTGGCCGAACATCATCGAATATGTTGCCCGAAACGGTTTGTCGCATTGCCGCATTAAGTAATAAGTTTGTCGGTGTAAAAGAAGCATCGGGCAACCTTGTTCAGGCGCAATACATCGTAAAACACCGTCCTTCCGCGGAGTTTTTGGTCATTTCGGGCGACGACCAAATCACTTTGGGCATGGTGGCTTGCGGTGGAAATGGCGTCATTTCGGTCATTGCCAATTCACATCCTGTTGAATTTTCGGGCATGGTGCGCGCTGGTTTGGCGGGAGATTTTGCAAAAGCGCGGTTTCTTAATGACAAATTGCACGACGTGCATACGTTGTTATACGTCGAAGGCAATCCCGTGGGCATCAAGGCAGCGGTATCGATTTTAGGTCTGTGTGAAAACGAGTTGCGGTTGCCGCTCGTGCCGATGGTCGGTGCTAATTATGATAAATTGAAAAGCGAAATGGAGCGGGCAGCGGCGTATGTTTAGATTTGGGATTAAGCATATCCCAAACCACGTTTAATTCAACTTTTGAATCTAAAAATTAATCAAAAATGAAAATAGGCATCATCGGCGCAACGGGTATGATTGGCAACCACACGGCAAGGCTCGTTGTGCAAAAAGGGCATGAATTGACGGTTATTCACCGCAAAAATGCGGATTTATCACGCATCGAAGGCTTACTCTACGACAGTAGAGTGGGGGATTTAAACGACAAAACGAGCTTAATCAACGCCTTTGCGGGTTTGGATTGGGTCATTAATTGCGGTGCTTATTATCCCACAAAACCCTTGCCTTTGGCGCAAGAAATGCAGACCGCAACGGCGCAAATGACCGCTTTTATTGGGGCAATCAAGGCGTCTGGTATTAAAAAAGCCGTGTATGTTGGCGGTGCCATTTCGTTGCCAAAATCGGCTTCGGGCATGGGCGACGAAACGATGAATTACACGGAAAACCCACCGAATAAAACACCCTATTTGCAAGTAAAATGGCTGATGGACAAGATGGCGCAAGACGCGGGCAAAAGCGGTGTACCGTTGGTTTTGGGGATTCCCGCCATGACTTTTGGCGAATACGATTATGGACCGACGACGGGTCA
>JAYUKJ010000155.1:0-1607 GCA_043764555.1 Saprospiraceae bacterium
AAGCATCCAACATCTGACACTTTTTATCTACCAATTCGCTTCTTTTTGCCCCTACGGGTTCAGTCAATAACTGTATTTCAGTTTCAATAAACGCGGCTGTAATTGTTTGGTATTTGTCAGATTGCACAAATTGAGCTAACCAATCAGTGAAATCTTTTAACGCAACTTGTTCGGTTGAATAAGGTGCATAGCGTATCAATTGCTCTTTTTGCCATGCTGAACACGGCGACTTATCCAATAACGCATGAAAAGGTTTTCCAAAAAATCTGTCAATCAAGTAGGTATTTGACATAAAAGTTTCTACGGCTTTTTTCTCTGCCTCTTTGAATTTTCCATTTTTAAAAAGCGTGATACACCACTCAAATAAGAAATAAGGTGTGCCGCAATCGTCTTCAAAATTCTTTTGAAACCATCGAAAATACGTCATCGCGCCTTTAAAATCGCTAATTTTGACGTAATACTGAGGGGGCGCATAGCGCAAGCCGCGCCCGTCGTGATAGCCGCCCCATTGACGTTTTTCGGCGGCGATTGTTTTGCGAATTGCCACAATTTGGGCTTTTGCTTTTTCGATTTGCTTTGGTGTCATGCTCAAAAATTTTTGATAAAATTATGGTTAAAAGCCCCTACCCTACTCACATTTGTTTAGAACTAAATTTCTAGTTACTCTACCGACAGTAGAAAATAAGCAATGCTTTATTTACATTTTAATACCGTTATAAAAACGTAATTAAAACATTATTTTAACAATTTATTAGCAACTGTTGTCAAAATATTCATCTGGTGAATGGCAATATCGTTAAGACGCTTAAGACGCTCCATGGCATTAAGTCCCTGTTTGATAAATTCCGCATTGAGATTTTCTAAATTTACCAGAACAATCAGTTGCTCTGGCCTTGCTTCATCGCGCATGTTGCCCTTTGCCTCCGGATTATTGATTTTCCAATCTTTTGCTGTCATACCGAACAGGGCAAGATTTAATAAGTCTGCCTCATTTGCATAGACTAACCCCTCCCCTTTCGTTTGTTGCAGACGCGGCGGAATCAAGTAGTTCTTCACAGCATCTGTGTGAATATGGTAGTTTATTTTAGACAAATTGCGTTTTAAATTCCAATCTAAACCCTTGACATTGTTTTCTTCTTCTTTTAGCCGTTGAAATTCTTTTATCAAATACAGTTTGAAGGCAGGTGACAACCATGTGCCAAATTCAAAGGCAATGTCTTGATGTGCAAATGTCCCACCGCCGTAGCGGCCCGCTTTTGAGAAAAGGCCAATAGCGTCTGTTGCATCTACCCATTTTTTAGGGGTCATTAAAAAGGTATTTGAGCCTGATTCAGTTTTAAACCTCTCGAATTCGAGAGGTTTAAAACTTGTGTTGTTTAAACCTTCCCAAAGGCCCATAAATTCGATGGCATAGCGTGTACGCATCCAATTGTAAATCAATTGTTCATTACCACCCGAACTCTTAGCCATGTCGGTAAGAGATATAAAATCTGACTCATTATTCTCTACAAGCGTGATGTCAGTTCCTTGTACTGTTATCGTTCTCTTAGCCATATTCTTTAAATTATCGTTTAAAAAGCATTATTAAAATATTAATAAACCGTTAT
>JAYUKJ010000156.1:0-1606 GCA_043764555.1 Saprospiraceae bacterium
AAAAGCGATTTCAGAAGCCGTTATTTATCCAATTCTACGCGAGATAAAAATGCTAAATAAAGATATTATTGAGCTTTTTTCTGGCGAAACATTAGATGCCGACCGTTCGCAAGGCTTAAATGGCGAATGTGATTTTATCTTCGCCAAAGCCCCCGGTTCAAAAGAATTAACTGCGCCGATTCTTCAAGTTTTTGAAGCAAAACAAGGCGAAATAGACAAACCCAAACCTTTAGCCCAAGTTTCAGCTCAACTGATTGGCTCGCGGGTTTTTAATCAAAAACACAAGCAAGTCATCGAGCCGCTTTATGGCGTTTGCACAAGTGGTTCGGAATGGCTTTTCCTAAAATTGGAAGGTCAAACGATTATTGTGGATGACACTTCTTATTTTATCAATGACCTACCCCGATTACTCGGTATTTTGCAACACATTATTGATTTAAACTCAAAGAACTTATCTTAAATCGTTGATAATTAACTATTTACAATCAAAAAAATCATTTATTATGACTGTTCAAATTACTATCCAAGACACTAAAAAAGCGGTTGCGCTTTTGCAATTTTTAATCGCTTTTGAGATGATTGATTCCTTCAACATCGTTCCCGATGATGCCCTACCGAATGGGTCAATATCCGAAGAAGAAGCCGCTTTTTTCGACGCCTTTTACAACAATGCCCCCGAGTTAAGTATGAGCAAACTCGCGCTTGCTTAATTGTGTCAGATACTGAGGGGTCTTCTTTTTTAAAATCCTATTTCAAGAATTCCATCAAAACTTGAAAATACTGAGGGGGTCTATTTTTGTTGTAACTTTGTGTTTTTAACAATTAAGAAAATTAAAATCGCTAACAGAATGAAACTTATTAATGATACTGATGTCCTTTTGGACGCTTTTGGATTGACTAAGACGTTTTTTAGTGATACCATTAATAATTGGACAACCTCAACGAGTACGCTTTCTGATGTTGAAACCTATTTGCTCGATACGATTCACGCTAAATCCATGTATCATGTAAGCGGTTGGAACGAAGAAGAAGTCAAAATGAAACTAATCAGTATGCTTTTCTTCATTGCCGACATCGAAGTGGAAAGTAAATTAAATACTTTCTTTGAACGTGATTTAGCGGCGGATATTGATGGTAAAAGCCTAAGCGTTGTTTGTGATTGCTTCATTGCAACACCGCTTGGCTTGTCCTCGCCACGCTCGCCTTATTTCTTTTTGCAAGAATTTAAACGCCGTAAAAAAGGGGCGAATGACCCCGAAGGTCAAATGCTTGCCGCGATGCTCATTGCTCAATTTAAAAATAACGACAACAAACCCCTTTATGGCGCGTGGTTGACGGGTACTATTTGGGAATTTGCCGTTTTGGAAGGTAAAACCCTTCACGCAAGCATCACTTTCGATAGTACAAAACCAAACGACCTTCTTCAAATCGTTTTCATCCTACGTAAACTCAAAGAACTTATCTTAAATCGTTGATAATTAATTATTTTTACGCCTTCAATAACACTCATTATTTATTTTTTAATTGTATAAATAATTCATTCTATGGCAGTTGAAGTCTATTTTAAAAATGACGCAGAGAGCAAAATCGCTCACTTAATTGCGTT
>JAYUKJ010000157.1:0-5300 GCA_043764555.1 Saprospiraceae bacterium
AAAGATAAGGCGTTTTGTTTCTTGAAAACACAATGTTTTTCTATTTTAAAAAACACAATACAGTTACATTTATTACAAAATATACCGAAGTTTGGACACGGAAAGTATATTTTGAGTTGGGAACGAGCAACTGAATTTCGGGACAAAGATAAACATCTTTCTTTCTATTCTACAAATTTTATTTGTAGAAATTCTTTGGCATTTCCTGCCTTGCGACTGTGTTGTAATCAACGACACAATGTCTTTAATTCAAAGAATTATAAAAATATTACATAGGCTCTGCTGGGGAGCAACCTATGTCTCACGACCGACGATTGCGACGCAATACAGAAAGGGCATTTGCTCCGTGCTGTCAAAATGGAGCATTTTTTTATTTGAGTTTACGTATGTGTTGACCATTGCAGAACAATTTGAGGGAGTGAGTAAAAAACCCAATGTCGCTCATGTCGCTCAATGTCGTTACGGAAAAAGTATCAGTTCACTTCTAAACGGATACTACTATGGGGACATTTGACACGGCTTCTCTTGATACATTAGCACAACTCGTAACAGACCCCAAAGATATAGGGTTTTTGGGTAAACGTGCGCGGGCTAAAACTTTTACAGCTCCGTTATCTGTAAAACTTGCAAGTCTTAATTCTGACCTTAAAAAATCCTATTGGAACAGTTACTACTGTAATGAAAATTTAAGGCAAGAAGGAAACAAAATAACGGGCAAATATTGTAAGAACCGTTGGTGTTCAGTTTGTAACAGGATAAGAACAGCCCAATTGATTCAAGGATATAAAATGCCGCTTTTAGAATTAGAAGATAAGCAATTTGTTACGCTGACATTGCCAAATTGTGAAGCCGTTGACTTGGAAGAAACTATTGATTTTATGCTAAAAACGGTTAAAACTATTCAAGATGCAATAAAAATGAGGCATCATAGAGGTAAACAAGATTGGCAATTGGTAGGAATCAGAAAGTTAGAATGTACTTACAACCATAAAACATCTACTTATCACCCTCATTTTCATTTTCTTATAGAGGGACAAGTAGCCGCAAGAGAATTGGTTAATGAATGGCTTAAAAGAGTGCCAAGTGCATCGAGCCAGGCGCAGGATGTTAGAAAAGCAAATGAAGGAGCAGAAATAGAATTATTTAAGTATTTTTCTAAGATTGTTACTAAGACAGAAAAAGGTTTTACAACGTTTGTACAGCCCTTAGACGTAATTTTTATGGCTATGCGTGGTAGAAAGGTTTTTCAATCCATTGGATTAAAAAAGGACGTTTCAGAGGATATTGAGGATATTATTACAGAGGAAATTAGCGGTATTGAGGAGAAATTTGTGGATTGGAAGTGGTTTAAACATGATTGGGTAGATAAATCAACGGGCGAAGTATTGACAGGTTATATTCCTTCTGATAGCATGAATAGACTAATTGACAATATGATTATTCGACCAAATAATGACGAGGAAATTATAGTATTACAAAACAATAAAGTAATGGAAAATCAATTAATACCTTTTGAGGGTACAGAGATTAGAAAGGCTTGGCATAACGACCAATGGTATTTTTCAATTATTGATATTATTGGCACTTTGACTAATGCTTTACAACCGCAAGCCTATTGGGGTATGCTTAAAAAACGGGAAAATGAACTATTAACAGTCTGTTATAAGTTCAAATTTCTTGCTGCTGATGGCAAAATGCGCTCAACTGACTGCGCTACTACTGAGGGGGTATTCAGAATTATTATGTCCGTACCTTCACCAAAAGCAGAGCCGTTAAAGTTGTGGTTAGCATCACTTGGTAAACAAGCTATTGATGAAGCTGAGAACCCCGAACTTTTGAGCGAGCGACAAGCTGAGTTGTATAAGGCGAAGGGATACAGCGATGAATGGGTAAAGCGTCGTATGCAAACGATTGAGACGCGTAAAGAGTTAACCGACGAATGGAAGCAACGTGGTGTTAAGGAGCATCAAGAATACGCCATTTTGACGGCTACCATTGCTAAGGGTACATTTGGATTAACGCCTAGTGAGCATAAAGATTTGAAAGGTTTAGACCGTCAAAATTTGCGTGACCACATGACCCCATTAGAACTGATTTTTACGGCTTTGAGTGAAGAACTAACGCGAGGTAAAGCCGTCGAGTTAGACGCGCAAGGTTTTACAGAGAATTATGAAGCTGCTGAAATCGGCGGTAAACTTACGGGCGAATTTGTGACGAGGGTAGAAAGTACAGGGCGTAGAGTAGTGTCTGATGCTAACTATTTAGATGCAAAAAACGATGAAGATGATAAATTATTGAAAAATGAGTAAACCAAACTGAAATGCGTTTTAGTGCATTTAAGCGTACTAAAAACGGATATAACACGCTTTAATCGGATATTATTCGCTTAAAATGCACTAATTTTTTTAATATTCTACGCTAAAAACGTAGTACAAATAATACACAAAAACATGATAAGTAAAAATTGTCCGCATTGCGGAAACTCTTTTGTTGGACGGTCTAACCGTAATTATTGCTCACAAAGTTGCAAGTCTGCTATCAACAATTTTCGTGTTGCGAAGCGTGATGAAAATGCAAATGCTATTGCTCGTCAAGTCAAGGCTAACAGGCGTATTTTGATGACTTTACATGGTATTTATGGAGGTATAGAGTTGCCGTCTATCGTGGTTGAAAAGACTAAGTTAGACGAAAGATGGCATAGCTTTATTTCAACTGATGGCAAAAAGCAAATCTTTTTGGATTGTGTTTTAGACCAATTGCCTAATAATAATTATCGAATCTCTAAACTTGAAAGCAAATGACAGTTAATGATTTATTAGAAGGTGCGGTCGAAGGTTTGACTATGAAGAATTTTCATGCGCCGCAGGTACAAACAGTTGAGGTATCTGTTCTGAAGATTCCCGATTGGGTTAAATTTGCCCTTGTAGCGGTGGTAATATCGTTGGTAGTGATTGGTGTAAGCTATTACATAAAGTTGGCAGAAAACAGAAAACGTCGTGCAGAAATCGAACGTTTGAGGGTGATTAATGCGGAAATTGCTGCTTCTAAGGTTGCCGCAGAGGATAAACTCGACTACTACGGGCTTAAATAATAACCTATTAAAAAAGCCGTGCTATGATTTAGTACGGCTTTTTTTTAATTTTTTTTATTTATACTATTGCAATAGTGTAAATAGTGTATCTTTGCGAATAATTAAATTTTAGTATTGAAAATGGAAAGTGAAAGAAAACAAGGGCGACCTAAAAAGGAATCTGCAATAGGGCGTGTAGTTCTATCGTCGCTTATGCAGCCACATTTGAAAAAGTGGTTAAAACGATATGCTGATGATAACGAGTGTACCGTTGCGGATGTGTTAGAAAATGCGGTACTTTTTTATAAGTACGAGAAGGAGAAGAATAATTAAAAACAAGCGGCTACCTACCAACCGACCAAAGTAAGTTAGGCAACCGCTATCTATAAACCGTCCTATTGGACAATAAACAGTGCAAAAGTATGAAATTGCAAAGGAATTTACCCACTAACGGCGATTTTTTCGACCGTTACGCCGAACTTATTACAAGTTTGTCAAGTGTTGCCACTATCGCCCAAATCATTACAGGGGCGTGTGAAATTGGTATTTTATACGGGCTTATCTACCCGTCATTCGCTGACATCGTACCCCCTCAGTATGTTGGCGTTATTTCAATGATTGGTGCTATTATTTGCGCCATTTTGCTTCAAATCGGGCTTAAAAAAGTCTATCCTCATGCTATCAGGGCCATCTTGCATAAGCATTTTAAAGGCTTGTACTTGTGGTTTTCAATCTTCATTTTTATTTTGACGTTGGCAATGCTTACGGCATCAATTACGCTTAGTTGGCAAGGCTCAAAGGATATTGCTGATTTTGTGGTATCAAAGCCGATTGAGAAAACCACATCGAGAAGCGATAGTACCAAGAACGCCGATTTTTTGACCGCTCAACGGCTTTTTGCATCTGATAGTGCTACAATCGAGACAAAGTACAAAGGCAAGCTAGAAGCAACCGAAAGCGAGAAAATGAGCGAAATAAACGCCGTAGAGCGTAATTCCAAAGGCAAACAAGCCACTTCGCTACGAGCTGAATTAAAAACTAAATTAGCTAAATTGCAAGCTGATAAAGCTGCCGAAATTGAAGTTAAAGCAACCGAGCGCAAGCGGTTGATGGACAAAGCCTCCGACCGAAACGATGGCGATGCGGCGACCATTGCGACGGACAACACAACGGCAAAGCATGAGGCAGCTACTAAAAAAGACCGTTATAAGGGTTATATTGGTTATTTTACTTTAATGTGCTACGTGTTTTTTCTATCGGTCTTCACGATGAACGAGATTTACCATAAAGGCGCAAATATTGAAATCAAGCCTTTACCGTCTCAACGGCATTTTAACCCCTCAATATTTGCCGAATTTGTAGAAACGGTCAAAGAGAAGTTAGACGTGTATTTTAGAACCAAAATACAAAATTGGGCAGATAAAACACCGTCTCAACCGATACCCCTCAGTATGTCGGCTCTGTATGATTTTAAAGCAGATATTTTGACCGATACGGTTAAGATTGAAACCGTAGGCAAAGAAACTAAAGTAATTAAATTGCCTTTGAAAATGCCTAAAACAGTCAAAGTAGCCGCCGATAATGAACCTGATAATCAACCTGAAAAACCGCAGCGTAAAATTGGATTTTTTGGAAAAAACGAAGCATCTGAAAACGGTGTGAACGCGCATACGGCAAGCGTATATACGGCAAGCGTAGGAGACAAAACAAAGATGTGTTTACATTGTGAGAAGTCTTATATTTATTCGATTCACAATCAGAAATTTTGTTGTGAAAATTGCAGAGTTGCTGCTTTTGAAGCTCGAACGGGAAAAAAATTACGGAAACAGCCAAAAAAATAATATTTTTTTTATTTTAATTTGTTTGTCTCATTTCCTTGTTTATTTAACTTCTGTATGCTATGCTATGTATGCTATGTGAATCCGTGATTACGTAGTATGTGAATCCGTAGGTACGTAGGTGAAATTTTTTAATTTTTTACCTTTTTTAAGAATAGTAGGTACAGTTATATAGTTATGCAAATTCGTCTGAAAAAGCACTAAAACGACTTTTAAAACGAATTTTCAGAATTTTTAAATTTGGTAGTTTGAAGTTTTCAAATTACTTTTGGGACATAAAAAAAACGCCCTATCAAAGATAAGGCGTTTTGTTTCTTGAAAACACAATGTTTTTCTATTTTAAAAAACACAATACAGTTACATTTATTACAAAATATACCGAAGTTTGGACA
>JAYUKJ010000158.1:0-5286 GCA_043764555.1 Saprospiraceae bacterium
GTCAAATCCATTAAATTATTCAATTTTGAAAAAAGCGAAACCCGCGTAAATTTAGAAATACCCGTAATAAACAGCAGCCGAATGTATTCATCGGCATCTTTTAAGGCGCCATAAAACAACCCCAAAACCTCTTGATTTATCTTCGCTTCGGGGAGTTTATGAAATTCCAAATAGTCAATTATCGGCTTGTCATATTCATCAATCAAAATAACCACTTTTCCGTGTTTGTCGTGCAGTTGTTTGATTAAATCATAAAATAATGTTTTAATATTTGAATCCAAAGGAATTACAAAATTATTATTGTCGTAATATTCTAATAAAGTCTTTGTAATCCCCGCTTTCAATCCTTGTTCTTCGTAGGCAACCAATGTAAAAGGGATGTGGATAACGGGACTTGTCTGTGTCCAATCCCATTTGTCGGCTATCCATAAATCCGTAAAAAGTTCTTTATTGCCCTTAAATAATTCGGCGATTGTGGACACCAAAAGCGACTTGCCGAAACGACGGGGACGCGACAGAAAATACATTTTTCCTTCCGTGCAGAGTTTGTAAATATGTTGCGTTTTGTCAACATAAATACAATTGTCTTCGCGTAAAGTGCGGAAAGATTGGCGGCTGAGTGGTAATATTTTACTTTTCATCGGGCAAATATAAGCTATTTTGATGCATTTTTGGGGCGGGTAAAACAATTTATTTTTTTCTGAAAATACGTTTTAATGCGTGTATAATTTAGAAAAAAGTAAATACTTGTCCTTAAAAGTAACGTGACTTTAAGGTCGCGTTACGGATAAATAACTATATAAAAAAAAATCGTTGCCGTTGAAAACGGCAACGATTTTTTTTTTTCAGTGCTTATACTGAGGGGTCCCTTTTTGATAGAAATTGCACGCGCGCTCTTATTTCAACAACATAATCGCCGCCATCGTTTCGATGCCATCGAAGAGGCAACCAATCCTTAAATTTTCGTTTTCGCCGTGCTGATTGTTGTCGTAATTGACGACGGGAACGGTCAACGGAGGTGTTTTTAAGACTTGTTCAAAGAGATACAGCGGCAAACTACCGCCCGCGGAGGGCATCAAAATCACCTTGTCGGCTGTCGAATTTTGAACGGCTTTTACGACTTTTTGAGCAATCGGCAAATCCATTGACGTGCGTTGGGCATCGTAACCCGAGCCGATGCGGATTGTGGCGATGTTCGGAAATTTTAGCCGCTCTTCGTCCGTCGGCTCACGGTCAAAAACTTCGTAGCCTTGTTTTCGGACGTGATTAATGACTTTTTGCGTCTGTTTTTGCAAATTATTGCCTTTTACGAGGCGCAAATCAAGCGTGACAGTAGCCATCGTCGGGATGATATTCGCGGCGAGTTTGCCGACGTTTGCGCTGATAATGCCGTTGATATTGAGCGTCGGTAGGCTCGTAATGGATTCCAAATACGTCCGCTCGGTGCTTTCGGCTTGCGCAAAAGCGAGTTCTTTTTGCATCATCGCGGCGGGGTCGGGAATCGCGGCGAGGGCTTCGCGCTCCAATTTACTGAGGGGTGTTACGTCGTCGTAAAAACCGTCAATCAGCACGCGCCCGTTGTCGTCTTTCATGGTTGCCAACAAACGCGTCAATTTCCACGCGGGATTGGGCGCCCAATTGCCGTAATTGCCCGAATGCAAGGGGCGTTTTGCGCCGTAAATCGTCATATTCACGTTCACATCGCCGCGAACGCCGAAGACAATTTGCTTTTTGCCCGACGCGTGAAGTGGTCCGTCGGCGATAATCCACAGGTCCGCTTTCAGCAAATCTTTGTTCACTTCCAAAATCTCGTTGAGGTGCGTTGAGCCTTTTTCTTCTTCACCTTCAAAGAAAAATTTGACGTTCACACTGGGTGAAATACCGCTTTGACGCAAGGCGTCGTAAGCCGTTATGATGCTAAAAACGCCCGCTTTGTCGTCCGAACTTGCGCGACCATAAATGCGACTGTTGAGGTCGATTGGCTCGTTTTCTTTCGGAAAATCTATCATTTTACCGCCTTTTTCAAGCGAAGTTGTTACCAGTTGCGGCGTGAAAGGCGACAAGCCTTCTGCCCATTTATCGGGGTTGACGGGTTGCCCGTCGTAGTGGGCGTAAAAAACAATTGTCGTCGTGGCGTTCGGCACTTTTATGTCGCCGAAGACGGCAGGAATCGCGTTGGGCGACGTGCCGTAAATCAATTTGGCGTTGCCAATACCGCGTTTTTTCATCATTTCGACGATGAAATTCGCATTTGCGCGCAGCGAAACCGTGTCATTCATCGTGTTGGGGATGGATAAAAACGCGGCGTATTCGGTTAGCAGTGCGTGTTGCCGTTTTTTATGAAAATCGGTCACTTTACTGAGGGGACCGTTTGTTGCATTTTGAGCGGTCAAAAGGGAACCGAACGTTAAGAAAATGAGTGCGAGAACGTGATTTTTCATATTTTCAAATTTTGGGCAAATGTAAGGGCGTAAATGATAAAGGAGAAATTAATGTTGCTGTCCAACTTGGACCACAGATTGGACAGATGCGATTGATTGACACCGATTTTTTTCTTTGAATTCACGTGTAATCGAAAAGAAAATCAGTGAAAATCAGTCCAATCAGCCCAATCTGTGGTCCATTTTGAATTTGTAATTGTTATTCGACAAAATAGAATAGATGCTTTGTGGGCAAAAAGGGACCCCTCAATATAAACGCCGTTTTTTGCTAATTTTGAGCAAAAAAACGCTTTTATACTGAGGGGTCCCTTTTTTTTTAAATTGCACAAAAAAAACCGCTGAAGCACAACACTTCAGCGGTTTTTTTTGTGGTGTTAAAATAACGGGATTACTGAATTTTCAGGACAAACGGTAAACGCATTTGCGCGCCTTGCCACGTTTTTATTTGCTTCGCAAAATCGTAAAACTCGGCATATTCGCCCAATTCTTCGCGGATAATCGCCGCTTTGATGCCGTCCGATTTGGGTTTTTGACCCGTCATTTGTTCAATCAGCGCTTGCAAAGCATTCTTAGGTTTTGGATATTCACTCATTTTGTAATCCGTCAAACCCGCTTTTGCCGCCGCCGAGGCAATTGCTGCGTCGAGTCCGCCGATTTGGTCAACGAGGCCAATTTCTTTTCCTTTTGCCGCAATCCAAACCCGACCTTGCGCAATCGCGTGAACTTCGTCGCGGGTCATGCGGCGATTGGTGGCAACAAGTTTCAGAAATTGCTCATAAATGCTGTCCGTTCCCGCTTGCAAAATTTGGGCTTGGTAGGGATTTATGTCAAAATTGGTCGTCAAACCTTGCGCTTGCGCCGCCGTTTTGACGGTATCGAAACTGATGCCCAACTTGGATTTGAACGTTTTTTGGAAACTCGGAATCATCGAAAAAACGCCAATTGACCCCGTTAAAGTGGCGGGTTCCGCGTAGATGGAGTCCGAAGCCATCGCAATATAGTAGCCGCCCGACGCTGCGTATTCGCCAAAAGACGAGACAATAACTTTGCCCGCTTGTCGTGCCAATTGCAGCTCGCGCAACAAAATATCGGAGCCAACAACCGAGCCGCCGCCGCTGTTTATCCTCAAAACAATCGCTTTTACTTTGTCGTCTTGGCGCAATCTGCGAATGATTTTAGCGTAGCGTAAACCCTCAATTTCACCACTTTTTTCTTCATCGCCGTTGCCGTAATTGATGGTACCTTCGGCGTAAACGACGGCAATTTTATCTTTACCCGAACCCATTTTACGGTCAACACCTTGCGCGTAATCGGTCAATCGAATAGAATTTATCTTGTCTTTTTCGTTGATGTTCAACTTATTGCGCAGCATTTTTAAAAATTCGTCGTAATAGCCTTCCGTATCGACGAGTTTCAAACGCACGGCGTCGCGGGCGTTGTGAATTTTCAATTTATCCGCAATGTCAAACAATTCAGCCTTAGGTATATTGCGTGATTTTGAGACGTCGTTGAGGTACAAATCATACAAAGCCGTCAAGTATTCGCGGAGTTGCAAACGGTTTTGGTCACTCATTTTGTCGAGTCTAAATGTCTCCGTTGCGCTCTTGAATTGCCCTGCATAATAGACCTGCCACTTCACTTCAAGGCGGTCTAACATATCTTTTATAAATGGTATTTGTGCCGCAAAACCTTTGAAATCGACGTCACCGTTCGGATTCAACATAATTGTATCGGCAACCGACGCCATATAATACGCCCCTTGAGAAAAATCGTCGGCGTAAGCGACAACGAATTTACCGCTTTTTTTGAACCGTTCGACGGCTTCGCGAAGCAATTGCGCCTTAGGAAAACCCGCGACCGAGGTGCGTGATGTGATGGCGATTCCTTTAATATCACCATCCGTTGCGGCGTGGTCAATGGCATTCACAAGGGCGTGAATACTCATTGTTTTATCGTTTTCAAACGGACTTTTTTCGACATTATCCGTCATTTCGGGCAATTCGCCCGATTCCAATTTGATGTCTAAGACGCTGTTTGCTTCGGCTTTTTTAGCCGTCGTATCGTCGCTCGAACCCGACAGTCCCGCTATGCCAACGGTTAGAAATATGACTAAAAAAATGGATAGAAAAACGCCTAAACAGGAGGCAAATACGAATGTGAGAAACTGCTTCATGCCTTTATGATGTAATTTTTAATGATGGATTTTTTTTAATATTTTAAGAATACGCCTAAAAGTAATTACGGCGGGTCGAACGGTCGCTTTTTTTAGATTAAACGAGAGAATAAGCGGATGGTTGACCTGTTTTTTTAACCCCAAAAGCGGATGAAGGCGCAGTGTTTGAGATTTGAAAAGATTGGAAAATTTTTCAAAAGTTGCGCTATCTAAAAAATAGGACCCCCTCAGTATAAACGGTATTTTCACGGTTTTTCATCGTTTTTTAGGCATTATACTGAGGGGTCCTATTTTTTCAACAGCCTAAATATAAAGATACAAAGCATCCAAATAAAATTTTCCTTTGCATCCATTTCCAATAAAGGCATAGTTTTGAAGGGAGTTTATCTATATTTGCGAGCGATTTTTTAAACTTTCTCATGAAGTTAAAAAAATGTTATGTAAATCATTAGAAATCAACGATTTATAATCTAAATTGAAGAACATTAAAAAACATTGACAACCAAAAGCCCTCGTTAGCAGCCAAAACCGATTGGATACTGAGGGGGTCTGTTTCACGAATTTCTTATTTTTAAAAAGCTACAAAAATGCAAGCGAAAGGTATTATTCAGTTTTTTCTCGTGTTGCTGTTGTTGGTTTGCGCCAGCCAGTTTCTGTACTACATCCCGACGA
>JAYUKJ010000159.1:0-5285 GCA_043764555.1 Saprospiraceae bacterium
TTTATAGACCAACAAATCGTAACTTCTAATCGGCGTATCTTGCTTAAACCAAATGCCCAAAGACTCGGCGTGACCAAATCGGGCGATGTACCAACGGTTAAAAAGTGCTTGTTTTTCATCAGAATCCACGGCAACGGCGAAGCGAAAGTCCAAACGTGCATTGTCGCGCAAGAGTTTTCGATGGCTTTTAGAAAACTCGAATTGTCCATAATTGGGTTTCAAATTATACCGCAACGGCATACGTTGTGCGTAACCAATCGCATCATCGTAGGCAAATTGCGTGCGCCGCACGAGAGTGCCGAGGCGGTCGTGTCCCTCTTCGAGTAGGCTTTCCCAAGTCTGAACGGCGATGTGTTCGAGCGTCATGCGCCGATGAAATATATCTGTCATTGTAAATATATAGCCCCAATTTTAGCCGATTAGTCCTTGGCTATCAATGGTTTGCAATTTTAAATGCCTTAATTTTTAATTTTTAATTAGGTCGATTTTTGGTGATTTTTGGCGAAGATACTGAGGGGTCCCTTTTTTTTGAATTAAAAATTAAAAATTAAAAATTAAGACGTTGAGATTCTCTGAATTTAGGACTTTGGGAGCAGAAGGATTGGCAACTATGCCGCCATAAAAAAACAAAGCGGAAATTGCTGCTTAATTCTTAATTTCCTAAATGTCGTTATCAAAATTATAATCGACTGATTTTGAATAAAATACAAATTAAAATCCATGCCTTTGCAACTGTTCGCATTTACTCTGTGTATAAATTTATAGATTTGTCAACTTTTAGAAGCCATGGCATTCACGCACAATATTGTGTTTTAGATTTGACAATTTTAGACACCTATAGTATCTACACAAGTTCTACAAGGCATCTATCATTCCCGAAGAAGAATCGGGAATGATAGATGTTTCACAAGGTGGTTCCAAAATCTGTGTAGATACTATAGCTTTTGCAGGAACTGTCAAATTTGAACTAAACACTTATTTTTCAATCATTTACAATTATTCATAAATGTATGTTTGATATATCTTCTCTTGCCAACAACGCCCAAAACACACCGCTTTCGTTGATATTTTTTGCGTCGCTCATGACTTTAGGCTTATCGCTTTTGTTGGTTTTCACCTACGAAAAAACGTCAAGAGAAGTCGCCCGTCCCGACCATTTTATCCAATCTTTATTGCTCATGTCCATCGTCACGACGACCATCATGCAGTCAATTGGCGACAGTTTGGCGCGCAGTTTCGGCATTTTTGGCGCCTTGGCGATTATTCGTTTTCGAATGCGCATCAGCAGTCCGCGCGACGTGGCATTCGTCTTTGCAACGATGGCCGTTGGCATTGCGTGCGGCGTTCACAGCTTCGTCAATGGCGTTATTGGAACGGTATTCTTTTGTTTAGTGGTGTTTATATTGCGTTTAACGCCGTTTAGTCAAAAGCAAAACCTCGTCGGACAGTTGCGGTTCACACTTACTGAGGGGTCCAAAAATTTGTCGGTCATTCAATCCATCATCAAAAAATTTGCCCAAGATGCTTCGTTAAAACGCTATCGGGTTTTTGTGAATGATGAAAAAAAACAAGGCGTTGAATACGATTATCAAATTAAACTAAAAGATGAAATGCAAGGCATTGAGTTGGCCGATGCCTTAAAAAAAGTGGAAGATTTGACCGAAATTCGCTTGTCATTTGATGATGCTTATATTGAAAAAGAGTAGCTACTTAGCTTAACACGAATTTTATCGAATTTTACGAATTACACGAATTATAACGACGCTATAATTCGTGTAACTCGTGTAATTCGTGTAATTCGTGTAATTCGTGTAATTCGTGTAATTCGTAAAATTCGTAAAATTCGCCTAAAATTCGTGTTAAAAGTGTTCTTTCGACTCTTAATTCGATAGAATTCGTGTTAAGTTAAGTAACTGCCTTTTTTATTAATTTACTTCGTTTTTGTTGATGATTTGTAGTTGTTTTTTGCAAATATTTCTTGCAAATAAATTTGCAATTACGGGTGCGAATGAATTCGCAAATACATGGAATACATGAAATACATGGAACATATGAAATACAGGAAATACACCTTGATTTTGGCGTTTTTTCTACGTCTTGACACGCCGATATTTAGTCAAATAACAAGCACTTCTTTTTTAGCAACCGCTAAAACAAAGGCGACCGTTTTGAGGCAAACGGATAAGATAAATGTCTTAAAATCAACGACTTATCGCCTACCTTTTCTTGAAAAAGTGAGTTTTCAGACCGAAACAGACCGTTTTGAATTGCAACGACAGCAATATCAAAGCCGCGCGAGTTTCAACGGTTGGGAAGAAATGAAGCAGGAAAAAAAGTGGAAACGCGCCAATATTAACGCCGAAGAAGCCGAGCAAAATGTGTTGTTCCAAGACGTTTTACTCGACCGTTATGCAGCCTTGATTGAGTACCGACACGCCGTTAATGCGCTCAATTTGTATCGGCAAATCAACGTCGTTTTCCTTGACAAACGTGATGTTTTGCAAAAAATGGCTAAATTATCCGTCAATTTTGACCTCGAAGATTTGATAAAAGCGGAAGACAATGTCTATCAAAATCAGCAAAAAATGGCGGAAAAAGAAGGCATAATTAAGAATATTGAACAGTTTTCGCAGTTGTTATTCACCGCAAAAGATACCTTTCAGCTTGACACAAGCGTTTGGATACCCCTCAGTAAAATGCGGGTTTTGGTCGCCAATTTGCCCCAAACTGCGTCAAAAAATCCTTTATTGACGCGCCAAGAAGCCAAAATCAACGTCGTACAAGCCGCTTTCGATGTCGAAAAAGCAAGCACAAAAAAAATCGTTGATTACGCCCAAATAAAATACGGCGCGCGACCAACCAAGGAATTGCAAACGGAATTGTCTTTGGGTTTAGGCTTCGTTGTGCCGTATCGCGGTTCCGCAAAAATTGCCTTGAATAAATTGGCGATTAAACAATTGGAAGAAAAAAATAAACTCACAGACCTGCAAGAAACCCTTGATTTACAATTGTTTAGCGCGCAACAGCAACTCGATAACACTTTTAAAGCCCACGATTTGGCAAGCCAACAAATTGCCGAAAGCCGCACTTTTTATTCCCTCGATTACTACAAACGCATTGAAGGCACGTCGCCAATTATGTTGTTACGAATGCAAGAACTCATTTTATTGCGCCAATCGCGGTTGATTGATTTGGAACACGACGCCTTGGTGCAGTACATCAAATTGCTGAATTGGACGGGTAAATTAGCGGCTTCGCCGTTGCAAAATTATCTATCGAGCAATCTTGAAGGGTTTTAGGTTTAAAAATGGACCCCTCAGTATAAACAGCTTTTTAAGGCTTAAATTCTCAAATATCGCTTATATTTGTCGCATGAAAAAGAAAATTCTGCCCACAAGCCGACAATCTTTCCGTGATTTACGCGAAGATAACTGTATATATGTTGACAAAACGCAACATATATACGACCTCTGCACGGAAGGAAAAATGTACTTCTTATCACGGCCGCGTCGCTTTGGAAAATCGCTTTTGCTCTCCACTTTGCAAGAATTATTCTTGGGCAGAAAAGACCTTTTTGAAAGCTTGTGGATAGCCGACAAGTGGAATTGGTCTGAAAAAAATCCCGTCATTCATATTTCCTTTACGTCGGTTGACTATGAAGAACAGGGATTAAAAATTGGCATTAAAAAGACTTTGTTAGAAATATATAAAGAATATGGTTTCGTAGCATCTTCAAAATCAGGTATTAAAGCATTATTTAAAGATTTAATAAAACAAATTCACGACAAGCACGGCAAAGTCGTGATTTTGATTGATGAATATGACAAACCGATTTTGGATTATATGGAATTCCATAAAATTCCCGAAGCCAAAGTTAATCAAGAGATTTTGGGGCTGTTTTACGGCGCTTTGAAAGATGCCGACCCGTACATCCGTTTGCTGTTTATTACGGGCATTTCCAAATTTACGAAAGTGTCGTTGTTTTCTAAATTAAACAACCTCAAAGACTTGACGATGCACCCGCATTACGCAACGATGTTGGGTTACACGCAGCAGGAATTGGAACACTATTTTGGCGATTATATTGACGCAATCGGCCCCGTTCAGCCGCAATATTCACGACAAGAATTGCTCGATGAAATTCGTTTGTGGTACAATGGCTACAGTTGGGATGGTAAAACACGCTTATATAATCCATTCGGCATTTTATTGTTTTTGGACAGTCAAGAGTTTCAAGAATATTGGTTTGAAACGGGAACGCCCACTTTTATTACCAAAATGATGCTTGAACAAAGCTATTTTCATTTAGAAACGGTGGAAACTGATACGGCGTTTTTAAATCAATACAATTTGGATAATTTAGAATTAACGTCTTTGCTTTTTCAAGCGGGTTATTTGACGATAAAAGAGAAGCGCGATAAAGGCGAGTTGATTTTGTCGTATCCGAATTATGAAGTGCGGCGCGCGATGTACACATTCTTAATCGATGACATGGGACACACAACGGGCGGCGGCGGTGTTACGGTTCGGCATTTGAAAAAAGCGTTTATGAACAACGATTTGGAAGCGGTCGAAAACGTCTTAACCGCTCTTTTTGGGGGTCTAACTTTTGACGTTTATACGCATCAAACGCAACAGCAAGTCGAAGGTTTTTATCACGGTTTGATTCATATCTTATTCAAATGCTTAGGTTTATACGTTCAAAGTGAAGTACATACGTCAAAAGGCCGCGCCGATTCGATTGTCGAAACACCAAGCCACGTTTACTTCTTAGAATTTAAAATAAACAGCGACGCCACAACCGCATTTAATCAAATTATCAATAAAAAATATGCCGTTTCGTATGCCGCTGATAGCCGTATAAAAATGGGTATTGGCATCAATTTCAACAGCAGTACCAAAGAAATGGACATTTGGAAAGCCGATATTTTGCCGTGACACCCACGCTCCAAGGGACGTTCAGAAGTTCATTTTTCTCTTTCAAATGCCCAAAACGGGCGGCGTTCGCCCACATCTAAACCGCACTACGTACTATTTTTTAATCTGAGACACCTCCTGAAATATTCCATGTCTCTATCAAAAAAAGGACCCCTCAGTATAAACGCCATTTTTTACATCAAAACGATAAAAAATGGCGTTTATACTGAGGGGTCTTTTTTTGCTTCCAAATTTCAGCTTCCAAATTCCAAAAGAAGGTGTTTGAATCTAAAATTTGGAATTTGGAATCCTTGAAATTTATACTTTTCTAAGCATTCGCCACCGCTGCGTGTCCCAATCAAAACCTT
>JAYUKJ010000160.1:0-5282 GCA_043764555.1 Saprospiraceae bacterium
TGGCGTAAGCATTTGGATTTTCAGCGTCAATTTGTGAAACTGTGCCGAGTATTTGTCCCCCATTTATTAGGTATGTTGCGTTGGTTAGCAAAACAACAAAATCTGCAGTCGTTGCATTACGCCTAAACGTGGCAGTTGTATTCGCTGCGAGTCTATTAACATCACCTGTTATACTGCCAGCATTTTCAACAAACCCATGTAACAACTCAACACCGACGCTAACAAGCTGAGAGCCTACCGCTGTTACGGCGCTATTATTTAATATATTGTTATGGCTTGTGACGCTATTTGTAGCGGTCTGAAATATACTCGGGTCAGTGTTGTTTGCTGCCGTCGTGTACAAAATCAAAACGGTGGTCGCTAAAGTAGTTTGGCAAGTTCTAATGACTTCAGGTGTGAATGTAGGACTTGCGTTGATGGAGTGTCTTTCGTCCGTGTCGTCATTGTTTCCACACTCCATTCTGTCAATTTGTGAAATGTCCAATTCCAAAATTGCGCTCAAATGCTTGTCAATGCCGTAAATCAAATAAGATTTACTGTCATTGCGCATCGTTCCAAAGACCAAACCTTTCTCTTTGTTGAGCATCAATTCGCTGAATTCGCCTTCAACCATGCTCAAACCATAAGCCGTGGATTTTTCGGCGTTGGTAATTTCAAGACGTTTAAGTCTAACGTTGACTTGGGTTTTGATGCCTTCGTCGGGAATACTAAAACTCACATACCCGCGGTCTTGAATCTTATCCACGTCGGCAATGTCCACGTAGGTAACCTTCTTGAGATTCGGATATTTTTCGATTTTAGCGACCATTTCCTTTTGGGCTTCGGTCAGATTTTTAGGCAAATCAATGACCGTGAAAAGGTTAGGTGCTGCTTTACTTTGTGCCATCAAAGTGCTTTGTGAAATGCTGGCAATCAGCAGAAAAAAGAAGATGAGTGCGCGCTTGTGCGCGCTTGTGCGCGCTTGTCGCTGCGTTACTGGATTTTTCATGTTTTACGATGATTAGTTTAGTTAAAAAAATAGTTTTAAGTCGTTTTGTAGCATAAAAGAAGGGTATTCGCATTAATTACAAAACAAAGGTAAACGGCAATATTTTAAAAACAAAACTATTTCCAAATATTAAATTAAAATTATTTTATATTTATAATTATCGTATTCGTTATCTTACAATATCTACCACGATTGAAGTAAGAGAAAATGAGACCCCTCAGTATAAAGGCGTTTTCATATGGAAATAACGTGTTCACGAGCCTTGATACAATCAAAAGCGCCGCGACTAATTGTCATTAGTAACGGCGCTTTCTATTTATAAAATACTGATAGACAATGAATTACCTTTTCAGTAATCATCATAAACTCATAACTCACCCTTATTTCAAAATCAACTTCTCTCGTTCCGGACCCGTCGAAATCATCGTCACCGGCACCTTCAAATACGCTTCCATGAAGTCCACAAATGCGATTAAGTCCTTCGGCAAGTCGTTATACTGAGGGGTCTCGGCGAGTTGTTCGTTCCAACCTCGGAAGGCTTTGTAAACGGGTTCGACGCGCATTTCGGTAATATCGTAGGGCAATTCGTCCGTTTCCACGCCGTCGTAGCGGTAAGCCGTCGCCATTTTGAGTTCTTCAAACGTGTTCAAAACATCAATTTTTGTAATACAAATCTGCGTCACGCCGTTGAGCATAATCGTGTAGCGCAATTGCGGCAAATCTATCCAGCCGCAGCGCCGCGGACGCCCCGTTGTTGAGCCAAATTCAGCGCCTTCAATCCGCAAACGGTCGCCAATTGAGTCGTGCAGTTCGGTCGGAAAAGGACCCGAACCAACGCGTGTACAATAGGCTTTTGTGATGCCAATCACTTCGCCAACCACTTGCGGTGCAACGCCAAGACCAACGCAAACGCCCGCAGTTAAAGTGTTAGAAGATGTGACGTAAGGATAAGTTCCAAAATCAATATCGAGCATTGAACCTTGTGCGCCTTCCGCCAAAATGCGTTTGCCTGCGGCTAAAGCCTTATTGATATAATATTCAGAATCAATGAGTTGTAACGATTTAAGCGTTTCTAAGCTGTTGAAAAAACGCTGTTCTTCGGCTTCTAAATCGAAAGAAACAGGCGGATAAATCTTCATCATTTCGAGATGCTTTGCCTTCAAAGCGTCGTAACGCGTTCTGAAATTTGGCAACAAAATATCGCCCACGCGTAAACCGTTTCGCCCCGTTTTGTCCATGTAAGTCGGACCGATGCCCTTCAACGTGGAACCAATTTTTGCCGCGCCTTTTGCTGCTTCGCTCGCCGCGTCTAAGAGGCGATGCGTCGGTAAAATAAGGTGCGCTTTTTTGGCAACGAGTAAGCGATTTTGGAAGGAGACTTGGGCGTCGCGCAAGCCGTTAATTTCGCGTTCAAGGGTAATTGGGTCGATAACGACGCCGTTTCCGATGACATTAATGAGGTTTTCGCGGAAAATTCCCGAAGGAACGGTGTGGAGGACGAACTTTTTGCCGCCAAATTTGAGCGTGTGTCCCGCGTTCGGGCCGCCCTGAAAGCGCGCCACGATGTCGTATTCGGTTGCCAAAAAGTCAACGATTTTGCCTTTGCCTTCGTCACCCCATTGCAAGCCGAGAATTACGTCTATTTTCATAGTCTTTATTTTGAAAAAATAATTGGTTGTGAAAATTGCCTTATGGCGCCGCAAAAGTAAGTAAAGCCAATCAGTTTTGGACTCCTCAGTATCTTTGATTTTTGAAAATCTATTTTAATGTCGTTGCCTGTGCCGCGAATGTGACGCGACCTTCGGGTTGCGCTGCAATCGTTTGGACCTTGAAAAACGAAATTGTGGGTTTTAAAAAATCCATTCTTTCAATAAAATCGTACGTCCAAAAAAGACAAATTATTGAATCTGAAAAATAGCTTTTATGAAAATCATTTATACATTTTTGCTCATACTATTTGGCGTAAATATCGCCTTTGCAACCATTTTCGGCACCGTAAAAGGCATCGTTTTGGACGAAGAAATCAGGGCCCCGATTGCCGCTGCAACCGTCATTTTGGACAATTTTCAAACGACGACGAACGCCGACGGCACGTTTGAAATCACTCAAATGCCGATTGGAAAATACGAATTTAGCATTGAAAAAGAAGGGTTTCAAACAAAAAGAGGACCCCTCAGTATTTTTGGTGAAAAAACGTCCGAATTGCGTATTTTGATGATAATCAACGCTTTAAAGTTGCCAGAAATTTTAATAACAAGCGACCGCGCTTTGTCGGCGGCAAGTTCAATGGTTTTGAAGGCATTGGATTTTCAGTTGAAACCCGTCAATTCGGCGCAAGATTTAATGCGCAACGTTCCGGGTCTCATCACGGCGCAACACGCGGGCGGTGGCAAAGCGGAACAGATTTTTTTGCGCGGTTTCGACGTTGACCACGGCACCGACGTTGCGGCTTCGGTTGACGGCATTCCCGTCAATATGCCGTCGCACGGACACGGACAAGGCTACTTGGATTTGCACTTTTTGATACCCGAAACGGTCAAAATACGGAGGTCGCCAAAGGCACTTACGACGCCGCAAACGGCGATTTCGCAACGGCGGGTGCCGTGAAATTTAAGACGCTTGACCGCCTCGACAACAACCTTTTTCAAGTGCAGATTGGCGTCGTGCCAACTCAAAAACGAGACCCCTCAGTATATCGCTCACTTTTGATGTATCAATTGCCGATTTCGAGCAACAAAATTTCGTCATACGTCGCTTCGGAATACATTTATGCACCGTCGTATTTTGACGCGTCGCAAAATTTTAAGCGCTTCAATTTTATGTCAAAAACCAATTTTGACGTTGGTAAAAATGGCAATTTAGCGCTCACATTGTCTCAATTTAATTCAGATTGGAAAGCATCGGGACAAATTCCAACGCGCGCCCTTGAAAGTGGATTAATTACGCGTTTTGGCGCAATTGACAATCGAGAAGGCGGCAAAACAGCGCGTCAAAACTTTAATTTAGCATATACAAAAGTTGTTGACAATCAATCATTTGACGCGCAAATCTACGTTTCGAAGTACGATTTTAGTTTGTTTTCAAATTTCACATTTTTTGCCAATGATTCTATCAACGGCGACATGATAAATCAAAAAGACGACCGTTTGATTCTCGGATTTAATACTAAATACGTCGTGTCAAATAAGAAAAATAAATTCACACTTGGCGCGGGACTGCGGCAAGACGACGTTAAAAACGGTTTGTTTTTGGCGCCAAATCGCATCGCTGATGCCACGGTTGCGAGTGCCACAATTTACGAAACGGCAACGCACCTTTACGCTAAAAATGAGTACGAACTATCACCAAAACTACGGGCTGAAATTGGCGTCCGTTTGAATTATTTTTACTTTGACGTGAGGGACAATTTGCCAACTGATGCCACTTACACGAACTACACGGCTAAAAACAATCAAGCGCAGTTGGCGCCAAAACTGAACATAACTTACGCGTTTTCAAATAATTACAAATTATTTTTAAACGCAGGACGTGGTTTTCATTCCAACGATGCCCGCTCAGTTGTTCAAGACAAAGGCAACAATAAACTGCCCGACGCGTGGAGTGGCGAAGTGGGTTTGCAAATCAGACCGATGCCTAAATTGCTCATTTCGGCCGTCGTTTGGGGTTTAGAATTGGACAACGAATTGGCGTTTGTCGGAGACGACGGCACGACGGAAAACAAGGGCGCAAGCCGCAGAATCGGTTTGGATTTAGGCGTTCGGGCAACGATAAACGACTGGTTTTTTGCCGATTTTGACGTGAATTTATCCAAAGGAAGATTGTTAGAAAAGCGTTTTGGCGGCGTTTTACCGACCAATAATTTGATTCCGTTGGCGCCAAATTTAACGTCAACGGGCGGTTTGACGACGCATTTCCCTTGCGGAAAGGACGGCAAAATCGAAGGTTCTTTGCGCTATCGGCTTGTCGGTGAGCGTGCTGCGAATGAATCAAATTCGGTGCGCGCATTGGGTTATAATGTCGTTGATTTGTCGGCTTTTTATAAAAAATCACGCTTTAATGTTGGTTTTTCCGTGGAAAATCTCTTAAACACAAAATGGAACGAAGCGCAATTTGATACCGAAAGTCGTCTGAAAAACGAGGCCGAAGCGGTAAGTGAATTGCATTTTACGCCCGGCACGCCGTTCGCAGCAAAAGTGATTTTTGGGATTAATTTTTAGGGAAAAAACGTTTTATACTGAGGGGGGCTTTTATCCTATGATTTCATTCAATAAATCACTATTTTTGTGAAAAAATT
>JAYUKJ010000161.1:0-5279 GCA_043764555.1 Saprospiraceae bacterium
CGCAAATGCCTTAACTTGACTATCACCTAAGTATTTCTCCAAAAACAGCCGCGTGTAATCCACACGCGGCTGTTGCTGTTTCAAACAAATTGTGAAAAACTTACCCCCTCAGTATGTTGGCGTTTTTTGTACCTTCAGCATCTTAGAAAAATAAAAGTGAGTCCGTTCCTTATACACGCCCTTTTGTTAAAGCTACTAAATTGAAAACATATATTTTCACGGTATGTTAAAATCTAATAAAAAATTTGGAGCCTTCGAATTCTAAGCTATATTTGCCCTGTACTTATAACTTCCGCTTCCGCTTCCGCTTCCGCTTCCGCTTCCGCTTCCGCTTCCGCTTCCGCTTCCGCTTCCGCTTATACATATAACGTGTGGAAAAGAAATAAAGCAGACAACTTTAACAATAAACTAAAATTCAATCACTTATTACAGAACAGAACACGATGCAAGAAAATCCAAAAGTTTACAGAGCAGACATCGCCAAATGGTACAATATTTCAGTAAGCGGTTTACGCAAACGGATGAAAAGAAAAAAATTACACATCGAAAACCGCGTTCTAACCGACGACGATGTGCGCTTGATTTTGACCGTATTAGGCCGTCCGCCGAGCATTTCCGACGCGCTGTGGAAACGCTATTTTCCCGACAAGGACGGTTAGGGACGCGAAGGGACACTTCGGGCGTTTGAGGGCGTTTTAAGGGCATTTAGTACAGTTGTAGGGTTTAAAAAGAGTATATACTTTTGTGACAAGTTATCAGCGCAATCTGATGCTTGTTTATAAATTTATTTTCTTAATTTTTTCAAACTTTTTAAAAATGAAAAAACTCATTTTGTGTTTGGCATTTGCTGCCTTTGGCGTCACTGCCTACGCTTCGAACGGTATTGTTGTACCTTCGGCAACAGAAACTATCGCTATTTTCGAGGCGGTGAATTCAAACCTTACAGAATCTTCAAAAGTTGAAGAAGAGCCTTGCACTTATTGTATGACTTCTTGGCGCGGCATGTGCTGTGCTTGTTCTCCCGATAGCTGCCAAGACGCCGTAAGTATGTGCCTTGAATTCTGCTAATAAAACAGCTAACAGATGTTAACAGGCGTGTTATTTTTTAGAGTCAATCGGTATGCAATTATGTTTTCAAAGTCCTTAGACGTACTTATTTAAGTAGATTTTGTCAAATTATGTAATCTGTTGACGGTTCAACTCTATGAAATAGCACGCCTAATTTATAATTAAACAATCATTCATTATGAAATTAAAATCAATATTCTTTTCAATATTTTTAGTGTTGTGCCAAATCGAAATCAATGCCCAGACACTAACAGGATCTATTTCCTACACACAAATTGATTCCTTTGGGCAGCCAACAACAATGATCATGTATTTTGACAATAATAAGTCAATTTGCATATCTAACAAAGGTGAAAAATCCAAACGAAAAATATTAGCAAATGGAGAGGAGTTAAATACTGCTAATCCGCAAAAAGCTATGGAACAATTAAGTAGGTCGAATAAAGTATACACTTACTTCTTTGATGAAGAAGGAGATATTATTTACAAGAATTGGAAAGAGGATTCATTAATCATTAGAGACATAAATCATCATGATCCTGTTATTGCTTATCAATATCCTATTCCTAAAATAAACTGGAAAGTTGTAAATCTTCATAAAAAGATAGGAACTTTCGATTGTCAACAAGCTGTTGCCAATTTTAGAGGAAGAAAATACATAGTGTGGTTTACTGTTCAAATTCCACTACCATACGGACCATGGAAGTTTCATGGACTACCTGGGTTAATATTAGAAGCATCGGACGATGAAAAAAAAGTGCAATACGCGTTCAAATCGGTTGAGATTCCACTTAAAGATGCAATAATTTTAGATAGCAAGCCTAAATTAGGTTATCGAGTAAACTATAAAGAGTATTATGGCTTTTTACAGAAATCAGAAGAAGAATATGTCCGTTCTATTATTTCCAAAGCGAGCGCACGGGGAGTTGTCCTATCCATGCAACCAGGCAAAATATTTAAGCAAGAAATGAACAATGAACAATGAACAATAAAACCCAATCCGTTATTCTCTTATTTTTGATTGCCAGTAGCTTAACACTAACTGCTCAAAAACCTTTGATACTGAGGGGTACAGTTCGAGATTCCTTAAATCAACCCCTTCCTTTCGTCAATATTTACGTTCAAGAAAGCGACAATGCACCAATTGTCGCTTTTTCGGCGTCGAATACTGAGGGGGTATTTGAATTGACTTTGGAGAATCCTTTAAAAGCTTTTTTGATAAAAGCGGCTCTTTTAGGCTATGAAACTAAGGCAATTAAGGTCGAAAATAGCGAAAATACGTTACCAAAATTCGATTTTAAATTAAATCCAAAAGCCTTTTCGTTGAAAGAAGTTATTGTGTCGGCGAGTAATAAAATCGTTCAAAGGAGTGATACAATTACTTTTAATGCGGATAGATTTAGAGATTCAACGGAAAGGAATTTAGAAGAATTATTGGCTAAAATCCCGGGCATTGAAGTGGATAAAAACGGCGGCATTTCGGTTCAAGGTAAACCCATAAAAAAAATACTCATTGAAGGCGATGATTTGACGGGGCGCAATTATCAATTAATGTCTAAAAACATGATGGCGGATGTCGTTGATAAGATACAAATCATTGATAAATTTACGGACAATAAATTATTAAAAGGTATTCAAAAAACGGACGATAAAGTCATTAATATCACCATAAAAGAGAAGCATAAAAACCTTATTTTTGGCAATGCCGTTATTGGTTTAGGCTCGGATAATCGCTTTAATCATTCGTTGAATTTAATGACGATTAATAAAAAATTTAAGTCCATTAATTTCGGAAATTACAATACAATCGGCCAAATCTCAACGGCGGATAGAATGATGAATGATGGTTTTTTAGAAGAAAATGAAGCAAAAAGCCATGCTTCCCTTGTAAATAGTGACAATCCGCGCATTATTTTCATCGAACGCACCCCCTCAGTAAATACGCGTTCGCAGAACAATCGGTTCAATCAAGCGGCTCTGATTTCAAGTCATTTTATCACGCGACCCAATCAAAAATCAAGTTTAAAAGGATGGCTTACGCTCTCCCGCGACCGCGTATATACGTATGTGCGCAATGATTTTAAATACCGTTTAAATGATTCTATTTTCCAATTAAATGAAACAAATGAATTAACGCATAAACCACAAGTTATTGAAGGTAATGTAGAATTTCAAACTGATTTAACCATTAAATCATCTTTACGGCTTGTGTCTATTCTGAAACAAACGCAATTAATTGATGTATCAAAAACAATGGCGAATGACAATAAAATTAATAACGAAGTAACGGATAAAGCGCGTTTTTGGGCAAATACAATTGATTATACGTACAGAATTAATGACAATAAAGCCTTTACAACGCAATTAATTTATTTTAATAATCAACAAAATCAAAATTATACATTTAATCAAACCGAATTAAGACAATTACCAAACACAAATGAAGCCTTTAAATCATTGGAACAATCAATTAGTAAACCCATGAATTACGGCGCTTTAACGACGCAATATTTTATTACAACTAACAAACGCCGCTTAACTTTTAATGCAGGTTTGGTGATTAAAGACGATGATTTAGCGGCGTATTTATCCGCAAAAAACAATCAAGACAGACCCCTCAGTATAACGCCTGATTTTCAGAAATCGGCGCGTTTTCAAGAGAAAAATGGCTATTTCGGCGTGAATTGGAAGGAAAACATAGCGGGTATTCAATGGTTAGCGGATGTCTCAACGGGTTATTATCAAACGGATTTAACGCATAATTTAGCCATTAATGCGGATAAGAATAAAGGCTTTTATGCCTTGCCGACAATTGGTTTTAAAAAAGAAAAAGATAAACACACTATATTTAGTACTTATGCTTTTAATTATGCTTTACCACAATTTGCTCATTTATTTACAGGTTTAATTGTAACGGATTATCGCACAATTGAGCACGGAAGTAATGTATTTATTCCATCAAACAGTAATACAGTTATTGCTAATTACACTTATGGCAATTTTACAGACCAATTTTTAGCGCATTTTAACTGTATTTATACCGACAATAAAGGCGGTTATAGAAATGATTTTATAATTAACAATGATTTTAACTATACGGAAAAAGTAAATAACGCATCAAGCAATAATAATTTATTTTTAACAAGCAGTCTTGAACGTTATTTTCCAAAAGGCTATTTTAGATTAAAATTAAAGCCTTCTTTTAGCTTATCTAATTATCAAAACACATTAAACGGCTCGGATATTCGCAAAACGCAAGTGCAAAACGGGGCATTAGATGTGTCGTTAAGAACAGCGTTTTTAAAATGGTTTAATGTACACCTCGGCAGCACTTTAACGGTGTCAAAAGCGGTTACAAAGACCGAAATACTGAGGGGGGGTGTTGAAACATCAGGTGCCAATAATTCATCAGTCGGCGGCTTTATTGATGTGTATTTAAGATTTGGTAAACGCTTTAATGCCCGATTAGACAACGAAATATCGCAAGTTCAACAAGGTCAAAACACGCCGCAACGCTATTATTTTCTCAACGCGTGGGCCTATTACGACATCAAACCGACCCGTTGCCAATTGAGCTTATCGCTGCGTAACTTATTGAATACCAAAGAGTTTATTAACAATTCGGTGAGCGATTATGCAGAAAATAGTAACCGCGTTCGCTTGTTGCCGCGTTATGTTTTATTGGAAGTCAATTTCAGGTTTTAGGGCGTTCGGAAGTGGCCAACAAACATATTCATATTACGATGCAATCAAACGGCACTTAAAATTCAAAACTCAAAACCTAAACGGTAATCCACACCCGCCTGTTGATATTTAAAACAAATTGTGGAAAACTTACCCCCTCAGTATCAAGCCGATTTTGTACCTTTGATGTCTCTTTTTGAGGTAGCACGGACTTCAGTCCGTGATTTTTCTACACATTCACGGACTGAAGTCCGTGATACATATTGAAAAAACATGACATTTTCACATCTCCACTGCCATACCCAATATTCGCTCCTCGACGGTGCAGCGTCTATCTCCAAGTTGTTTAAAAAAGCAGCCGCCGACGGTATGCCTGCGGTCGCAATTACTGACCACGGCAATATGTTTGGCGTCTTCGATTTTGTTGCGGAAGCATCGAAACACAAGGGCGTGAAACCGATTGTGGGTTGCGAATTTTACGTCGTTGACGACCGTCACCAAAAGACATTTACGAAGGACAAACGCGA
>JAYUKJ010000162.1:0-5276 GCA_043764555.1 Saprospiraceae bacterium
TCGGGTGATAATTATATGTTGATTGGCGATGCAGCGTGTTTGGTGGACCCTTTGACGGGCGAAGGCATCGGCAACGCCGTTTACAGTGGCTACATTGCCGCCGACCAAGCGGAAAAATGCTTGAAAGCGAACGATTTTTCAGCAGATTTTATGAAAGACCACGATGTGCGCGTGTGGCGGGTGATGGGAACGGAACTGAATTTGAGCTACCGTTTGCAGAAATTGGGCAACTACCCCGGGATTTTTAATTTCGTCTTGTGGATGGCGTCGCGCAACGTGCAGATTTCGGATTTGGTTTACTCGATGTTCAACAATATTGACGTGCGAAAAAAGATTTTGAACCCCATTTTTTGGTTCAAAATGCTGATTAACGCGAAGTGATTATTTAACACATAGTGATTTTATTTAACACATAGTCACATAGGACACATAGAAAAAGCTAATAGCTGTCAGTTAACAGCTAAAAAATCTATGTGGCCTATGTGAGTATGTGTTTAAAAAAAGAAAAAGGGACCCCTCAGTATAAAAGCCGTTTTTTACTCAAAATCGAGTAAAAAACGGCTTTTATACTGAGGGGTCCCTTTTTGTAATTGCCTCCTCAAAAAAGGGCATAAAAAAAGAGAGTGGGTATAATTCACCACTCTCTCCAAACTATTACAAACAAAACCAACTAAAACCAGGGGAATTTATCCTGTTCTTTTCTTAATCTTTTTTCTTTTTTAAATCGTTGCTTTAAATCGATTATCGGTTATGATTTCAAAGTTATTGAATCAATTTTCAATCGTGTTTTAAATCATGCATCAAAGAAACGTTCATTATTTGTAATTCACAACTGTCCTAATTCCGTTTAACATTTCATTTAATATCATTTGCTTTGCATTAAATAGAAAAGGCGGTTTTTGAGGAAAAAGCATTGAACTGCCCGCTTCAAGCCGAAAATAGAAGCTAATTTTGACTGCCCTTGTAACTTGAAACTTATAGCGCGCCGCTCAAGTAGGGGCATAAAAAAAGCCGTCTCGAAAAACATTCGAGACAGCCCCAACAACAAACTTATAATCCCATGAACATAAAACTTATATAATCGCATATTGATTATTATTCTCTTAATGATGTTTGTAAAACGTTTCGATAGATGGAAAAGTATTTCTGTTAAATCGTTTTAACACCACGTTAACTTTTGATGCTTTAGTGACACCTTTTTATTTTACTTGTTTTGATGTGCAAACATAGCTAAAACTCATTAGCCACCAAATTAGTTCCATCTTTTTTCAAAAAAAACTTTAAAAATGATTCAAATGCTTGATTTTATGCATTTTTTTATCATAATAATAATTTTCTATCTGAATTTTATTAGCCCCGAATATGACACATTATTGACAAAAAAAGCCAATTCTGTGAGACTTGTTTTTCTCAATAATTGGTAACATCTTGCGTCCGCGTAAAGCCTAAATGAAGTATTGGCACGGCATTAATTCTCCTATTTTAACTTACTTTAAAACATGACTCGCTACTCAATTCACGGTCTTAAACGCGCTTGGAAACACATGATTTTAGCCACGTTTTCTTTTATGCTTGTTATTTGTATTCTTTTTATTGTCTTCGCAGAATACGGAATGCCGTATATGCCGATTGTTCCCGTGCGGAATATTTCGGCTGCCGTGCCGTCGGATTTTGGTTTGCAATACGAAAAACTCGACATCGAAGCCGATACGAATTTGATGTTGAGCGGCTACTTTATTCACGCACTGGTGGAACCAAAAGCCACGATTATTTTGTTGCATGGCATCGGTAGCAATAAAGAAAACTGGCTCGGATATGCGCGTTTACTCGCCGAAAATGGCTTCAATTCCGTGATTTATGACCAACGAGCGCATGGAAAAAGCGGCGGAAAATTTTGCACTTTTGGCTTTTATGAAAAAAATGACGTGTCAAAAATTGTGGATACGTTGCTGCTGCGACAACAAGTTTTGCCCGTCGGGATTCAAGGGGCGTCACTCGGCGGGGCGGTCGCTTTGCAGGCTTTGGGACACGACAAACGGTTGGCATTTGGCATCGTCGAAAGCACGTTTAATACGCTCGAAAATGTGATTGAAGAATACGGTTATGATTATTTTAAAATCAGAAGTCGGTGGTTGGCGCGTCATGTGTTGTCAAAATCGGCGATAATTGCGCGGTTTCGCCCGTTTGACATTAAACCCGTTGACGCTTGCCGCGAGATTGAACAACCGATTTTGATGGTTCACGGCGACGCCGACGAAAAAATTCCGATTGATTTTAATAAAGAAAACTTCGCCGCTTTGAAATCAGCCGACAAAGAATTTTTTATTGTCAAAGGCGCGGGACACAACAACGTGGGCGAAATTGGCGGCGCACAATACCGTCAAAAAGTGTTCGGTTTTTTGAATCGAATTTTGAAAATAAAAAAATCATGATTTTTAGGACCCCCTCAGTGTAGCGCTTGTTTTTTAGGAATTTAGGCTTACTTTTGTCGGGAATTAAAATCGAAAAAATGAAAAATTTAGAACGTATTACTTTCAATCCGCAAATTATGGGCGGCAAAGCGTGCATTCGCGGAATGCGCGTAACGGTTGGGGCGATAGTCGCTTTAGTTGGTTCTGGTCATAATTTTGATGAGATATTAAAGGCTTACCCTTATTTGGAGTTAGAGGATATTAAACAATCTTTACGTTATGCCGCTTGGCGCGTTCAAGAAATTGAAGTACCTATAAATATGGCGGTATGAAAATTCTAATTGATATGAATTTGTCGCCTTTATGGGCTAATTTCTTGAACGATAATGGTTATGAAGCCGCACATTGGTCAAGTATTGGTCATGTGGCGGCGGCAGACGAACAAATATTTGAGTTTGCAATCGAATATGACTGGGTTATTTTGACGTCTGATTTAGACTTTGGAACCATATTGGCTTTTACAAATGAAGAGAAACCAAGTGTTTTTCAAGTAAGAACGGACAATTCTATGCCTTATGAAATTGGCTTAAAAGTTTTACATTGTTTATCACAATTTGAAACTGAAATACTAAATGGCTGTTTGATTACCTTGGATGATATAAAATTTCGCGTCCGCATTTTGCCTTTACGCCATTAATTCAACCACGCTTCAACAGGTTTAAACTTGTTGAAGCGTTTTTATACCCCTCAGTAGCGCGACCTTAAGGTCGCGTTACGGCTGAGTAATTACATTTTTAATTCAAAATGATAGTTGCCATAGACGTGCATTACAGAAAAGACGGTGCAAAAATCGTCTGTCTCGAACTCGATAATTGGACAGACAATGTGTCGTCGAAGACGCATATCGTCTATAAACTCGATATTGAAGAATATGAATCGGGTGCATTTTATAAACGCGAATTGCCGTGCATCATTGACATTATGGCATACGTTGACCTCGAAATGGTTGAATGTATCATCGTTGACAGCTACGTTTATTTGGACAACGACGGCAAAAAAGGATTGGGTTGCTACGTTTTTGAGCATTTTAAAGGCGAAATCCCCGTCGTTGGCATCGCCAAAACGTCTTTTCACGAAAATACCAAAAATGTGCGTTCGATACTGAGGGGTGCGAGTTCGGCACCTTTATATGTAACGAGTATCGGTATTGATGTAGATGTGGTGGTCAAACACGTGGTTTCAATGGCGGGTGAATTTAGGATGCCGACGATTTTGAAGTTGTTGGACACGTTGACAAAAGAACTTTAATTGTGTCACGGACTTCAGTCCGTGAATATTTAAAACATTCACGGACTGAAGTCCGTGATACAAATTTTAAGACCCCTCAGTATAACGCTTGTTTTTTAAGCATTTAGGCTTACTTTTGCTCGGAATTTAGGCGTTTTCATTTATCGAGTCATTAAAAAACCGCACAAGATGTCAAAAGTATTGCTTCAGGAAATAGAAAAAATCAATCATTACGACGTGAACGAAGTGATTGACCGTTTTGATATTGACAAAATATTTGACTGTACCATTTTAAACAATTGGCTCGCGCAAGCACAAGGCACATTGAAACCTTTTCAAATAGAAATGCTCGAAGAAGCGCGGCAACATTTGATTCAAAAATGGAACGAATGGAATGAAGAAGAATTAAAAATCAACTTTATCAGCATCGTTCTATTCGCGGCACAATTGGATGAACCCAAACGCATTAGTACGTATTTTGAGCGTAGATTGGTCGGAAAAGTGCGCGAAATGCCCATTTCTGTTAAAGTAGATTGTATGTTGGCAACGCCTATGAAATCGGGACGCCCTAAGTCGCCTTACTTTTTTCTGCAAGAATACAAACGCTCAAAGGGCGACGACCACGACCCCGAAGGTCAAATGTTAGCGGCAATGATTTTGTCGCAAGACTTAAATGCGGACGGAAAACCACTTTATGGCTCGTGGGTGCAAGGCGCAAATTGGCGATTTACGGTGCTGAATGGCTCCGATTATTGCGTTAGCAAAACCTTTGACGCGACCGACCCGCTTGAATTGCCACTCATCGTTTTTATTTTAAAGCAATTAAAAACGCTTATTTTGATATGAATTTTGCCTTTACCAATTAATTCAAAGACGCTTCAACAGGTTTAAACTTGTTGAAGCGTTTTTATACCCCTCAGTATAAATGCCTTTTTTTATCAAAAAAACAATTTATGGACATCACAATCAGACAAGCGAATGCCAATGAAGTGGCAACGGCTTTGGCACTTTTTGAAGAAGCCGCCTTAATTTTACGTGAAAAAGGCACAGCTCAATGGCAACATTGGATAAATCCGACGCCCGCTTACGTCAATCGCGTGCAAAAGGGATTTGACGACAACGTGTTTTTTTTCGTTGAGAAGTCGGGAGAATTGGCAGGAATGTTTCGCTTGATGGACAGCGACGAAGAGTATTGGGGCGAACAAACCGAAGCCGCCGTTTATTTGCATTCATTTTTGACTCGACCCGCTTTTAAAGGACAGGAAATCGGGGCAACGGTCATAAAATTAATAGAAGCGAGGCTGCACGAACAAGGCATTCCTTATTTTCGTTTGGACTGCATTGCGCGCAATGAAGCCTTGTGTAATTATTATATGCGTCAAGGTTTTGTTCCCATTTGGAAGAAAGAAATGCCGCATTATGAAGTACAATTGTTTGAAAAGAAATTGAATCAATAGCCGCTTGGTCGCGTGTTTTAATTCTTAATTTTTAATTTTTAATTCAAAATGATAGTCGCCATAGACGTACATTACAGAAAAGACGGGGCAAAAATCGTCTGCCTCGAACTCGATAATTGGA
>JAYUKJ010000163.1:0-1597 GCA_043764555.1 Saprospiraceae bacterium
CCTACTTCGGTTGAATTATTAGCAGAAGATGTTGCCTATGAAGTTGGAACTTTCATGTCAACCTCCACAACAGGTACTCAAAGTTCGGCTAAGTATATCTGAAATGCTCCCCAAAAATTGGACAGTAAAACGGCAAAAGATAATTGTTTAAAGCTGTTATCTTTGTACAAACTGTTCTCAAAATGAGTAGAAAAATCCGCCGTCAATTTGATGGCATCTTCAAAAGCAAAGTGGTCATTGAAGCCCTACGCGAACGCAAAACGTTGAGCGATATGTGCAAAGAACATGACCTTCATCCGCAACAAATCACGGATTGGAAAAAACAAGCTATTCACGGCTTACCCGATTTTTTTGAGCAATTGCAATCGGGCGGTAAAAACGTGCAAGTGATTGATATAGAGGCAATTACGTCGCCTTTATTTCAACAGATTGGTCAGCTTACAGTAGAGCTTGACTACTTGAAAAAAAAATGTGCAAGCTCAAAATAGCCGTGAACGACGTCTATCCATGATAGATAGTGCTGATGCGTTGAGTATTCAGCGTCAGTGTACCCTTTTGGGCGTCTCTCGAAGCAGCTATTATCATGGTTTATCGCCTCGAACGGAAAGCCTCGACAATTTGGCTATCATGTTAGAGATGGATAAATTATACCTTGAATTCCCTTATTTTGGGGCGCGTCGTATGTTAACACATCTTTCTGATACGTATAAAGATGTGAATATCAAGCGCATACGTCGGCTTATGCGACTCATGGGTTTAAAGGCGATTTATCCTGAACCTAAAACGAGTATTGCAAATAAAGAGCATAAGAAGTATCCTTACTTGTTACGGAATGTCGTCATTACACATCCTAATCACGTTTGGAGTACCGACATTACTTACGTACCGATGCCCCATGGATTTATGTATTTGTGCGCTGTTATGGACTGGTATAGTCGGATGATATTATCGTGGTCGCTATCCAACACAATGACGGTTGAATTTTGTGTCGAAGTGCTGGAAGACGCCTTGGCACATCACCCAAAACCGACTATTTTTAACAGCGACCAAGGTAGTCAATTTACGTCTAACGCCTTCACTAAAGTGTTGAAAGACAACGAAGTACAAATAAGTATGGACGGCGTAAGACGCGCAATTGACAACGTTTATATTGAGCGATTTTGGCGGGACATTAAATATAATTGTATTTACATAAATGCTTTTGATACCGTGCCAATGCTCTATAACGGCATCGAAGAGTATATGTACAAACATTGTTACAGACAGAAACATTCCTCCTTAGGCAATCAATTTCCTGCCACAATATATAAAGGTGGAATTATCTGATACTTATTTGCATTTACAAATATTTATGACTAACTTTGGCGTGGAAAAAGTACATCGCTTCATTGCAGGAGGGTAGCTATCCGTTACCCTTCGCTCTGAAATTATATTAAACTTTTAACGTCTAATTAATTAACAAAAGCTATTTTACTGTCCAACCTTTGGGGTACACTTCACAATTAATGGTGGATAATTTGTCAATAATGTCGTGCATTTTTATTTAATTAAAACAATGAATTAATGGTGCAAAAGTGCGTGTGTAAAACAGCGTGGA
>JAYUKJ010000164.1:0-1596 GCA_043764555.1 Saprospiraceae bacterium
CGCCACGCACCGAAGCAATCTTCGGCGTCAAACAAGCCGCCGACGACCAAAGAAGCAGCCGTTTGATTTTTCAAATGCGGTCGAATATTGCGCTTTTTCCAAAAATCATCCATGTTCGGATGCGCCATCAAGTCGTTCCAAAACTGGATAGAATCGCCCATCCACTGCTTTTTATAGTTTGGCAAAGCGCCCATTTTTAAGTAAAAATCGTAGTTGTCAATCACTTTTGTATCGACGTAGCTGTCCATTTTAGTGATGGGTTTCGGACGCGGACGCCCAAAATTGACGTAGAAACTGAAGCCGTCCATGAGCATCAACGCGCCATTGTGGTGAAAATCGTCGCCAATAAACCAATCCGTCACGGGTGCTTGCGGCGAAACAGCTTTTACTGAGGGATGCCCTTTTATCAAGGCGTTCGTTGCGTAGAATCCGGGATAAGAAATCCCATAGACGCCGATGCGCCCATTGTTGCCTTCGGCGTTTTTAACCAGCCACTCGGCGGTGTCGTAAGTGTCGGTGCTTTCATCAATGTCCTTCGACGTTTTTCGGTCGCTAACTACGGGGCGAACGTCCACGAAATTGCCTTGCGATAGCCATTTTCCACGCACGTCTTGGCAGACAAAAATGTTCAGTTCACGCATCAAAACCTTGTTTTGAAAACTTTTGGCGAAGGCGGTATCGCCGTAAGGTGCGCTCGTGTAGGGCGTCCGTTTGAGTAATATTGGGTATTTTTTTGATTTATCTTTTGGGGTATAAATGTTTGTGAAAAGCGAAATGCCGTCGCGCATTTCAACCATAACCTCGCGTTTTGAGTAATTATCGCGGACAAAAGCGGAATCGGCGTCGGCAGTTTGAGCCGTTAGCGTTTGGCTCAAAAAGAGCAGTGCAAAGAGTAGAAAGCTATTTTTCATAAATGAATTGGATTTTAAAAGTGAAAAAAGATGCCGCAAGGTAAACCAATTTTGGAAAAGGGGACCCCTCAGTATTTTCTAACATTTTACTTCAATTAACGCGTTTGGTTGGCTTCGATTTTGGGCTGAGGCGTACTTAGTTTGATTTTGCCTCGTAACCTAAAAAGAGTATTTTTGTAAGTAGATAGCTTTTTATGCAAAATATGTAAGCTGCCATATGAATTATTAAAAACAATGATTTTACCTTTGTCTCAGGAAGTTTGAAGTTAATGCAATCCTCATCCTCATCCTCATCCTCATCCTCATCTCATCCTCGTCTCATCCTCGTCTCATCCTCGTCTCATCCGTTTCGGATAAGGATAAAAGGGGCGTATTAAATATTTTAAAACATTAATTTTTTAACCAGTAGTTTAAACCAAAACGTCATGCAGTTCAAACACCTAATTATTATTGCAACATTTTTCTTATGTCAAAATCTTATTGCTCAAAAAAACTACACCATCAATGGCTACATTGAAGACGCGGCAAGCGGCGAACGCTTAATTGGGGCGGCTGTTTACGATTCGACGGCTCAAGTTGGCACTGTGACCAACAATTTTGGCTATTTTAACCTCTCAAATGCCCCAAATACTGAGGGGGTCACTTTTCTCCGCATTAGCTATATTGGCTATCAAACGGAGCGTTT
>JAYUKJ010000165.1:0-5262 GCA_043764555.1 Saprospiraceae bacterium
TTTTGAAGTAAAAAATCAAAGATTTTTTACTTCAAAAACACGCTCGCCCCATAAAAAATTCTGGCAGTACGCCTTTTTGCGTAGCAAAAACAGTGCGTAAACAGACTTCTTCGCAGTTCTCAGTATCTAATTTGCAAGAAAAAACGCTTTTGTACTGAGGGGTCTTCTTTTTGTAATTAATTAAACGTTTGATTAATTAAATTATCCGTTTACCTTTGCGCTACATTCCTAAATGACGATTCAAAAATGTTGACAAAAAAAAAGAAAATAGAGACACTCGATACCCGCGAACTGCTCTTGAAAGCGGCCTCAAAACTCTTTGCTGAAAAAGGATTTGAGGCCGTGACGACGCGTAATTTGGCGGAAGCGGCTGACGTGAATATCGCGATGATTGCCTATTATTTTGGTTCAAAAGATGGACTTTTCAAGGCAATCATTGAGGAGCGATTCCCAAAAACGGCGTCGAAATTGCGGCTCATCCAAAAACAAGAAGGCAACGCTTGGGACAAAATTTCCGCCATTATTGATATGTTTGTTGAGCGTGTTACGGGTGACAGCTCATTTCACAAGATAGTTTTCCGTGAATTGACCCTCGAACACCGCACAGAACACCGCGAATTAATTTTATCAGGCATTGAACAAAATTGGAAATTTATCATTTCCTATATCGAAGAAGGGCAGGAGAGTGGCTTGTTCAAAGCGGATATTGACCCCGAATTTACACTTGCATCGCTGTTTGGAACACTCTTTCAACTCGTCAATATGCCGTCGTGGACAAACCGTTTAGTCGGCTCAAATGATGAAAAATTTGTTACAACGGAAGCGTTTAAAACCCGCATTCGGACACATCTAAAAGCTATGATAAAAGCGCATTTATTCGCGTAGTTAGATTTCGAAATCTGAAAAAATCAAAAAAAACTATAATGAAAATCAAAAAATTAATCAAACGTTTAATCAGTGTTAATCAAACGTTTAAAACACGTAAAAATCATCTAATTGTTAAAAATGAGACATTACTTTTTACTCTTTATTTTTTGGACAACCACACTAACTGCCAACAGTCAAACGACGAAATCTTTGACCCTTGAAGAAGCCGTGCGACTCGGCATCGAAGCGAGTCAACAGCTCAAAACTTCGGGCGCCCGACTCGACGCAACGAAAGCCAAAACGCTGCAATATTGGAACGCTTTGGTGCCAAACGTCACACTAAACAGTGCTTATACGCGCATTAGCGACAATATCACACCATTTTCGGCAAAATTTCCTGGAGCAACGGAGGCGGTGGTTTTGAATCCACAAATCCTAAATCAGTTCACAAATCGCCTTTCGGTTCAGGCTTTTGTGTTTACGGGATGGCGCGCAAAAAACTTTTTTGAATCCGCGCAATTCCTTGAACGGGCGGCGTCTTTGGACATCGAGCGCGATAAAATTGAAGTTAGAAACAACATCATTGCGGCGTATCTCAACTTGTCAAAACTGCAAACGTCTCGTCAAGTTATCGCCGAAAGCGGTAATGTACTGAGGGGTCGGTTGAACGATATTCAAAGCTATGTGAAAAACGGGACTGCCCTTGAAAATGACCAATTAAAGGCTGAAATCGCCGTTTCTCAGCTCGATTTGACGGCAAAAGAGTTCGACAACGCCATTGAAGTGGCCAATTTCAATCTTGATTTGATGCTCGGTTTGCCGACGATTACGCGGATTGACATAGATAAAAAAATGCTTTTTGAGAACAAAAGCATCTCCGATTTGACGGTCTATTTGGCTTCGCTTGACACGCGTCCCGACCTTGCAGCGGCTGATTTACGCCGTCAAGCTACCGCAAAAAACGTGGATATTGCGAAAGGAATCCTGCTTCCGACGATTTCAATAGGCGGCAATGCGTATTTAAACAACCCGAATCAACGCGTTTTTCCGCAGCAAGATGCCTTCAAAGGAACATGGGATTTGGGCATTCAATTGTCCTATAATTTGACGTCTTTATACACCACAAAAGCGCAGATACAAGAAGCTCAAGCCAATGTTGTTGTCGTGAATGCACAACGTCAACAGTTGTCCGATGCGGCAAAAATGGAAGTCAATGCTAATTTCTACGCATATCAATCAGCTTTAGAAAAAATAAAGTTGACAGAAAAAATTATCGTACAAGTTACTGAAAATCAACGGGTTATAAAAAATCGTTTCGCTGCGCAAGTTGCCATAATTGGCGATTTATTGGAAGCCGATTCAATGGTTTTGCAAGCCAAATTAAATTTGGAAGCCGCCAAAACAGAGGCAGAAGCGGCGTATTATAAACTTCAAAAATCGGTCGGAAAATAAATAACGAACTTTAAACTTTCCAAAAGTTTGTAACTTTTGGAAAGTTGTCATATAATAAAAAAAATTAAAATAATGGCAACTCAAGATACATCTAAAATCATTCGCCCCATCATTATCGCCGCCGTTTTATCGGTCGTTGGTTACTTCATTTTCAAAAAAGTGTCGTTCATTATGAACAATGAAGACACCGAAAATTCTCAATTGGAAGCGAATATTGTCCCCGTTTTACCCAAAATCGGCGGTTGGGTAACGGCGGTAAACATTAAAGACAATCAACAAGTCAAAGCGGGCGATACGCTTGTGACGATTGACGACCGCGACCTCAAAATTCGCGTTTTGCAAGCCCAAGTTGCGTTGAAAAACGCCGAAGCAAACGTCGGTCTCATCGCCGCAAACGCTGGCACAACGGGCGCAAATGTCAACACTGCCGAAGCGACTTTTCAAACGCAAAACGCGGGCATCGGCGCAGGTGAAGCGAATGTTGCAACCGCGACCGCAAACGTTGAAATTACCTTGATTAGGGTGCGGAAAACGACGCAAGATTTCAACCGCGCCGACCAATTATTGAAAGAAAAATCGGGAACACAACAGGCTTTCGACAACGCAAAATCGGAAAAAGAGTCCGCCGAAGCCGCCGTTGTTGTCGCTCAAAAACAAGTGGCATCGGCACAAACGCAAATCGAAACCGCCCGTCGGCAAGCGCAAATTGGGAACAGTCAAAAAGCAGCCGTTCAGACGCAAGTTGGCTCGGCAACACAACAAGTGAATGTAGCGAAAATTCAAGTTGAACAGCGCCGCGCGGAATTAGAATTGGCACAATTACAATTGAGCTTTGCGGCGGTAACTGCGCCAATTTCAGGTCAAATTTCACGTAAAAACGTGCAATTAGGGCAATTAGTCAACGCGGGACAGCCGTTAATGACGCTCGTTGATGCTTCAAATGTCTGGGTTGTTGCCAATTTTAAAGAGACGCAAGTCGGCAAAATGCGCGTTGGACAGAAGGTAAAAATTGAAGTAGATGCCTACAAAGGAAAGGATTTTGAAGGCACAATCGAGTCTTTTGCCGCCGCAACGGGTTCCAAATTTAGCCTCTTGCCGCCCGATAATGCGACGGGCAATTTCGTAAAAGTCGTTCAACGGGTGCCAACAAAAATTTTGATTGATGCGAAGGCTTCGGCAGAAACGCCGTTGCGTCCAGGGATGAGCGTGGGCGTTGTTGTGCCTGTGAAGTAGTTCAGACATTAATTTGAAAAATAAAAAAAACATGACTTATCCAACAGGTTTAGCGCGCGCCGTCATTGTTATTACGACGATAACCGTGGCAATTATGGAGTTATTGGACATTTCGATTGTCAACGTGGCTTTGTTCAACGTGGCGGGTAGTCTCGGCGTCAATATTGAAGACGTAGCGTGGGTAATTACCTCTTACGCCATTGCCAACGTGATTATTATCCCGTTGACAGGCTTTTTGGGCGAATATTTTGGGCGCAAAAACTACTATCTTTTCTCGATGATTTTGTTCACAATCGCGTCTTATGCCTGCGGTGCGGCGGGAAATCTATGGACTTTGGTGTTTTGGCGCTTCATTCAAGGCATCGGTGGCGGCGCGTTGTTGTCCACATCACAATCCATTCTTTTCGACGCTTTTCCGCCCGAAGACCGCGCAAAAGCGGGCGGTTTATTCGGCATGGGCATCGTGATGGGACCGACTTTGGGGCCGACCGTCGGTGGTTGGGTGATGGAACATTTGGACTGGCCTTGGATTTTTTACATCAACCTACCGATTGGCGTGCTTGCGACCGTTTTGGCTTACAATTTCATCGACAAAAAAGAGGGCGAAGGGCAGAAAAAAGACCAAATCGAGATTGATTATCTCGGTATTGTTTTGTTAGCAGTCGGCATTGGCGCGCTGCAATACGTTTTGGAGCGCGGCGAATCCTTAGATTGGTTTGCTTCGTCGTCTATTCAAATATTGAGCGTAACGGCAACTTTGTCTTTGATTGGCTTCATTTGGCGTGAATTGACCATCCCTAATCCCGCCGTAAAACTCGCGATTTTGAAGACGCGGACGCAGGCTTTGGTCAATATTTTAGCCTTCGTGGTCGGCATCGGGCTGTTCACGTCGGTCTATATTTTTCCCGTTTTGGTCCAACGCATCAACGGATTTACGCCTCTGGAAACGGGTTTGAGCTTGCTCGGACCGACGCTGTTTGCCGTCTTTTTGTTCCCCATAATTGGACGCGCGATGTCGGCGGGCGTTTCGCCAATGCCGTTTCTCGTTATCGGTTGCTTGATGTTCATCGCCTTTGGGATTTACGGCGGCATGATGACGGGCGAAGCGAGCCGCAGCGACTTTTTTTACGTCTTGATTCTACGCGCTTTCGGCATTTCATTTATGCAATTACCGCTCATCAATCAAGCCGTGGCGGGCGTTGACCCACGTGATTATCCCGCCGCAATTGCCATCAACAACATGGTTCGGCAGCTCGGTGGCGCGTTCGGCGTGGCGATTGCAAACAATTATGTATCAACGCATTATGCGCAACATCGCGCCGATTTAATGGCCAATGTCTATGCCGAAAATCCCGCCGTAACGGAGCGTTTGACGGGCATCACGAATGGCATTATTGCCAAAACGGGCGACCCAATTACCGCCGCGCAACAAGCTCTCACAAACCTCAATTTCGCGGTCGATAAACAAGCGTATTTGATGAGTTACATGGATACGTTTCGCATGATTTCTTACTTTTTTATCGCCGTTTTTCCCTTGATTTTCTTATTGAAAATAAAAAAAGACGTCGCACCACCGACCGAAGAAGCGAAAAAAGCGATGCAGGAAGCGCATTAAAATTAAGAAATGCGAAGCTGTAATTTCAAAATAGGACCCCTCAGTATAAACGGCAAAAAGCCTTGAAAACACGTCGTTTTCAAGGCTTTTTGCCG
>JAYUKJ010000166.1:0-1594 GCA_043764555.1 Saprospiraceae bacterium
GCTTTATCGCTGTTTTTGATAACAACGACCGCCTTCGGACAAGCCAAACGCTATGCTTTGTTGGAGCATTTTACGAACACCCGTTGTGGCACGTGCGCGAGCCTAAACCCAAGTTTATTCACGACAATAAAGGTTGAAACGAACGCCGATTTGCACCACATTAGCTATCATTGGCAAACGCCTTACGCCAATTGTCTTTATTATCAAGCGAATCCCGCGCCCCAAAATGAGCGGGCTGCTTACTACAATGTGCCTGGCTCGCCGCGCGTTTCGCTTAATGGTGCCGCGCAAACGCAAACCGTTTTTATTACGCCACCTATCGTTGAAGCTGCCGCAGCGACGAGTCCGATTTCGGTAAAAGTGAGCGAAAATTTAGGTACAACGGGTGGTTCGAGAACGGTGACAATTAAAGTGAAATCGGTTGCTGGTACAATAAATGGAAATTTTAGGTTATACGTAGCGGTTGTTGAAAAAAAGACAAATTACGAGTCGCCAAACGGTGAAACGGTGCATTACAACGTGTTTCGCAAGTTTTTGACGGCAAGTAGCGGCAATGATATTACGTTAACGGCCAACGAGCAATCGATATTTTTGGATTATCAACCCGACCTTGCGACGTCGGCACAGCTTTACGCCGTCGCTTGGGTTCAAAACGTCACGACGCGGGAAGTCTTGAATTCAGGAACGCGTTTCGATGGTTTGACGGCGACAAACGACCTTGAAGTGGGTAATTCAATCACGGTATTTCCGAACCCAACGACTGGAAAAACGACGTTGACTTTCGACAAAAGGACCCCTCAGTATTTGACCGTTCAAAACGTCGCTGGACAAGTTTTGGAGACTGTAAAAGGCTTTAATTCAACAAGTTATGAATTGGATATGTCTAAATATTCGGCGGGCATTTATTTTCTAAAAATCAAATCAGAGGCAGGCACAACGATTAAAAAAGTGGTTAAAATTTTATAAAATTCGCATTTATTTTTCAATTTTTTTAAATATATTTTACCGATGAAAAGAGGAACAACACTCGCCTTCGGGCTATTATTGGCAGCAACTTCTGCCTTCGGACAAGCCAAACGCTACGTTCTGTTGGAACATTTCACCAATACTTTATGCAGCTCTTGTGCGGGTTCAAATCCAACTTTTTTCTCAACCATTAAAGTTGAAACAAACCCCGATGTTCACCACATCAGCTATCATTGGCGAACGCCTTATAATGCTTGCATTTACTACCAAGCGAGTCCGACGCGGCAAGACGCGCGCGCTGATTATTACGCAATGACAGGTTCTCCACGCGTATCGGCAAACGGTGCTGCGGGTACCTTATTGAGTGCTGTAACGGCGGCGAGCATTCAAGCTGCCGCAACGACAAGCCCAATTTACGTAAAAGTGAGCGAAAATACGGGCGCAAGTCGCACAGCAACCATCAAAATGAAATGGGTGACAACACCGCCCGCGGGAACTTATGTGCTGCACGTGGCGGTAGTTGAGAAAAAAACGGCATACAATGCGCCGAATGGCGAAAAGACGCATTATAATGTGTTTCGCAGATTTTTGACGACTGTTAATGGAGAGAGTATGCCAACGAATACCA
>JAYUKJ010000167.1:0-5257 GCA_043764555.1 Saprospiraceae bacterium
GAACTCGAAAACGAGATTATCGCCGTATTGTCCAACCCGAAAGACTCGAATTTGTCTAACAACTACCGTGAATTGTACAAAGAACCAGGTCTGAAAATCCCGCGTAAATTGGCGAACGGACGACCAAATCCTGATACCAACTACATTTTTGAAGGCTACAAATTGTACCAGTTGCAAAACGGAGACGTTGGTGTTGCCGACTTGAACAATCCAGATAAAGCGCGCATTGTTGCGCACGTAGATGTTCAAAATGGCATTTCAAAAATTGTTAATTGGAAAGCGGAAGACGACCCTAATTTCTTAGGACGGTTCGTCAATTTACCGACAATCAGAACGTCAAACGACAAAGGTATTGAGCACACATTCAAAATTACTGAAGATCGTTTTGCTTCGGGCGACAATAAAAAATTGGTGAATCATAAGAAATACTACTTTACGGCGGTTGCTTATGCCTACAACAATTACGTCCTTTTCGACGCTGCTACTGGTATTGGTCAAAGAGAACCTTACGTCGAAGGGCGTTTGAATATCGGTGATAAAAATCGCGGTAGTAAGCCTTATGTCGTGACACCACGTCCGATTGTTGACCAATTGCTCAACTCTAAATACGGAGACGGTCCGCAAATCACGCGGCTTGACGGCATCGGTAACGGTGGTAAATACATTGACATTACGGAAGAGACATTGGCTAAAATATTGGCGGGTACCTACGATGGTACGCTAACGTATAAGCCGGGTCTTGGTCCAATTAACGTCAAAATTTACAACCCAATTGAAGTAGTTGACGGTAATTACACGCTCGAAATGCGCGATAAAGACCTCACGGATGAGGTACTTGATACCAAAGCTACGTGGATTTTAAAGCGCGAAGGCGATGCCAAAGCAATTACTTCCGAAGGGTCGATTGATAAACTAAATGAGCAAGTCATTGCACAATACGGTTTCTCGATTGCCATCGGACAGGTGAAAGACGCAGGGTCAAACTCCACGGTGGATAAAAAGAACGGTGCAATTGGCTCCGAAATAGCGTACAAAGATGCGGGAACGCGCTGGTTTCAAGCATATCCAGATGATGCGCCCGTTGTTTTCCCACTTGGTGTGAACAACACAATTTTAAATTATATCAAAAATCGCGCGTTGGAGCCTGATTTTGACTTAGACCCGAACCTTTCGCTCGGTTTAACGAATCCAAACAGCTTCTTTGTGCCTTACAGTTTGTGTGATTTTAGAGACGTTTCAAATCAATTTTACCTGACGCCAGCGTGGGTAAACGCGAGTAATGCGGGTGTTCGCAATAACAATAAATTGAGCGATTTGAACAACGTGAATATCGTGTTTACAAAGGACAAAACGAAATGGAGCCGTTGCGCGGTCGTCGAAACAGCTGTACCTTTTTACTATGATGGGGTTACACATCCGAGAAGCCCGCAGTTGGAAACGGAGAATTTGGTGGTGAAGACCAATAATAGAAAAGCGACAAATTTCAACCTCCGCAATGCCCCCTCAGTAGGAAAGGACGTGGGTGCCGACAACAAACCCGTCGGACAAGTGACGGCGGCTGAGCAAGTATTGAATATCAATTATGGTATGGGTTGGTTCCCCGGCTACGCGGTTGACGTGGAAACGGGCGAGCGGCTTAATATTTTCTTCGGTGAAAACTCGTGTTTTGACCCCGCAATCGGCAATTATGAGCCGGGTTCGGCGGGCGTTAACCGCGATATGATATTCAATCCGACGACGCAGGCTTACTTGCCGACAAATCCGTTCAACGAAGCGGTTGGTACATTCTTGGGTGGACAACATTACGTTTACGTAATGAAAACCAAGTACGACGAATGTATCGCCCTTGCAGACCGCTTGACGATGAGCGGTTCAGAGTTCAGAAAATCGAGTCAATTGCGCAATATTACGTGGGCAAGTATGATTTTACCGACTTCGGGTACCAAGTTTTTGTCTTACAAAGACGGCTTGATTCCGAACGACGTAACGATTACGATGCGCGTCAACAACCCTTACGCCCCGACAAAAGGTAAAGGAACAAACGGCAATCATCCCGCTTACAAGTTCTCTTTGACGGGCAAACAGGCGGGAGCTTTGACGAACCAAACGCAAATTGACTCCGTACTCAATTTCATTAACGTAGCGCCAAATCCATATTATGGTTTCTCGGCTTACGAAATCAATGAATTTGCAACGACTGTTAAAATAACAAACCTACCCCCTAAGTGTAAAGTGAGTATTTACACGCTGGATGGTAAGTTTATTCGTCAATTCAACCGCGATGAAAAACCTTCGCCTTATCCTTTAGCGGCGGATTTCGGCAATCGGTCGAAGCAAATTGAGCCAGACCTTGAATGGGATTTGAAGAATGATAAAAACATCCCCGTCTCAAGTGGTGTCTATCTCATCAACGTCGATGCAGGCGCATTGGGGCAAAGAACGATTAAGTTTTTCGCCGTCAATCGCCAATTTGACCCATCGAGATTGTAATAGTTAATAGAAACAGTGTAAATGTATTTGCGAATTTATTCGCACTCGTAACCGCGAATAAATTCACAGTTACAAGTGCGAATGAATTCGCAAATACAATTACAAATACAGATACAATTACAACTAAAAGTGAAAAATTAGGACCCCTCAGTATAAAAGCAATAAAACTCAAAAACGAGGACTATTTTCTATAAAATATTGAATGTCCATTATTTACACTTTTAGGAAAAACAAAATACGCCTTAATCGTCCATTTTTAGTTTGAATAAAGAAGAACTATTCACCATTCAAACGGATTTATCAAAGCAAAAAATATGAAGAAAAATATAACGTTCTTTTTATCCTTTTTTATGGTTGCCGTTGCTTTTGCGGGCAACCCCGACCGACAAGGCGAAGCGGGTGCGTATGAGTTATTGCTCAACCCGTGGGCGCGCAGCGTCGGTCTCAACAGCCTCAACACATCCTACGTGCGGGGTGCGGAATCAGCGAATTTGAATGTCGCGGGTTTGGCACACACTTCAGGCACGGAAATCGGTTTGGCCCACTCGATTTACCTTCAAGGCACAGGTTTGTCGATGAATGCTTTTTCGATTGCTCAAAAAATGAGCAACGGCGGCGCGTTCGGTCTGAGCTTCAACGCGCTTAGTTTTGGCAAAATTCCCGTTACGACAAACGGTTTGCCAGAAGGAACGGGCGCCACTTTTACACCCACTTTTTTCAATTTAGGCTTGAGTTATGCCTATGTTTTTGAGAAAAAAGTGGCCGTTGGCATCACCGCACGCGTCGTTAACGAATCAATTGCGGATGTTTCGGCGTCGGCAATTTCTTTAGATGCGGGTGTGCAGTACGTAACGGGTAACGAGAAATTTCCTGAGCGCTTCAAACTCGGTATTTCATTGCGCAACATCGGCACGCGGATGCGTTTTGGTGGTCAAGGAATGAACTACTCCGCAACAAATCCTGATAAAACCTTACCGTATGAAATCACGGTGTCAAAGCAGGCGAACGAGTTTGAATTGCCTTCGCAATTGAATATCGGCATGGCGTACGACATTTTGCCCGAAGAAAATTTGCGTTTAACGGGCGCTGTCAACTTCACATCTAACGCTTTTGCGAGAGACGATGTTGGCGGTGGTTTGGAATTTTCGTTCAACAATCTCTTCGTTTTACGCGGTGGTTATCGCTACGAAATCGGCTTGGTAACCGACGGTAAACAATCGGTTTACACGGGTTTAGCGGGCGGTTTGACGGTCAATATCCCCGGTAAAAAAGACAGCGATAAAATGATGTCTATCGATTACAGCTACCAAGCTACGCGGGTTTGGGGCGGTACGCACAATATTTCTTTACGGTTGAATCTATAAAAGAGCGAATTGAGCGGCGTTTTGACGTGATTTTGAGGACGTTTTGAAAAAAACAGGACCCCTCAGTATTTTGAAAAAAAAATATTTATCCGTCTTCACCCTATTTCTCAATATCAATTTTATCTTTGCACCAACATCAAACGAGAAGGTTTCTCCCGAAAGGGTTAGAAGCCTTCTCGTTTTTCGTCTATTGTCCTTTCCTATCAAGATTTCATCAAAAAAATCCGAAAATACTGAGGGGTCCTTTTCAAACGTTTTATTTTCCCGATGGAACTTCTAAGGAACTAAAATCGTTTGGGTTCGGACGAATCATTGCGACTTTGCGCGTCAAAGTCGTTATTAAATCTTTTTTTCTAAATCGAGAAAATTTGAATAACTAACTTAATGCTTTTAAAAACAACACTTTACGCGTAACACTAAAAGTTAGAACGTTAAATTTTTCCATTAAATTTAATTCAAAAAATATGGCTCAATACACATTGTTAACGCAGCAAGGCTACGAAAAAATGAAAGCGGAAGTTGAAGAATTGCGCTCTAACGGTCGCCGCGAGGCTTCCCGTGCCATCGCCGAAGCCCGTGAGAAAGGTGATTTATCCGAAAATGCCGAATATGACGCGGCAAAAGACGCGCAAGGAATGCTCGAAGCTAAAATTGCGGGGTTTGAAATCAAACTCGCCAACGCCCGTATCATCGACGAGAGTCAATTAGATGATTCAAAAATCAGCGTGCTTTCGACCGTCACTATTGAACACGTAAAAATGAAAAAACAAATAACCTACAAGCTCGTTCCCGAAAGCGAAGCGGACGTGAAAACGGGTAAAATCTCCGTCAATTCACCCGTCGGTCAAGGTTTAATGGGCAAAGAAGTCGGCGACATTGCCGTCGTTTCGACACCAAACGGCGACATTCAATTTAAGATTCTCAGCATTTCAATTGTCTGAAACCGTTCATTACAAACACCATTTTAAATCGTTCAAAAATAAAAAACAATTTAAAATAGTGTTTAACGATTTTTTACACGCGTAGAAAAGAATAAAATATGGTTTTAGACAATTCGATGCATTAAAAACTGCCTTATAAACAACGCGTTTATAAGGCAGTTTTTTGTTAAAATACTGAGGGGTCCTCCACGTTTTGACATATGCTTATTTTACTTTTATAATAAATCAAATATCTATCACCTACCCAATTTAGGTAGTTTTGTTACCGCCCCGTTTTATTTAACTAAATTGTTATACAAACCTCAAAAAGCCTTTCTTATATTTGTCCATCTCAACAATAGACAAAATGAATAAATATGTAAATAAATACTTTGCCGTTCGACCTTTGCCGTTCGACCTTTGCCGTTCGACCTTTGCCGTTCGACCTTTGCCGTTCGACCTTTGCCGTTCGACCTTTGCCGT
>JAYUKJ010000168.1:0-1582 GCA_043764555.1 Saprospiraceae bacterium
ACGTATTTTGATAAAATGCTTGGTTTATCGGCCTTCACAATTGAGCCAAAAGAGGGCTTATTTTTAGGTATTCGCGCGGTGTTAAACGGCGATACGGGCGGCGTGATTCCGCCTTTGTCGTTGGCGCATTTGCTCCGAAGCCGCGACATGGCGTACAGCGTTCGGTACGGTGGCGTCGGTCGGAAAGACGATTTTAACACCTGGGAACGGCTGAGTTATCTCTTTGCACTGTTCAGGACGGAGCATCAGCAACGCGCTATTGCGGATAAATTGGGCGATAAAATGTCGCTCGAAGAATTGCACGAAGCTATCGGGGCGCGTATTTCAAAAACGGAAGAAAGTGCGGCAAATCTTCAAAAAACGGGGCAACAACCGATTTACATTTTTATTCAATCGGGCAAAACGGGGGGTACTTTATCCGCAAAGGCCCATTATTGGTTGACCGATGGGGAAGCCGCAAACGGCGTTCGGGCGGGCGCAACGCTCACCTGCGAGCCGCCTGTAGTGGGATTAGACCCCCTCAGTATTCGGCTCATTTCGGCGGTGCAGGGCAGCAAAAATCGATACTCGACGACCGAGCAAACCGAGGTTTTGCAAGATATTTTGTTTCGGCGTGGGCGGATTGTGTCGGCTAATGATGTGAAAAGCCTGTGTCGGCAAAAATTAGGCGATACCTTGAAAAACGTGGCTTTGCGGCCTTTTTTTGAAACGGATTTGAATGCAAATGGCGGCGTCCGACGGGCGATTGAAGTGACGTTGGAAGTGACGAAAGCGGCAGATGTTTTCACCCAACAAATTTGTCAGGAGATTGAATTGACGTTGCAGGAAAATAGCATTGGCACGATGCCTTATCGGGTAAAATTAGTTGATAATCAATAACTTATAAAAGTGAAAATGTCCGCAGACTTACCCAATAGTGACCGTTTACCGTTCGACATTCGCACCGAAGTTTTAGCGCGAATGCTGATGGAAAAACACGATTTAGACATTGAGCAAATGGGCTTTCGCCCGCAAAATTTTTACCAACGGTGGGGTAGAAGGGATGTTTTAGACGTGTCGGAAGGCTATTCAAAGCGGTCGGGACGCGACCTTGTTTGGTTCGATATCAGTCGAGAAGGGTTGTTTGATACATTGCCCGAAGGTCTTTTTTTTCATCCCGACGACGGTTATGGCAGCGAAACGAGCAAGATGAAAGCCCTAACGCAACAGGAAGCCGCCGCACGGAAGTTTTTATCGCCCTTTGAGCAGGTTTTTTATTGGTTGCAACTTGAAAATGAAATACGGGAAAGTGGTTTTGAAAATCACATCGAAGCATGGTGGCAACAACGTTTACGCACCGAAAAAAGCGAATTGGACGGCGAACAACGGGTTATTTTGATGCAATTATTGCCGCATTTGCCCAATATTATTGGCAATTGGCAACTCACGGCCCAATGGTTGAAAGTGATTTTGGGCGAGTCGGTGCGGATTGAAGAAATTGCCCCCCCTCAGTATGACTTGCCCGACGACTGTCAAAAACGGCTCGGCGAAGGGATTTTAGGGCAAGATTTTGTCATTGGCCGCACATTTTCAGACGGTATTG
>JAYUKJ010000169.1:0-5228 GCA_043764555.1 Saprospiraceae bacterium
GTTGAAAATTAAAAAATAAGACCCCTCAGTATAAACGTCTTTTTTGACGAAATTTCAATCAAAATAACCATTTAAACGCGTTAAAACAATGAAAAAAGCAATAATCACCATCGCTTTAGGCTTAATTATCAACGGGATTTATGCCCAAAAAAACGCCGCTGACCTCCACAAAGGAATGTTCGCCACGGCGATGCAACACCGCGACATCGGCTCCGCAATCATGGCGGGGAACTACGTTGTGACGCTTGAAGGCGACAAAAGCACGTATTTGGATTCGCTCGCCTACCTTTATTTGGCGGCCAATCAAGTCCAATCGTGCCAAATTGTCTGCGAACGTATTTTGAAAAACGACGCGGAAAAACTCTCCATTGTCGAGTTAAAAGGCCGTTGTTTAATCGCCGAAAATCGCGTATTTGATGCCATTGCGGCTTACGAAATGTTGTTCAAAAAAACGAATGACATTGCCTTCGGTTTTGCTTTGGCACGCCTTCAATACACGGGAAAACGCCTTGCCGAAGCGCTCGCAACGACCAATAAAGCATTGATTCTCAAGGGGGAAGACGACAAACAAGCGAAAATGAGCGTCGCTGAAGTCGCGGGCAACAAAGGGCAAACGCAGCCGATTTTCATTAAAGCCGCCTTACACAATCTGCGCGGTTTGATAGTCTATGACCTCGACCCAAATGTGAATAAAAAAGAAGCCGCCACGTGTTTTGAAGAAGCCTTGAAATTGGAACCAACGTACATTTTGGCGAAGCAAAATAAAGAGACATTGGCGAGCATTGACGCTGTAAAAACAACGGGAAAACAGTGAGAGGGACCCCTCAGTATAAACGTCCTTTTGGGCATAAAACCTATGTATTCTATGTGCCTATATGTTCCAAAATAAAAAAAATGTGTTAGCATAAAACGTTGACCATCAACTTATTAACGATAAATAATCACAACCAAAACTTACAACCATCCACTCATGTACAGACGATTGCGCCGCACGCTGTTTCTCATTGCCGTTGGGTTTGGACTTGTCCTACCCGTCGCTTTGGCGCAAGAAAAAGCCGAAAATAGTGGCAATTTTAGGATGCATATCGATGCTCAAATGGGCGTTTTTGGCGACCTAAAAAACAACGGCGTGATGAAAGAAAACATCGGCGTCGTTCACCTCAACGGCCGCAGTTTGCAAACGATTAGTGGGCTTGAAATACCACAATTCGAGCGTGTTTATCTCAAAAATGCTCAAAATCTCACGCTCGAAACGGCGATAATGATTACCGATAAATTCGTTTTTGAACTCGGACTCGTTTACACGCCCCGCAATACGCCTGCTGTATCGCTGCATTTTATGGCTGATGGAAAATATGAAAACACGGCGGCTAATCGCCACGTTGACGGCTATGTTGCCAAATCGGGCGCCGATTCTTTCTATTTTCCGATTGGCAACGGCAGCCGTTTTCGCCCCGCGGCAGTGTCAAAATCGAGCAAAGGCGCGGACTTTATGGCGGCTTATTTTAATATCGACCCATCACGCGCGATGCTCCCGTTTGGCGCGCCTTTTTTGAGAACAAACCGCGCGCTCGACGTGCCAAAAATATCCGACCAAGAGTATTGGCACATCGAAGGCAACAGTCCCGTCCGCGTTACGCTGTCTTGGGACCCCCTCAGTAAAATCGGCATTTTGACCGATAATGACCTCCGAAAACTCGTTGTTACGGGTTGGGATGGTCAAAAATGGGTCAATCTCGGCACCGTTAGCACGATTGGAACGTTGGAAACGGGGCAAATCACGTCGCGCCTCATCAGTCCCGATAGTTTCCGCGTTTTCACGCTCGGTTTTGGCGTAAGTTCGGCGCGTTGCGTCGCGGCTGTCCTCAATTTGGGCAACGATTTGACGACTTGCAGCAATCAATCCATCAGATTACACGCTGGCAACGGCTATCGAAATTACCGTTGGAGCAACGGCTCAACCGACTCCACTTTAATCGTCAATCAAAGCGGTACGTATTGGGTTGAAGTGCGCGACGTCTGCGGCAATATGCAAACAGATTCACTCATTGTACGCGCCAAACGCCGCGACGTCGTGAACATCGACACCGCCATCTGCGCGGGACAAAGCATTGAAATTGGTGGTATTACGTATTCCAAATCAGGTAACTATCACCAAAACTACGTAAATACTGAGGGGTGTGATTCAACCGTTGTCCTCACGATTCGCAACGCCAATAATCTCATTTTGACCGCTTCAAACGGCACTTGCTATGGTCGCGGCGATGCCAATATTAAAATAAATGGCAATGCAAATGGCTTTAATTTATTGGTCAATGGCGCGCCAAAAACGTTAAATTTTCTCAATAAAATGCTTGCGGGCAGCTATCGAATTCAGTTGCAATCAGCGGGCGGTTGTGGCATAGATACGACCGTCGTTTTGACCGAGCCGCCTTACAGTCGCATAACGATTGGACGCGATACGATTCATATTCCTTTCGGAAAAAGCAGCGTTTTGGCGGCAAAACCCGTCGGTGATTTTGTGCCAATTCGTTGGGAATGGACGCCGCCGCAAGCCGTTAATTGCTACACCTGCCCGACGGTTCAAACGGATTTGACGTACAGCACCTTGCTCACCGTCACCGCCGAAGACGCCAAAAGGTGCGTGTCAACGGTCTCAATTAACGTATTTATTGACAAAAAAGACGGTTTATACATCCCTAATGCCTTTAATCCCGACCGCGAAGGCTATTCCGTTTTTGGAACAGATTACGTAAAAACAATCCATTCGATGCGAATTTACGACCGTTGGGGTGCGCTTGTTTTTGAAGCAAAAGATTTCAGACCCGACGGAACCGTAACTTGGGACGGCACTTTCCGAGGCAAAGCATTGAATACGGGCGCTTTTGTCGTAACGGTTGACGTGGAATTCAAAACGGGCGAACACAAAACTTTGACATCCGACCTTTTATTGGCGCGGTAAATCGTTTAACGTCGGCGAGGTTTTAAACCTTGCCGACGTTATTATTCCAAAAAATGGCATTTCCCGATGTTCGAGATGGCGAAAAGACGTCATATACTGAGGGGGTCTCTTTTTTCATCGTGACCACTGTTTGGAACAAAATAAAACAAGTAAACCATGCATAAACTATTTTCATTGCTGCTTATTTTGGCAATAACGACCGCAAAAGCGCAAGATTTGCACATTTCGCAGTACCAATCCGCGCCAATGCACCTCAATCCAGCGATGACGGGCATGGCAACCGAAGGCTCCATGTTGAGCCTCCATTATCGGTCGCAATGGGCGCCGATTTTGAGCAACGACAACGCCTTTAAAACGCTTTCGGCATCGTTTGAACACCGTAAAAACGTGGGAAAAACCGATTTTATGGGTTTAGGTTTCGGGGTTTGGCAAGACAAAGCGGCGGGCATTACGGCGTCGCAAGCCAAGTTTTCGCTCGATTATGCGCGTCAATTGGCGGGAAATGACGCCGTTCAACACTTTCTTGTTGGTGGAGCCGATGTGAGTTTTATGCAACGCACCGTTGATTTCAGCGACCGCCGTTGGGTCGGACAATATGACAATAATGGTGGCTATGACCCCAATAAATTAGCGCCCGATTATGACTTTACGAACCGCGCCAATTACGACGCTTCCGTCGGTCTTGCGTGGTATTCGTTGCTGAAAAACAGCAATTATATCGCCGTCGGCGTGTCGGCGCAACACCTCAACCGCGCCGATTTTTCGCTTAATCAAAGGTCGTCAACGGGCAATTTATACACCCGCTATTCGGCGCATTTTGACGGCGAATTGCGGCTAAAATCGCGCTTTAGTCTGCAACCGTCCGTCTTATTTATGGTTCAAGGTCCTTCGTTGGAATTGACGCCAGGCGCGTCCATAAAATGTCGTTTCAACGACCAATTACACGAAGATGCGGCGTTCAGAATCGGCGGTTGGTTGCGCTTAGTCAACCATTTAGACCAAAGCATTGCCCCCGATGCGTTCATTGGTTTTGCCCGTTTGGATTGGCGCCGTTTCAGTTTTGGTTTCAGTTATGATTTTAATATATCAAGTCTAAAAGCGTCAAATTCAGCGAATAACGCCGTAGAAATGCTTTTATCCTACCGTTTTTTACCGAATGGAAAAAACCCAATTTGCGCTTCGCCGCGTTATTTTTAAAAAAAGGGGACCCCTCAGTATAAGCACGAAAAAAAGCCATCACGACATTGGTCAAAACGGCTTTTTTCGCGTTTGTACTGAGGGGTCTGCTTACATCTTCTTCTCGAATTCATCAATCACGGATTGGACATATTGGACGTGAAAACCAAGAATATCGGCGATTTTTTCGGCAGAATAGTCACTACTCTGCCAAACATTTATGATTAAATGTTCGCGTTCCTGTTCGCGTCCTCTTGCTTCGCCTCTTGCTTCGCCTCTTGCTTCGCTTGCTTGACGTTCTTCGTTGCGAATTTCAGTAACAGCATTGCCAAAAATGCTTGAATTGGTTAGATACTCTTTCGTGTATAACATAGATTCCTGAATTTTAGGTTGAGAAATATAGTTTTTAAATTCGTATTCAAGTTTTTTGGGCAGCTTTATCAAATGCTCAACAAAAGTAAGCAGTCTGAACAACTTTTGTCGGTCAAATTGCTTTGAAATAGCGATTTCTACAATTTTTTTCTTGTAAGCATACCTATTTTCGCCATTTTTTCCCGCTTTTATCAAATACAAAGAAGCTAAAACAGCCACGGCGAAGATATTATCCGAAGCTAAAAGTTTGGCTTCGGCTTGGTCGCGGACGATGTAGGCGTTAAATTTGTAACACATTTCTGTTCCAAAATTGTCGCGCTTAAAGATGTTATACACCTTTGGTTTAGCCGCACCTGTGTAAACGGCAAGGGCTGTAATGTCGGTCGTTTTGTACTTTTGGGCGACAAAAATATAGTACCAAAACATCCGTTCGGCGAAATTACGCTCGGCTTTACCCTGAAACTCGACGTGAAGAATGATGATTTTTTCCTTACCGTTTTTTAGACGGTATTTAATCACCTTGTCGGCAGCTTTTTTAGTCGGGTCGTTGCCCGTAAAAGCGTCGTTAAACTCTTGTTCTAAGAACTCTGGTGCTATTGAAAAATCAATAGAATCGTGCAATTTTTTTCCGAAAAAGAACAAGACGGCTTCTTCGTGGAATTCCGTGAAAAGGTCTTTCCACAGCAAATCGGGGTGGCTAATTTGTTTATCCATTTTT
>JAYUKJ010000170.1:0-1579 GCA_043764555.1 Saprospiraceae bacterium
TTTCTAACACCTTCGCGGAGATTTCGGTGCCGTCATTTTTAAAAATCATGTCTTGCGCCTTTGCCGTCAATCCTAAGAGCGTAAAAGCTAAAATAGTAAATAAATTTTTCATATAAAATAGGTTTATTTAATTGTTTAAAAAAATGACATTGTGAACGCAACGCAACTTTAAAGTCGCGCTACTTCAAGGCATAGAAATCACCGTTTTAGCATCGGACAACGCTAAAAAAATGAGTGAAAAACGCGTGGAAAAGGAAAATACGGACGAATGAGGACCCCTCAGTATTTTGAGCTTTTTTGGGTTATTTTGGGCTATTTTGGACTATTTATACGTGTAAGTGCTGGTTATCACCATCGAACCCGATGTAGAAACGCGATTCAGAAGGTAGCCTTTCTTATCAAAAGTGCCTGCATAAGTTGTTACCGTTGCCGCACCTGAACTTGGTGTATAAGTTGACTTCGTAGAAAAATCAGATGAGCTTCTACCTAAAAAATCAAACCCGTTAAATTCTTTTCCAGTAGTATTGTAACGATTTTTATCATACTCGTAATCATACTTACTAACACTACCACCAGAGGAAACTGATTTGAAAGATAATAAATTGTTGCCGTTATCGTAAGTGTATAGAACCTCAAAACTTTGAGTAAACACGCCACCCGTAGCTGGTTTATTTTTAGCAACATAGCGTTTTAAATACCCCGCCGCATTGTATTCATATTCGTAAAGATAATTAGTGCCTCCCTGTGTATTGAGTTGATTTGCTGCCAATCCTTGCGCATTTAGCGTATAAGTGCCTGTAAACGACGTGGTATTGCCATTGATACCGACATACGCAAACGTTACAGCCGTTCCCGCGTAACTAAAAATTTCGTAATAATTTTTAGCATCAACGCGCGCAATTCGCCCGTTTGCATCGTAGGTGTAATTGAAAAAAGTGCCGTCGCTGTACGCAATTTTATCCAATTTCCGCAACACATTTGGCGTCACGCCGCCCTTTTCTTTGCTGCAAGCGGTGACCAATAAAACGCCAAAAAAGGCGATAAAAAAAGAGATTTTTTGAATGTTTTTCATTGTTTAAAATGGATATTTTTAATTAAAAAGTAGGTTTATACTGAGGGGTCTTTATTGCGCTAAAATTGATACCCAATGACCGCTTGCAACTGCGCAATTGACGGTTTATAATCCTCGAAAACGGGGTTTCCTCCGACGTAACGGGCGCCAATATTGACGCCGTTAAAACTGAAACCAACGCCGCCCGAATAGCCAAAATGCGTTGAATAACCCGCCACTTTCAGCAAATCCAAGACGTCGAATAAAGTGCCGTCGAGCAGCGAAATCGTCAATCCTGCGCCACCTTGCGCGTAAAAACCGACTCTATTGGCAACTATTGGCACGTCAAAACGGAAAGTTGGAAAGATGTTGACGTGGAACCAATTGCCCCGCAAAGCGTAGATGTAACGCACGTCGGACTGCGTGATTACGTAGCTGTGGAGCGTGAATTGGCTTTCCAATAAAAAGCGCATATTTGGATTGAAACGATAGCCTAAATTGAGTCCCACATTGAAGCCCGTTTTAGCG
>JAYUKJ010000171.1:0-1577 GCA_043764555.1 Saprospiraceae bacterium
GCCGAATTAAAGTTGGGATTGGCATCAATTTTCAGAGCAATAACAAAGAAATGGCGCCTTGGGAAACGGAAATTTTGTAGAAAGGGACCCCTCAGTATAGGCGCTGTTTTCAGCATTAAATTTCCGAAAACCTCTTATATTTACCACATGGAAAAGAAAATATTACCCATTAGCCGACAATCGTTTCGCGATTTACGCGAAGCCAATTGTATTTATGTTGATAAAACGCAACATATCTACAATCTCTGCGCGCAAGGAAAAATGTACTTTTTATCGCGTCCGCGTCGCTTTGGCAAGTCTCTTTTTCTTTCTACATTAAAAGAGTTATTCTTGGGCAGTAAAGCGCTTTTTGAAGGCACTTGGATTGAAAATAAATGGGATTGGACGCAAAAAAGTCCCGTTATTTATATCTCTTTTTTAACTGTTTCTTATGAAAAACAAGGCTTAGAGGCAGGTTTAATTGCTTATCTATTAGGTATTTACGAAGAAAACAAAATTGAACCTATAAAAGAGGAAAACATTAAAGCGCTATTTTTTGACCTAATAAAAAAACTGCATGACAAACACGGGAAAGTTGTTATTTTGATTGATGAATATGACAAAGCTATTTTAGATTATATGGAGTTCAGCAAGATGCCCGAAGCTAAAGCCAATCAAGAGATTTTAGCCATTTTTTATGGCGCATTAAAGGAAGCCGACATCTATATTCGCTTGTTGTTCATCACAGGTATTTCCAAATTTACGCGGGTTTCGCTTTTTTCAAAACTGAATAGTTTGAGTGATTTAACCATAAATCCTAAGTATTCAACCATGTTAGGCTATACACAAGAAGAATTAGAGGGCAATTTTTCTGAATATATTGACGAATCCGTGGTCGTTTTTCCGCATTATACGAGGCAGGAATTATTGGCTAAAATTAAGTTGTGGTACAATGGATACAGTTGGGATGGCAAAACGCGGCTCTATAATCCGTTCGGCATTTTACTTTTTTTTGCCAATCAAGATTTTCAGAGCTATTGGTTCCAATCGGGGACGCCGACTTTTGTAGCGACGAAAATGTTGGAGCAGCGCTTTGTACAAATTGACAATATTGAAACTGATGTCAATTTTTTAAATCAATATTCTTTAGATAACCTTGAATTAACGTCACTCTTGTTTCAAGCGGGTTATTTAACCATAAAAGATAAAAAAGAAGACGGTGAATTGGTGTTATCCTACCCGAACCGCGAAGTTCGGGAAGCTATGTACACTTTTCTGATTGATGGCATGGGACATACAACGGGCGGTGGCGGCACGACGGTTAGGCACTTAAATAAAGCCTTTTTGAGCAACGATTTAGAACGCGCAGAAACGATTCTAACTGCCTTATTTGCGGGTTTGGCATTTGATGTTTACACCCATCAAACCCAACCACAAGTGGAAGGTTTCTATCACGGATTGATTCATATCTTATTCAAATGCTTGGGTTTATACATTCAGAGTGAAGTACATACATCGAAAGGTCGGGCTGATTCAGTTGTAGAAACACCAAGCCATATTTACTTCCTTGAATTCAAATTAAACGGAACTGCCGAGGC
>JAYUKJ010000172.1:0-5212 GCA_043764555.1 Saprospiraceae bacterium
TTTATCTTGCATCGGATGCCGCGCGTTGATTTCGTCAATGGAGTAATTTATGCCATAAGACACTTGTAATCTGCCCGATTTTCCTTTTTTTGTCGTGATGACCAACACGCCGTTTGCCGCCCGCGAACCCCACAAAGCCGCCGCCGACGCGCCTTTTAGGATTTGCATAGACTCAATATCGGCAGGATTTATATCATTTAAACGCGATTGTTGCGCCACACCTACGCCCGTTGCGGTCGCCCCGAAACCCGTTGTACTTGCATTTGAAATCGGAATACCGTCCAAAATAATCAAGGGTTGGCTCGCGCCTGTAATCGTATTTGCGCCGCGAATCTGAAAATTTGAACCCGCCCCAGGGTCGCCCGTTGAGCGCGTTATCCGCACACCCGATGCCTTGCCCGCCAAACCTTGCAACAAACCCGATTCGCCCGAACGCACGACGCTTTTAGGGTCAACTTTTGAACTCGAACCACCTTGTTTATCGCGGTTTTCGGTAAAACCCAAAGCGGTGACGACCACTGTTTCGAGAGATTTGGTTTCGTCTTTCATCACCACATCAATCGTCGTGCGCGCACCCACTTCTTCTTTCACCGTTTGCAAACCGATTGATGAAAAAATCAGTACCGCCGTCGGTCCGGAAACGCCAATTTGGTAATTGCCTTTCATATCCGTTGCCGTTCCCTTCGCCGTTCCTTCAATCACGACATTTACGCCAGGAATGCCGTCATTGTTGGCATCGCGGACAGTTCCCGTAACCGATTGCTCATCAACGACTTGTTTCTTCTTCTTTTTGTTGGACACCAAAGGCGTTGTTTCAACGGCAATTGGCTTGGATTTGACGACCAGAATGGTTTCTGTTACCTTTTCAACGTCCAAATTGACTTCATTTAGGACTTTTTTCAAGACAACGACCACGTTTTGGTTGACAAAACTTGGATAAGCATCCACCGACAAATCCTTGATAAGGCGGGTTTCGTAAGCGATTTTTACCTTATAATGTTCGCCAATATCCGTCAAAATATCTTTCAAAGCAAACGTATTTTTGGTTTGAAAGAAAGCATTTGGACTGTTTGATGCCAAAAGATTACTGTTTTGGGCAGCCGTATTTGGTAGGTTTCCTAATAAGAGTAAAACCACAAAAACAAGCATCTTGGGGATGCTTGCTCCGTGTTTTAACTTGAAAATAGTTGTTTTTTCCCTATTCATATTGTAAGTTAGTTTAAAAATAGATGATAGATGATTCAGTTTAATTCTTATTGTCAAAAGTAATTTCTTTCCCGTTTTGTTGTGCTTTTATATTGAAAATATTGGCGATGATTTTTACTAAAATGTCCACATCATCGTCGGGAATCGAGGCGGTCAAACGCTTGTTTTTTAAGGTGTTTTCTTTGAAAATAAACTTAATGCCGTAGGTATTTTCGACCAAAAGCGCGACTTCTGAAAGCGGGGTGTCGTCAAATTCAAAGTGTTCTTTTGTCCACGCTTGATAAATTTCTACTTTTTTTATTTCCGAAATTCGCACCACCGCGCCATTATCAACTTGAACCACTTGATTCGGCGTAATTGCAATGTTTTCTTGTTCAGGATGTTTGGTCAATTGCAATTCAACTTTGCCTTCGTACAAAGCCAATTTGCACTTTTCGCCGCGACTCATCAAGTTAAACCGCGTGCCAATCACTTCTACGTTGACCCCCTCAGTATGAACAATGAATTTTTGGGCTGCGCCTTGCGGCAAATCATAATGTTTGACCGAAAACTCCGCTTCACCGTTCAGCCACACCATTCGGTCTTCGGTTTTTGACCAATTTTTAGAAAAACGCAAGCGAGAATTGGCATTTAAAAGCACCATCGAACCATCGGGAAGGGTGACTTCTTGGATTTTGCCGAAAGGCGTTTTAATGGCCGTTTCTGTATTATTAGAAAAATCAATCGTCGGGGTCGTTTTCTCTTTTTCGACCTTAAAAATGTCCGTTTTAGCCTCTGAAATGCTTTTATACTGAGGGGTCCTATTTTTGTTCAAAAATAGAAAAGTCGTTGCCAACAAAGCCACACTCGCGGCGGCTGCCCATAGCCAACGATTTTTACCACCTTTAATAGGCTGCAAAACAGACGCTACAACGGGTTGTTCGACCACAATTGCTTGCGGTTGCCCTTCGATGCGCGCCCACAATTTACCCCATTCTTGGCTCGTTTCACTGCTTGATACCGTGGAAGATGTTTGAGCTGCAAACAAAAGAATTAGCTTTTCCGCTTCGGCAATCAGTTCTTTTTTAGGGCGATTTTCGTCAATCCATTGCGCCCAAAACGTCCCATCAGCCGCGTCTTTTCGGAGAACATAGTTCCGAAAACTTGCATCATCTACGAAGTCATTGACCGTGTAATATTGATAATCTTTCATTGTTTTCCTTTTATTTTCGTGTACAAATTTTAACGTAGTCGGCAACTTTAGTTGCCGCGTAATTCATCGCGGCAACTAAAGTTACCGACTACTTTTTGACTACTTTTTGACTACTTTTTGACTACTTTTCAAAGCCCTTTTCTTAATAAAGTCAAACCTTCGTGAACGAAATTATATACCGTGCGCTCCTTCAAGTCCATGATTTGAGCGATGTCCGCATAACTCATTTCTTCAAAATACCGCAACGTAATCGCTTCTCGAACCCGATTTGGCAATTTGAGTATCGCTTTTTTCAGTTTTTGAGCATCCGTCAAGCGTTTTTCTTCAAATAAAAAATCGTCTTCGGGCGAATTTTCCCATCTATCCTTTAGATTGAAAGCCGCAGTATAGGCTTCTTCCACCTTGAAATGTCGGCTTTTATCAATCAGAACCCGTCGAAAAGCCGTAAAAAGATATACTTTTACAGAGCGCACATCGCTCAAATTTGTTCGGCGTTCCCAAAGTTTGAAGAACAAATCTTGAATAATCTCTTTTGTCAATTCGGCGTCATAATGCGTTAGTTTTTGTCCATATTGGAACAAAGGCGCGTAATATTGATGGAAAAGAGCCGACAACGCCTCGGGCTTCCCGTCTTTCAACGCTTGCCAATGAGGGTCTTGTTGCCGAATTTCGAGATCTGTCCTGTCCATTTTGTCGTTTAGTTTTTCACAAAGAAAATAGAAAATAGCGGATTCCTACAATAGCTTTGGTATGAGACGGATTAGCGGAATGTTTTTACTGTATTTATTTAAAATTAAGTGGTACGACATAATTATTTAGCACAATACTATTTTAATCGCATAGTTAGACATAGGAGGTTTCACATAGTTTCGCATAGATTTATTCCTAAAAAGCTATGCGAAACTATGTGAAACCTTCTATGTTAACTATGCGATTAAAAAATAGTCGTGTGAATTGTCTTACTAAAGAATTTTGTCAAAGTACTTTAAAAAAAACGGTAAAAATGACGCTTCTTTTCGTCTTATATTTATTCAAGTGTTCGTATTACATAAAATTGATAATATGTCAAAGTCTAAATTTCTCTGTTTTTTACTCTTTTTTGCCTTTTATACTGAGGGGTCCTCTCAAACCGAAAAACCCAAGTTTGAAGGGCAAACGCCAATTGCCGAAAAAGTGGATACGCGCAATCACGCAATTATACCGCAATGGAAAGGCAAACAAACGCTTGGTGGCATCACTTTCGACAATGATTTTGAAGGGGCAAGGCTGAATGGCATAACTCAAAACGATGACACGTTATATACAGCTATTATTGCGGCTGAAAATTATCCGATAAATCCAAGTCCTTGGTATGCGTTTAAAGTATCATCTAAAACGCCGCGAACCGTTTGGATTCACCTTACCTATCTCAATGCCAAGCACCGTTATTTTCCTAAAATCAGTCGAGATGGCAAGACGTGGCAAGTGGTGGATTCTGCCGATTGTCGGCTTGAGCGCAAAGACACAAAAGTGGGTACTTTTCAAGAAAACGCCCTTTCCGAATCGGCTTACGTCCGTATAAAAGTGGATGAACGACCTACTTGGATAGCCGCTCAGGAATTGATGACCTCAAAAACGGTGGCGCGGTGGACGAAAAAATTGAGTAAAAAATCGGTCGTTTCACGCGAAATTATTGGCAAATCGCCCCAAAATCGCCCTTTTTACTGCTTACGAATTGGAGAAGACAAAACGGATTCAAAAATTATGGTGGTGATTGGTCGTTTGCATCCGCCCGAAGTGACGGGTCAATTTGCTTTGCAAACGTTTGTAGAATCGCTTTGTGAAAATACGGAAATAGCGCAACGTTTTCGGCAAAATTACACCGTTTTTGTCGTGCCAATGATGAATCCCGATGGCGTGGACAATGGACATTGGCGACACAATTCTAATGGCATTGACCTCAATCGCGACTGGGCAGATTTCAACCAAAAAGAAACGCAAATTGTCCGCGATTTTTTAATAAAAAAGATGAATGGTGGAGAAAGAAAACTCTATTTCTGCATTGATTTTCATTCAACTTGGGACGACATTTTTTACACAAATGCAACCGAAAAACCCACAAATATGGACGGTTTGATAACAAAATGGTTTACAGAATTGGAACAAGCCATTCCTGATTATAAAGTCAATACACGTCCCAGTAAAATTATCCCAGGCGTGATTTCAAAGGCTTTTTTCAACCGAGAATTTAACGCCGAAGCCGTCGTTTATGAAGTAGGCGACAACACGTCTCGCAGTTTTACGGAACTAAAATCACGAACGGCGGCTGAAAAACTGATGGTTTTAGCTTTGGAATATGCAGAAAAAAATAAAAAATAAAAAGAAAGGGACCCCTCAGTATAAACGCCGTTTTTGAGCCAAAATGACTCAAAAATGCCGTTTATACTGAGGGGTCCTAAAATGCATTTCGTACAATGGTGCAACAATTCATTTGTGTTATTATTTTTCGGTTATCAAGCCTTAGAATACGGTTATGAATAGTGGGCATTCGGTCATTTTAATATCGAAATAAATTTTTTATTTAAAAAACTGCACGCCAATTAGTACCAAAATGGCTTTCAAACAGAGAATACGGTTATGAATAACAGAATACGGTTATTATTTTTTAGAATAAGGTTTTAAATATACGTAAAAATTATTTATAAAATCACTAAAAAGGCTGCTTTTCTACCCATAAAAAGGTAGGAAAACAGCCTTTTCAGTGTGTATACCTTTAATAGGGTATATAGAAAACATAAAATTATCAATTATGTTATTTTGCCTAAATTATTCAAA
>JAYUKJ010000173.1:0-5212 GCA_043764555.1 Saprospiraceae bacterium
TACAAAACGGTCATGTACGCCCAATATGAAGACTATTTTTTCCTTTGCGAACACCCTTTTCAAGTGAGTTTAGGTTGTTCAGGACAAAAAAGCACTGATAGTCGTTGGGTTGGTTCTTATCCTGACAAAAATGGGGAAACCAATACATTCGGGCTTGGTAAATCGGATGATACGGTGCTTTTGGAACGAAAATTCAATGGTATTCAGCACATCGGCACGTTGCCGCTTTTTGTAACGACTCTTCACCGAAAAGATAAAAATGAGGATTTGACTGTCCTTCACAATGGTATTTACGACACGCGGTCAAAACGTTGGTTGTTGGATTCCATCGGTTTTCAAGTTGAGTATAAGAATCAATTTGGCTCAAAATTCTTTGTCGTCAAGCAATTGTACCAACAAAAAATGGGCATCATGGACACCGCAGGGCGTTATGTTTTGCCGCTTGCCTACGATTCTATTGGCATCGTGGACAATAACGAAGGCTTATTTTGGGTAAAAAAAGCGGATAAATACCAACTATTCGAGATGAAAAACGGTAAGCCAAATCTTCACAAGACCAAATACGATTTTTTATCCACGATTCCTTTTTCTACAAATCATTACTTTATCGAAAAAGAAGTACATTATTTTTATGCACAACAGAAAAATAAATGGGGCGTCATTGATATAAATGAAAAGATTATTTTACCTTTTGACTATGACTATGCGGCAAAAGTAGATGACTATAACAGAGGTTTTGTGATGGTCAAAAACAATCAAGCAGCTTATTTTACACTCTCGTCTTTACCTAATCCGATGCCCGATTTTCCTCATGCAAAGCAAGATGATGATAATCCAAAAAAAACGGGTAGTTACGCACTTGCTAAGGATATTGAGCGCATTTTTATCATCAATGACACGGGCAAAGTGTTGGTTTCCCCTCAATACAAGTTGGTAAAAGGTACCGATAATGGTGCTTATTTGTTGATGGAAGACGATAAAAGACGTAAAAAACTCGTTTTTTTGCAATCGGGTAAACAGCTTGATTATCCTTTCGATTACCGAATTGCGTGGGCAAATGCTTCTTGCAATTTGATGATTGTTAAGGATTCGACGGAGGTAAGTTATGGCGTCGTTTCAATCGATGGTAAATTGATAATGCCGACTAAAAACTACGGCATTGCCATAGGTGATTATGATGCATCTATCTTTTTTGTGAAACAAGACACGCCCATGTTGAAAAGAGCTTTTGGCAATGAAGCTCCGAGTCCATTGGCGCGCATTTCAGAGGATTCTTTAAATCTTGAAGACAATAATTGGCTGATGTACGATGGCAACGGTAGTTTATTGAGCGAAAAACCGTTTCGTTTTCCGATTGATTTTGACGACAGCGTGGGCATTGGCATGAAAGGCGATGATTTTAACTTATACAAAATAGACGGCTCTATTTTGACGCCTTTTGTGAAAAATACTGAGGGGTCTCTAAATTTGAAACAAGGCAATCCTCAAACGTTAAAAGGTTTCAATAATATTTTTCGCGTGGACAATTCGGATTTTTATGCGCTGTTTTACAATCAAGGCTTGACACCCACTTTGATTTTGACCAAAAAAACGGGCGAAATATTGGTCAATAGTGGCCGTTACGACGGTATTTCAAAATTTTATGGAAACTATGCCTTGGTGACTGCCGCAGGAAAAATGGGTTTGATAGATACTCTGGGACGAGAAGTGATTGCACCGCAAGATATGCGGTCGTATTCGGGCAATATGATTGATTCTTTAGATGTTGAGAATAAAATAAAGTACAAAAAATGGGTCGCTAAAGGTAAAAAAGGCAGTTGTGATTGTGAGGATTTGCCCGTTCAATCCAGTGGTGGTTACTATAAATCCCATCCCGATAGTCTTGCCATTACGCCGCTTCAACGTTCCGTTCTTTGGACTTCATTATTGGATAAAACCCAACAAACCACCATTCACACGGCAAGTGATGTGGCAATTGAACGGGTGAAATCAAGAGCAAGTGCGTCGTTTTTTTATTGGAATAGTAGGAATCGAAAAGGCAATGTCCATGAACACTACAAAATCAATGTTGATGCCAACACGATGGCGTTTATTTTAGAAAAACAAGGATATTATGACGATAACAGGCTTAAATTCTACAATTTTTATCGCCGTAACAACCGTTGGGAAGACTTACAAATCAACGATTTGCTCATAATTCAAGGCGAAAAGCGTGGACAAATAAATGATTTAATCACTAAAAAAGTGAAAGCCTTGAAGGACCAAGAAATAGATTGTAGCAACACATCGGCTTTTATCTCAGCTGTTGAAAATAGATGGTTGGTACAAAAAGAAGGCGTTGATTTCTATTTTAATTCAACGAAACATGGACGTGGTTTGGTGATTGTTTCTTTCACTTGGGCAGAGTTGTCGCCGTTTCTGAAACTGAAAATTTATTGAAAATAGACCCCCTCAGTATAAACACCTTTTTTTTCCTTTTTTTTGCCTAAAAATGAAAGTATATAGAAATCTATATACATTCGCCTTTCTTTAAATTAGCGCCTTTTAACGTATAAATAAAAATCCAAATTATGAAAAAAATCCTTGTTGCCAATCGTGGAGAAATCGCCTTGCGCGTCATGCGAACGGCTCGAAAAATGGGCATTGCGACCGTCGCCGTTTACTCCGAAGCCGACCGTCACGCGCCGCACGTTCGTTTTGCGGACGAAGCGATTTTGTTGGGTCCACCACCGTCGAGTCAATCCTACCTTTTGGGGACTAAAATCATCGCGGAAGCCTTGAAATTGGGCGTCGATGGCATTCACCCTGGCTACGGTTTTCTGTCCGAAAATGCGGGTTTTGCGCGCGCAGTTAAGGAAGCGGGCATCACTTTTATTGGTCCAAGCGCCGAATCGATGGAAATAATGGGGTCAAAATTGGGTGCCAAAGAAGCCGTAAAAGCGTATGGCATTCCGATGGTACCGGGTACTGAGGGGGCGATTTCGGACGTTGCGGAAGCAAAAAAAGTGGCGGCTGAAATTGGTTATCCGATACTCATAAAAGCCTCGGCGGGCGGCGGCGGCAAAGGGATGCGCGTGGTCGAAAACGACGGAGAGTTTGATGAACAAATGCAGCGTGCGGTCTCGGAGGCTATTTCGTCTTTTGGCGACGGCGCCGTTTTCGTTGAAAAATACGTCGGCTCGCCGCGCCACGTTGAGATTCAATTATTGGCGGACAATTATGGCAATACGGTCTATCTTTTTGAGCGGGAATGTTCGATTCAGCGGCGCCATCAAAAATTGGTTGAAGAAGCACCTTCGAGCTGTTTGACGCCCGAAATTAGGCGAAAAATGGGCGAAGACGCCGTGAAAGTTGCCAAAGCCTGCCATTATTCAGGCGCGGGAACGGTTGAGTTTTTGGTCGATGAGCGCCTGAATTATTACTTTTTGGAAATGAATACGCGCCTTCAAGTCGAGCATACGGTGTCGGAATGGATTACAAATATGGATTTGGTAGAGCAGCAAATCCGCGTAGCAAGAGGTGAAAAGTTGGCTTTTTCGCAGAAAGACTTGGCAATAAATGGCCATGCGATTGAGTTGCGCGTGTGCGCGGAAGACCCGCGCGAGAATTTCCTACCGTCGGTTGGTTTGTTGACAAAATACCGCCCGCCGCTCAATATGGCGAACGTCCGCGTTGATGATGGCATCGAAGAAGGTATGGAAATTCCGATTTATTACGACCCACTTTTGGCCAAACTCATTGCTTGGGGCGCAACGCGCGACGAAGCGATTCAGCGGTTGGTTGAGGCGATTGATGCCTTTGAGGTTGAAGGCGTGGCGACGACGCTGCCTTTTGGTAAATTTGCCTTGCAACACGAGGCGTTTAAAGCGGGAAAATTTGATACACATTTCATTAAACATTATTTCACGTCGCCCGATGTTTTGGACGATAAAGAAGAAGCGGATGTCGCGGCAACGCTCGCCGTTCGCCTATTTTTGGAACATAAAAAACAATTGGTTGCGCCGAAAGCGGCGGCGTCTGATTGGCTCAAAAAACGGTGATTGGTACTAAGTTGATTCAATAAAAAGCGGCTTTGAGATGTGTTCTCAAAGCCGCTTTTTGTATTGAATCATTTAGCAACACGTGGCTGATTTATCTGCATATTTATGAACCAATACGCCCCGTTTAGCATTCGTAAATTCGCCAAATTCGCAAATTTGTAGATAAAATTCGTCACGTGGTAAAATATCAAATGCGCCACCTAAATGATTGATTATCAAGGGCGCGCTGCGTTGACAGAATGCCATTTAAATGGTCGAATTCATGTTGAATCAGCTCGGATAGACTGCCTTTTAAATCCATCGTTTGCGGCTTAAAATCAAGGTCAAAATAGTTGATGGTGCAAGAAAAGTGGCGTTTTAGAAGCACCAATAAATTTGGAAAACACATACAGTCGTCCCAAACGTCAAACAGTTCTTCGCTTAAATTAATCAATTCTGGATTAATAAAAACGGTTGCTTTGTCGTCAATGTTCATGTAAATCAACCGCTTCATCACGCCGATTTGCGGCGCGGCAATGCCCCTAAATGCGCCGTAATGCGCGAATTTTGCCTTGTATTCAAACAAAATATCGTGTAAATCTTCAATAACGGGCATTAAACTCGGTATGTCTTCGGGCTTAATCGGCGCCGAAACTTCGTGCAGACGCGGGTCGCCGAGAAGGATTATTTTTTCTGATTTCATCTCTTTTTCGATTGAGTAAACGTAATTATTTGGCTAAAAAAAATCGTAAATCTGTGACTAAAACTAATTTTTGACCACTTTTTTCTGCAAAATACCCGATTTGTTGGACAAACGAACGATGTAAAATCCCGAAGGGGACCCCTCAGTATCGAGGCTAATTTGGGTCGTTTTTTCACGTTTTTCCACCGTTTTTTGAATCAAAACCCGTCCCGAAACGTCAATTAATTCAACCAAAATGAGGTCGTTATTCATGGTTGAATTCAGCTCAATTGACAGTATTTTTTCAAACGGATTGGGCGCCATTTTAACCGAGAATTTGCCGTTGGCTTGCAAAGCAATCACGTTTGAAAACTGCTCTTTTCCGTCCAAATCAACCATGCGCAGGCGGTAATAATTTTTTCCAATCGATGGATTTTCATCCGTTGTTGCGTACGATTGCGGCGTTGAGGTGTTGCCCAAAGCCTTAATTTTGGCGTTTATACTGAGGGGT
>JAYUKJ010000174.1:0-1576 GCA_043764555.1 Saprospiraceae bacterium
TAACAGCAAAGACATCTTGCGATTTTCAGAAATTGCTGAAACACATTGATAAAATGCTATAACATATTGATAAACAGTTGTTTAGACTACCCGTTCAACCGACTTTAAAACTAACGGACTACTTAACACCTTTGTTTTCTAAGAATTGCTTTACTTTGCCCAAAATATTAACGAATGAATTACACGATTTTTGAAGGAAAACGCGTGGCTTACCGCGCCGAAGGAAAAGGACAAGCACTCGTTTTGCTGCACGGTCTGTGCGAAGACAGCACGATTTGGGACGAATTTATCAAGTCTTTGTCGGGTGATTTCCACATCATTCGCCCCGATTTGTCAGGTTTTGGTGAGTCCGAAATCTTGACTGAATCGTCGATTGACAAGATGGCGGAAAGCGTAAAAGCAGTCTTGACGGACTTGAATATTGCGCGTTGCGTCATGGTCGGACACTCGCTTGGTGGCTACGTAACGGCGGCTTTTGCAAAACGGTACCCCTCAGTAATAGCGGGTTTTGGACTCTTTCACTCGCACCCGTTTCAAGATACGGAAGAGAAAAAAGGCGAGCGTCGGCGAGCGATTGAGTTCGTTCAACGCAACGGACACATATTATACGTGAAGCAATTGATTCCAAAATTGTTTGCTGAACTATTCGCTACGTCCAATGAATTTTTGATTAACTCATTGATTTTCAAGGCTTCACAATATAAACCAGAGACCATCATTGGCGCCCAGCAAGCCATGCTCGACCGCGCCGACAACGGCGATGTGTTGAAAAATGCGACCTGCCCCGTCCTCTTGATTATTGGTAAACAAGACAAATCCATTCCGTTTGACGTGAGTAAATTGATGCTGCCGTTGCCCGCGATTGCGGACATTGTGATTTTGCCAAAAGTCGCGCACATGGGTTTGTTTACTGCGCGCGACAAAACGGCAAAGGCGGTGCGGACGTTTGCGGAATTGTGCAATACTTTGGAAAATTAAGAGAAAAAGACGTTTTATACTGAGGGGTCCTTTTTAAAATTTGTTTGGTATAAAAAAGGTGTGTATTTTTGCATAAAAATTAAAAGCAATGGAAATTTTAAGAATTGAAACATCGCATCCACACATCGCTCAACGCATCGCTGAGTTTGCGCAGCAACTTGGAGCAATTGTCAAAATGCCTAAAAAAATAAGGTCAGAGTCGTCGAAGAAATGGACGCTACTACTTTTTTTATGAGTTCTGAAATAAGACGTGCAGAATTGCTCGCTGCAATCGAGCGTTCTAAAAATCCAGACAATTTGGTAGAAATAAATCTTCAAGATTTGAAACGACAATTCGGTATTGATTAACCAAAATTTGAAAAATCTATGAGAAAAGTTGTTTTTGAAAGCACAGCACTTGAACATCTTGCTTATTGGGCAAAAACAGACTTGAAAATTTTGAAAAAAATCATTGAACTTTCGGAAAATGCAGCTAAAACACCATTTGAAGGTATTGGGAAACCCGAAAAATTAAAAGGCAATTTTCAAGGTTATTACCCAAGACGGATTACTCAAGAACATCGAATCGTTTACGAAGTAACTGACGATGATACTATTT
>JAYUKJ010000175.1:0-1575 GCA_043764555.1 Saprospiraceae bacterium
GGGGTCTTATTTTTTTGTAAGGTGTTGATTTTAAGCATTTTGTAATTATTAAAATCATTATTCTAAACCTATTTTCAACTTTTTAAAACACTTTCACAATGAAAATCTTTATCGCATTTATGCTTCTTTTCTTCACACATTGCCTTGCACCGACGGCCATTTCGGCAACGGTTAATGCCAAAATGGCTGTTAGTCACTCAGTCATTTCGCCCGTTAAAAAACTGGAATCTAAACACAAATTAGAGGAGGCAAAAGCCAAAATCAATTTTATCTTCCTTGGCATAATATTGATTCTTGTTGGACTCCTTGTGCTGAGTGCAGGAAGAACGCTACCGATGCCTCCACCAAAAGCTCAATTCGATTTAACGCCATCTATTTCAAGTCGAGGGACGACAATTTTTATCGGTAATTTAATCTGCGCGACTGGCGTGGGAATGTTAGTTGTGAAGGGTTTCAAATTTTTAATGAAAAAAATATTCAAGTAAGACCCCTCAGTATAAAACCGTTTTCAACCTATTTTTCGCTTTAAAAATACGTAAAAATGAAAATTTTCATCGCTTTTTCAATTCTATTCATGGTATTATCGACCGTGCCGACACCTATTTTAGCCACTATTCAGTCCCCGTTAACCATCAATTTGAGGACTGATTTTAGAACTAATGTTAGGACTGAAACCAAGCCTTCAAGAGCAAAATGGGAAAGAATTTTGGAATGGGCGATTCCCATTTTCTTGATATTGGGGATTATACTTTATTTTAGCAGCTTAAATTTATTCGCGTTTGTGTCCATGATTGTTCGACCAATCAATTATAACCTCGCTTTGATTTCCTTCGGAATTAGTGCCTTGTGTGCTTTGACGTATTTTTTCTGTCGAATTCCTAAAATCGTTCGAGATTTGAAATGATTTCCAAAAGACCCCTCAGTATAAACGGCGTTTTAGCTCATTTTGGGTTAAAAATGCCATTTATACTGAGGGGTCCTTTTTTCTTATTTTAGAAAAATACTTGTTAGAATGGTTTAGCTTTGTGCATGACTTAATTTTAATTTCTAAACTTTTTAAATCAACTTAACATGAAGTATTTTATCGCTTTTTTACTCCTATTCTTTGCGCCTAATTTTGCATCAAACACGGCTTTTGCAACCATTAACTCAACTCAAATCGGCGCTCATTCGACAATTTTACCACAAAAGAAACTGAGTTTTAAAGAGAAATTATTCCTTAAATTCGACAAAAAAGACGTCGAAAAAATGAGCAAAGCCAAACGGCGACTCATGATTGGTATCCTCTTAGTTATACTTGGTGCGATACTGCTATTTGTTGGTAACGAAAAATCAAAAGCAGCACCTCAAAACGCTTATGTTCCTTCTTTCGCTGGCAGTGGTGAAACAATTCTTGGTGTTATATCAGCTGCTATTGGTTTGATAATGATTATTAATAATGCAGGTAAGGAATCACTAAAAAAAGCACCCCCCGCCACGCAAATGCCTTAACTTGACTATCACCTAAGTATTTCTCCAAAAACAGCCGCGTGTAATCCACACGCGGCTGTTGCTGTTTCAAACAAATTGTGAAAA
>JAYUKJ010000176.1:0-5204 GCA_043764555.1 Saprospiraceae bacterium
AATTTAAGTAAATTTAATCACAATCTTAGGAAGATTGAAGGAATCTTCCTAAGATTTATAAAATGTGAAAATCCGAAAACCACTTTCCGTTCAGTATAATAGTGTCGGGTTGAGATTTTATAGTGAGCGGGTGGCTCGAGTCGAGTGTCGTCAACTTTCTAAAAGTTAAAACTTTTGGAAAATTATTTGACTCAGTATAAACGCTTTTTTTGTTCTTTTTGAGCATAAAAAAAAGCGGTCGTCAATTTGACGGCCGCTTTCGCACTGTACTTATTAAAATTCTTGTTGTTTAATCTAAAAAAAGTAAGTAAAATTTTCTGCTTATTGTCGCCCAATAAGTTGTAAGTAGGTCAACGCATATAATCGCTACTTTTTTTAACACATAGGCACATAGGACACATATAAAAGCCTGAAAATCAATTTGTTATAACTATGTATCCTATGTGCCTATGTGTTAAAAAAAAATGTCGCTTATTTAGGTCGAACTACTTAAGCTATTAGCTGCAAGCCACAAGCCGTTATTTTACACGGAACTTGCAGCTTGCAGTTTATAGTTTATGGCTTATCGTTTTTATTAGAATTTGATATTCAAGTTAGCGTTTACAACCGTACCTAACTGGCTGAATTGCGAACCATTGTAACCTAAGATATCATAACGACCGCTGAAACCTAAGGCACCGCGTAACAACGCTTTTTTAGCAGGGTCATTCAAAATATCATTTGCACGTTTTGCCGAAGCAGCCTCGGCAGCAGCGATTTCTGCGGAAGTTTTAAGACCCGCTGTGTTAGAAGCAGCCGAAGAAGCCTTCAAATCCCATATTGGAATGACATTCAAAATGTTGTTGACATTAAGCGTGAACGCTACTTTGTCCGTAAAACGGTAACCGATGCTCAAATCTGTAACAACCGCTGGCTTGAAAACCGCTTTAAGGTCGGCCATTGGGTCTTCACCATTATCAAAGTCACGGAAAGATGTTGGTCCGAAAAGTGTGTTGTTCAAATTGATAACCACTTTACCCATAACGTAATCAAAACCTAAGATGGCTTTGTATCGTGGACGGCTTTCTGTCAACAAAGACTTGATTTGCTCATTCAAAATGCTTGAGTTCGCATCTTTGATGGCTTTTGGCGTTGCTGGCTCACCCACAATTTCGTTTAGTATCATGTAGTTACCCGCAAGATTGATGGCCAATTTACCTTGACCCAAGGCGAGATTTTTTTGTGAGATAACGAAGTCAAGACCCGCTGTATTTGTTTCGATACCATTGATAAAGAACTGAACACTTTTCAAGTCGAAATTGTCAACGCCCGTTGCTGTTCCTTTCAATATTTTACCCAATTCAGTTGTAGGTACCGCTAATTTTCTGTCATCAGTTGTGATAGAAGAGCTATATACGATACGGTCTTTTACGTTGATGCTGTAAAAATCAACGGTGATGCTTAAATCTTTAGTAGGATTCAAACCAACACCCAAACTGATGTTTGTTGATTTTTCAGGCTTCAAAGTAGGAATACCTAAAGACCTTGCCTGCGCGCTTCTGTTATTGAACAAACCAGATAACTGAATTGTACCACCTGCGAAAGCCGCTTGAACAGATTGCGAATAGATTTGATGCAAAGAAGGCGCACGGAAGCCTGTCGAAACGGAGCCACGAACAATTAACTTATCATCTAATACCTTTAAGCGTGACGATATTTTTCCAACTGTCGCCGCACCAAAATCGCTGTACTTCTCAGCACGTACAGTACCATTGATTAAGAAGTTCTTAGTGATGTCATAACTTGCATCAAGGTAAGCACCGACGTTGAAACGTGAGTTTTTACCAGCGTTCGCAATATCAATACCCGGAAACGAGTTTGAGCCTTCCGACTTGTAAGATGCTGTATCACCCGCAACGATTGTATAAGTTTCAGAGCGTGCTTCTGTACCAAAAGCCACGCTAAACTCTGGAGTAATTGACTTAGAAATGTCCAAGTTACCGACCAAATGATTGAAACCAAAGCCACCCGGCTTAAAACGCGTCGGGCTTGATTTGCCCAAACCACGGTTAACAGTATTGTCAACGGTGTAGGCTTGCGTATTACCGCCTGTTGTCAAACTCAAATCGCTTTTCCAACCGTTAACTTCGTTCGTTGCGCCGATTGTTGCGTTGTAATCCAACAGGTCGCCTTCAAACGTTGGCATATAACCAGAATAGCCTTTGTAAAGGTCGATGCCATCGGAACCAAATGCCAATTGAGACGCATCAGTTATATAGTTTTTACTACCGTTATCAGTTGCTTTGTGCAACAAACCACGGTCTTGACGCCAGTATGGTGTCCGATAGTTAGCATTACTTAATACGCGTTTTGATACCATTGCCGCGTTAGCGTAGAGCATACCCGCTTCACCGAATGATGTACCTGCGTTAATCAAAAAACGTGCAGATGTGATTTCGCCCGTTCCGTTTAAGTTACCGCCCGTTGGAACGTCCTTCAAAAACGCAACAATATGCGAGTTTGCGGGGTCTGTAAGTGGTTTTTTCGAATTACCAAACGTTGCAATTTCCGTCGGCAAGTGAATATTACCCGAACGAACGGCGTTGTCTTGCTGCGCAAAACCCAAAGTATAGTTCACAAAACCTTTTGCACCGATGTTACCACCGCTGTTCAAGGTTACGCCGTAAGTTGCGCCGTCGCCTTTAGCCGTTACGCCCGCGTTGACGTTTACCGATGTGTAATCATATTTATCCTTCAAGATAAAGTTCATAACACCCGCAATCGCATCCGAGCCGTATTGAGCTGATGCACCGTCGCGCAAAATCTCAACGCGTTTGACGGCTTCCATCGGAATAGCCGAGACGTCAACGCCCGTTTCACCACGACCTGGCGAAAACTGCACGTATAATAACGAACTCAAGTTCTTCCGTTTTCCGTTGATGAGAATTAAAGTACGGCTTGGTCCCATATTCCGAATTTCGTAAGGGTCGAGCAATGTTGTTGCGTCGTTTACGGGTGTATTGACCGTATTGAACGACGGAACGCGGTATTGCAACGCTTGGTCCATCCGCATTTGGCCCGTTGAGGCCAAATCTTTAGCCGACAAAATATCAATTGCTAAAGGTGAATCCGTTACAACGCGTTGTGAATTGCGGCTACCCGTTGTGACGACCACTGCTTCCAATTCGTTTTCCGAACCAGCCAAAACCATGTTCAAAATACCTGATTCAGGAATCGCGGCGTCAGTTGTTTTGAAACCGACAAACGACAACGTCACCGTTGTGGCGTTTGCGGGTGCTTTCAAACTAAATTGACCGTTTGCGTCGGTAACGGAACCCGTTGATGTGCCTTTAACGACAACACTTACGCCCGGAAGCGGTGCGCCTGAGGCTTCTGTAATCGTACCCGAAACGGTTTTCGTTTGGGCAAAAGCGGAGGAGACTACGAAAAGTAGCAGTGCTACGATTTGGAGAATTTTTTTCATTCTTGACAGATGAATTAATTTAAAAAAATGGATTTCATACACTTATTAAAAAATACTAAAATAGTCGAGTTGGAGAGGTCAAGCACGTGAAGATTGCTACTGTTTGTTCTATTTGGGTTCTATAGGATTTGTTTTATAATGTAAAAGTATTTAGAAAATGCGTAACCGCAACATTTTATTCTACTTAATTTAGGGTAGAGTGATAATATGTATTTTCTGTGGTGCCGTCGATAAAACAACTTTCCAAAAGTTTTTAACTTTTGGAAAGTTATTGCGACCGCGTTTTGGTAATGATATTTTTACCCCCTCAGTATTTCTACACCAAAAGCGCCGTTTCCATGTCAATCGTCAACTTGTTAAAGTTTAAGAGCTGCACTTCGAGCGCTTTGGTCTTCGGCAATTCGTATTCAAAGAAATAACGCATCGTTGCGAGCTTGCTTTCGTAGAAAATGACGTCATTTTCGCTCAAATCAGCGCGATTTTCCAAGGCTTTAGCGGACACATTTCCTTGTTTGAGCCACATCCATGCGATGGTGACGGTGCTAAAATATTCGAGGAACAAGGTCGCGTCGGCGAGTAGGATTTCGGGACTCGTTGTGCGGGCATTTGCGTAAACTTTGGCGGTCATGCTTTTCAATTGCTTGGCCGTTTCGCCGAGTTGATAGGCGTACAATTTAGTACGTGCCAAATCGGACCCCTCAGTAATTGTGGCAATTAATTGGTCACCAAACAATTCTGCGGCTTTGCCATCACTCATCGTGAGTTTGCGGCCGACCAAATCCAAACCGTGAATCGTCGTTGTGCCTTCGTAGATAGCATTGACGCGAATGTCGCGGGAAATAAGTTCCAACGGAAAATCTGCGCAATAACCCGCGCCGCCCAAGACTTGCATCCCCGCGTTGACCGCGTGAATGCCCATTTCGGAAGGGTAGGACTTGGCAATCGGCGTCAACAGCTCTTGCAAAAGGTGCGCGTTCATTTTTTCTTCGCCTTCGGCAACGTGCGCAATGTCGGCAAGGTGCGAGCAATACATAAGTAGCGCAATCGCACCTTCGGCAACCGATTTTTGGAACAACAACATCCGCCGAATGTCCGCGTGTTCGACAATTAAAATCGGCGGGTCGAGCGGATTTTTTGACGACGGCTTCCGTCCTTGCGGCCGCTCGTTTGCGTATTTCAAAGACGCATAGTACGCCGCCGAAGCTGCGCCCGCCGCGACCAAACCCGTGCCAATGCGCGCTTCGTTCATCATTTGGAACATATAAGACAAGCCTTTGTTCGGCTGCCCGACCAAATAACCCAAGCAATCGCCTTGTTCGCCATACATTAAGGTGGCTGCGATGTAGCCTTTTTGACCCATTTTGTCAAAAATACCCGCGGTCGTCACGTTGTTGTCAATCAACGCGTCGCCTTCGGGTCTAAATTTCGGCACCACGAACAACGAAATGCCTTTTGTACCAGCGGGCGCGCCTTTGATGCGACCAATTAATAAATGCACAACGTTGTCCACAGCATCGTGGTCGCCGCCCGAAATATAAATCTTCTGTCCAACAATTTTATAGACCCCCTCAGTATCCGTCGGCTCGGCGGTCGTCACGATGTCCGATAGAGAGCTGCCTGCGTTCGGCTCCGTGAGTGCCATCGTGCCTTGCCATGCGCCCGAATACATCGGCGGTAAATAAGTCGCTTTCAAATTTTCGTTGCCAAAGCTCAAAATTAAATTTGCCGCGCCTTGCGTCAA
>JAYUKJ010000177.1:0-1573 GCA_043764555.1 Saprospiraceae bacterium
GAAGGCTTTGAAATGTACGAATATGACCAACTCGGCTCCTATTATTCCGACCAACCGACCGACGATGATTTGTGGAAAACCGAGCGTTTTGTCGAAGAAGTGGAGCAAGTTCGACAGGCTTTGGGCATGAATAAAGACAATTTTTACGTCTTAGGTAATTCGTGGGGCGGCATTTTGGCGATGGAATACGCCTTGAAATATCAACAAAATATGAAAGGTCTCATTGTTTCAAACATGATGGCGAGCATTCCCGATTATGAAAAATACAACTTGGTACTGAGGTCTCAAATGCGTAAAACGCTCGTGGATTCTTTAGAAGTTTTTGAGAAAAAAGGCGATTTAAAAAACCCAATTTACACGGACTTGGTTACAAAAGAATACTACAATCTGCACATTTGTCGCCTTCCAGAATGGCCCGACGGCGTGAATCGCGCGTTTAAACACCTCAACGAACGCGTTTATGTCTTGATGCAGGGTCCAAGTGAGTTCAAAGTCGGCGGTCGTTTATTGACGTGGGACATTAAAAATCAATTAAAAAATATCACTGTTCCAACCCTTGCCATTGGTGCAAAATACGACACAATGGACCCAAAGGCGATGGAAGACATCAGTAAATCGGTCGCCAAAGGGCGCTTTTTATACTGTCCAAACGGCAGTCATTTGTGTTTTTGGGACGACCAAAAAAACTATTTCACGGGCGTTAATCAGTTTATTAAAGACGTGAATTCAGGGAAATTTTAGGACCCCTCAGTATAGCGCATAAAAAAAGCCGTTTCGATGGACCGAAACGGCTTTTTTATGCACAAAAGAATAGAATTAGTCATTAATACGTTTTTCGACAATCGCTTTCAACGCTTTTAGAATTCTAAAAATATCAAATAGCTCTTTATTTGTTGCTGAAAAAGGCGAAGCAATCGCGTAGTTTTTATTTTCCAAAACGAGAAAATACCAGTTTTGTCCAATAATATAGCAACCATACATCGGTAATTCAGGGTTTTTATTTTGCGCTTGACCAACGAGCATAGCTGCTAAAACCTGTCCTGCGGGGTCGCCACTGCTGTCAAGCTCTTGTTTATGTTCGTGAAAAGAGAAAAAAGGCATCTCTGGTTCTCGAAAACCCGACGCAATGATACCATCAGGTTTGCCATTCAAAGCAAGCTCGGAGCCGTCAACTGTCGTCAATGTCGCCTCAATTGAGCGTTCAGCAAACAAGTTGAATTTTTTAGATTTGAAACGCAACATGGAGACAACCGGACCAATAAAATTGAGCGCCAGTTCTTGTTCGTTCCAACCTAACAGATTGAAAATCAATACTTCTTGTTGCTCTAAAAGATTTTCTCTCTCTGATTCAGTTATGTTTATTTCATAATTGAGCCACTGATTGAGCGTATCGGAATGATGTATTTGTTCAATTCCGAGCGTCCTCTCGAGCAAACCAACGGTGCATTGTTTGAACGTCAAATTTTTCATATCAATAATTTTTTCACAAAAATAGTGATTTATTGAATGAAATCATAGGATAAAAGCCCCCCTCAGTATAAAACGTTTTTTCCCTAAAAATTAATCCCAAAAA
>JAYUKJ010000178.1:0-5198 GCA_043764555.1 Saprospiraceae bacterium
AAAAACGTACTATCGTAATAATGTTTTTCTTTACTCATTTTATCCACTTTTTGAACAAAGGTAAAATAAAATGGATGAAGTTATTAAAATTGAATCACTTATCAGTTAGTTGTAAACCTAAATCAATACCTGTTTGATAGCCAATAGCTGAAAAATCTGCTCCTGAATCAACCAACATTTCAAGTGTCAGGCTTTCTCTCTTTGTTTGGAGCGTTATTAGGTAAAGCGGTTCTCACTGATGAGATTTAAGAGAACGAAAACGAACCGGCAGTAATCTCGGTTTATCTATAAAAGAAGTAGGATGTAAATAGCGCAAAATGAAGTCTTTACCCGTTGCTCTTACCGTTTTTACAACTTCCGCTTGGTCTTCACCGTGAGCATAAATACCTTCTTGGCTATAGGCAATCCATTGCCCTGCCATTTTTTTAACAACCTTTCGGTTTGCTTTTAACCAAGCTTTCGCTTCCTTATATTGCGCCTGTGTAATCATTTTACTTACTTTTTTATGCCACAAATATAGGTGTTTTTAACAAAAAAGATACCTTAAACGACAATACCCGCCTCAAATTATCGGGGCGGGTATTGTTTTTTAGATTTTTCAATCAAAGTATCAGAGAATATTTATCTATTCAAATTGATTTTTGATATCAAACCCTGAGGCTTTCAGCAATTTTTCTTTTTGGAACAATTCAACATCCGATTTTACCATTTCAGCACATAGCATTTGAACGGTGTATTTTGGTTGCCAACCCAATTTAGTGTTCGCTTTTGTCGGATTGCCAATGAGCAAATCCACTTCCGTCGGGCGGAAATAGCGCGGGTCAATGGCAAGAATTTCCTTTCCAATTTCAATCGGATACTGAGGGGTACTTGATTTTACATAGCCGATTTCGCCCACGCCTTCACCTTTAAAACCGATTTCGATGCCCACTTCTGCGAAAGCCATACGGATAAATTCACGTATTTCAGTTGTTACACCCGTTGCGATGACAAAATCTTCGGGTTCGTCTTGTTGAAGAATGAGGTACATCGCTTCTACATAGTCTTGCGCGTGGCCCCAATCTCTTTTAGAATTGATATTACCCATCCACAATTTATCTTGTAAACCGAGGGCAATCTTGGCAACGCCACGCGTAATTTTTCGGGTGACGAAAGTTTCTCCACGCAGCTTACTTTCGTGATTGAACAAAATGCCGTTGCAAGCGAACATTCCGTAAGCCTCGCGATAATTGACGGTAATCCAATAAGCGTACATTTTAGCCACCGCGTAAGGCGAACGCGGGTAGAAAGGCGTCGTTTCGCTTTGCGGAATTTCCTGCACTTTTCCGTACAATTCGGACGTAGAAGCCTGATAAATCTTGGTTTTTTTCGTCAAACCCAAAATTCTGATGGCTTCCAACAAGCGCAAAGTACCCGCTCCATCGGTATCAGCGACGTATTCGGGAATTTCAAAAGATACTTGCACGTGCGACATCGCCCCGAGATTGTAGATTTCATCGGGTTGAACTTCTTGAATAATGCGGATAAGATTCGTCGAGTCCGTCAAATCACCGTAATGCAAAATGAAGTTCTTGTTGTCAACGTGCGGGTCTTGATAAATATGGTCAATACGGTCTGTATTGAACATAGAACTGCGGCGTTTGATGCCATGAACAATGTAGCCTTTTTTGAGCAAAAACTCGGATAAATAGGCACCGTCTTGACCCGTTACGCCTGTTATGAGAGCAACTTTAGGCATTTTAATTCTACGTTTTATTGGTTATTTTGTACGTTAATTTTGAAAATAAGACCCCTCAGTATTTGGGCGTTTTACAGCATATTTTTACATTTTTTGGTCCAGAGATTTACCCGTTTCGATGTGTTCAAAGTTCGGAATAAACTCATGTAACAATCTTACAACTGCTGATTTATCTAATTCGTCTTGTTCAAATAAATTTTGTAATTTCGAAAACATGATGTCAATGTCTTCAAGCATCCGTTTCGGCGCGTTTTGAATTACGCCTAATTGGTTAAAACGTGTTAAATTTATTTCTTCTGCGTCGGTGTAAAATTCTTCAAACGACTTTTCGCCAGAAGTATCAGAACCGAAGTAGAAAACGGGATATTTAGTGCTATTTGTCGTCAAAAGCGCCGCTTTTTCTTTTGCTTCTTGCTCCGAAGTGCAAAAATCGGGCGCGTAGCCCAATTCATTTAGAAACGCCGTTGCGATTTCTGAGAAGGTAAGCATCTGTTTTACGCCCAATTTCGGAAAAAATATTTCGCCCGATTTGCCCAAAACGCAAGCTAAAAGGCACAATTGCCCCGATTCTTGGGGCGAAACAAAATATCTTTTCACATCTTGCGGTGCCGACAAAGGTTGTCTTTTCATCATGCGTTCCAAGAAACCCGCCAACAAACTGCCATTTGAGAAGGCAACATTAGCAAAGCGCGCGGTCGTAATCGGAATCATCGCCGAGTAAGCGAGAATGACTTCTTCCATCAATTTTTTACTTGCGCCCATCACATTCACGGGATTTGCCGCTTTATCGGTTGAAACACAGAAGAAATGCGCGGGTTTTTGTTCGTTCAACAAATCCAATAAGTTTTTAGCGCGCAAGACATTGTTTTCTATCATGGCTTCGATAGAGTAGTGGTCTTTCTCGCTTCGGACGTGTTTGTGCGCCGCAAAATTAGCGACAATATCGAACGGTCCTTCGCGTTTCAAGAGTTTTGCAAAAACGGGGTCGCCAAAGTCAATCGGGTAGGTTTTATAGTCTTCAGGTATATTGTAACCCAAAGATGAGCGCAAATCGCGGGTCAATTCGGTTAGCCCATTTTCGTTAATATCCAAAACAAAAAGCCGTTTTGGCTTGAATTGCAGCGCTGCTTTGACGAAAGAACTGCCAATTGTACCCGCTCCACCAATGACTAAAATGGATTTATTGTCAATTTCTACGGACAATTGAGCGTGATTGTCGGCTAAATCTTCCGTAAAAAGGCTCGATTCTCTGTTTGTGATGTGTTTAGCAATAAATTGCTCGATTGAAAATGGTAGCATTATATTTTTAATTATAGTTTAAAAAGGACGTTTTGGTAAATCAGAAAAGATTTTATGGACAATAGGACTTTTGGAGAAAATAATAACCCAAACGGTTAAAAAAATGAGTATAATATCTGTTGCGAATGATTTATGCGCTTGATACCACATTTCCAAAGCGCCTTTGTAGGGCGAAATATATTGTTTATAATATTCATAAGGAGCTAAAGTGGAGGCAGAAATTAAATTTTCTTCATCCCTAAAAATAATGGATCCAATGCCCGTTATACCTGGCTTAGAATTGTAAATATTTGCCTGTACATCGGGGTTATAGGCTTCAAATGCTTTAGTATCAACGGGACGTGGTCCAACGATGCTCATGTCTCCTCTCAGTACATTAAGGATTTGGGGTAGTTCATTAATCTTGGTTTTGCGCAAAAATTTACCCATTGGCGTAAGACGTGGGTCATTGCGGACTGTAATTGTGCCTGTCCCGATATTGGGACTGTTTTTGAGCATCGTGGCAAATTTCAAAATATTGAAATATTGATTTTTGTACCCCATGCGTTTTTGCGAATAAAATATGTACCCCTCGCCAGTGAGCCTTAAACCAATCATGACGGGTATTAAAATAGGCGACAAAATGACTAAAGCAACCGTTGCTAAAAGCACATCTAACCCTCTTTTGAAAAATAAATACATATTATTTGGTTAAGACTTTGAAGTGAAAAAAATATCTTATAGATTGATATTGAATGATTTAGGCAATTTTTAATGCCTCTAAAATGCTTAATTGTATGTTTATACTGAGGGGGTAGGGTAGAGGCAATTATCTGCAATGTCTTGGGTAACTATTGAACCTGCTTCGATAATGACATTTTTTCCAATAATAATATTGGGTTTTATAACGGAATTTGCGCCAATTAGACTATTATTGCCAACTTTGACATTGCCACACAAAACAGCACTTGGCGCGATATGCACATAATCACCAATAATGCATTCATGGTCAATTGAGCAAGAAATATTACAGATAGTACCTTTTCCGATTTTTGCAAAAGCATTAATAACAGCATTCGCAGCCACTAAAATACCCCCTTCTGGATGCCACTCAACATAATTTGAACAGACGGCTTTTTCGTGAATAACGTTTATGGCAGGTTTATGGAGTAGGGTAGTGAGCTGGTTTAATACTTTGCCTCTAACAGAATTGTTGCCAATACAGACAAAAAAGCCTATTTTTTCTAAAATACTGAGGGGGTATGCATCGGTTTCTTTGCCTAAATATGTTAGACCGAAAGGGTTAAATTCCTTTTCAACTGAATCACAATAACCAACAATAGGGTAGTTTTGGTTTAATAAAATGTCTAATACGACGTAGGCGTGTCCTGAATATCCTATTATTAAAGCATTTTGCTTAATTAAGTTCATGTCTATTTAAATGATTCAAATGTTTTTAAGAGACCTATATGGCTTGAAATAGACAAATCTTTATTTAAAGCATTTTTAATTTTCTCATTAGATACGACGTAGTTTTCTGTTAATTTATTCAGTTTCTCTGTATTAATAGGTAGTAGTGTTATCATGTCTCCTAATTGCGCAATTATTTTTATCAAGGTTTTAGGGATATGCCATTTTTTAGCTTTTTTGCCCATACTTTCGGCAATAATGTCCACAACATCATTCGTTGAAAGTGATATATCATCTGCTACATTATAAACACCGCTTTTAATATCATGGCGTTCACATAATTCAGTTATAACAAAACAGAGATTTTCTACCGTTAAAAAAGAACGCTTATTTTCAAAAGCCGCTAATGGATAGGGAATGCCCTTTTTGACAAAAGTATAAAGTAAATTTAGATTTCCTTTATTCCCTTTTCCATGAACCATGCAAGGGCGTAAAATATAGACAGATTTATTTGAAGGTAAATGAGAAAGAATATACGCCTCTGCCATTAATTTAGATTTTCCGTAAGGTGTTTGTGGGTTAGACGGATGTTCCTCTGTTAAGATGCCTTCTACTTGATCTGCGGTCGCTTTTACGGAACTAACAAAAATGAATTTTTTTGCATTTGAGTGTAAAAATTTGTCGAATAGTTCCTTTGTTAGTTCGTAGTTAACTTTATAGTATGCGTCTGGTGAAGAAACTTTCTTCAAATCATGCGCTTTACCTGCGAGAT
>JAYUKJ010000179.1:0-1570 GCA_043764555.1 Saprospiraceae bacterium
TTTTTTCGAATAACATCTGTCCAATATTCTTTTTTATTTTCTGTTGCCATAATTCATTATTTTTTACAAAAGTAAACACTACGACGTGAAAACCATTGCTTTTTACTGAAAATATGTTAAAAAAGCGCCAAAATACTGAGGGGTCCTTCCGAGCCGACGCCTGCGGGTTTAAGCGTTTCAAACCCCAAATAGTAGTTGTAATTATCCAACGTGATTTGGTCCAAAATCGTTAAATTCGACGCTTTTACGCCGTTTTTTATTTCGTCTAAAGCAGAATTTTCTTTCTCCGTTTGGCTGTTTTCAATTGAATTCAAATAATTTTTTATCGCCATTGGTAACACTTTGTAGAGCTGAAAAAGGGCGTCGTCTTGACCCGACAAAAGGGCGTAAAATTGGTCGCCCGAAATTTTATAGACGCGGCTGTGGCTGTATTCTTTGCCGTTGATTTCGGCGTGCCACAACTCGTTGAAACTGCTTTTTGCGAGGATTTGGACCCAATAGCACTTGGCTTTTTTGTAAGTATCGGCGTAGCCTTTCAGTTTTTGGAACAAACTTTCCGACGAGCTGCTGTTCATCGTATTGTGTTTATTCTTTATGTCGGCAAACAACGTATCGTCCGTTGCTTTGATGTCAAAACCGCTCAAAATCCCCACTTCAAAACCCGTCATACCGCCCAAAATCTGTTCGTGAAAAGTGCCAATTGAGTTGTTGATTGACTTATCAATTTGCCGTAAAACTTCCGCTTGAATGAGGCTTTCCTCGTCAATTCCGTTGAAATTAGCGTCAAAGGTGAGTTTAATCGTATCAACTTTGTTGCTGTAAAAATTCTTCTTCGTGATGTTGTTTTTTGCTTTAGCGTAGGCTTTGTGCAGATTGCCGACGCAATAGAGCAAGTGTTCATCGGAGATGAAATTGACGTATTTATTGTCCATTTTTTACTTTTTTTTATTTGGCAAAACTATTTATTTCTCGCCAATTGTCGGACATTTCTTAGTTTTAAAAAATCAAATGTACCAAAAGGGACCCCTCAGTATTTTTAGTGTTTTCCGATAAAATAACCGCGAATTGGCACCTAACTTTCCAAAAGTTTTTTCTCAAATCGAAAATCGCTCATTTCAAACATAAAAGGCCATAACTATTTGACAATCAATATTTTAAAAAAAAAATAGCAAAACAATCAGCGAAAAATGTTTTTGTTAATGAGGCAACGGTGTTGGATATTTGTCTCAAGATTAGAAAGGGGACGTTTTAAAATTCCTAATTTTAGAAACGGTTTCAGCAATGCACCGACTTGGAAAATGGAAAAAAAAGGGGAGTTTAATGCAGGAAACGCTTGAAGAACGCGTATTTTTCCCTATATTTCCTCAATTATCTTACAATTTCCCCCAAAATTATTTTATCATATAAAAAAAACAAACATCCATGTACCAATCTACACGCTCTAAACTCACGGGGATTATTCTCTTTTTGTTGAGTTTCCAACACACCAGTTACGCTTGTGGTTACAGTTTTGTCGGTGACGGCAGCTCTTTTATTCGCTTCGCCAACAACAGCCAAACGAAAGACTATT
>JAYUKJ010000180.1:0-5183 GCA_043764555.1 Saprospiraceae bacterium
CCAGCTCCTAAAACCGATACAAAAAAGTTCGCCGCTTGACCAATCGCTACATTCAAATCGCCCGATTGATTATTAAGCGTAATTGTATTGTCTTTTACCAATACTTGAATTACTGCCCTCGGACTCTCACAAGTGCCTACGGTTTGAGACACATAATAGGAGGTCAGGCCAGGAACAAGGGTTATTGGTACGGGCGCAGTTGTGCTACCCGTTCCGCCCGTTGCCCCTGCATACCATAAAAGATTTGTTCCTATGGCTGTTAAAGGTTGTGCTTGGCTTTCTGCGCAATAAGTTAGGTTTGATACTGAGGGGGCGGGTGGTGTTGTGCAAGAGGGAACAACGGTCAAATTAGCCGTCGCGCTGATGACTGTTCCGCAATTGTTGCTGATTTCACATTGGTAATTTCCTGCATCCGTTAGAGATACTGAGGGGATAGAAAAAGTAGCGGCTGTGCCAAGCGTCGCCGTCAGATTTGTGGTTTTGAACCAACGGTAAGTGATTGTTGGGGAGCCTGTTACGGTGACGTTGAAAGCGGCCAAATCGCCGACATTTTGGGTTGAATTGAGGGTTTGAGCCGTGATAGCCACGCAATCATAAGGACACGTTTCGGGTTGACCGCAGCCGCATAAGCCAGGCGCAATCTTATTTTTATCAAGTGGACAACCGTCATTTACGTCTAAAACGCCGTCGTTGTCGTCGTCATTATCGCAAGCGTCGCCTTGATTATCGGAAAAGCCTTGCGTCGCTAAAATAGTTATTTCATTGGCTGTCAACGTTCTATCCGTTATAAAAACTTCATCTACGACGCCGTTGTAGTATGCGCCAAAAGTGCCAAATCGCCCAATCTGAATAAGGTCGCTATCGGTTACTAACGGCCCCGTTCGAGCTAATGTAGCGACTTGATTTCCGTCAAAATACAATCTGATAAGCAACCCGTCGTAGGTAGCGGCTAAATGATGCCATTGACCGTCTGCATACGTCTGATTCGACGATGCACAACCGCCTGCGCCAGTTGCTGAAAAAGAGCAAGCGCGAATAGTACCCGAACCAGCCAAACCGATGTCAAAACCGTTAAAACCGCTGGAAAATCTGGGTACGGAAACAATAAATTTACTACCTTGTCCGACGCTCGTTTTTATCCACGTCGCAATCGTCGCATTTGACTTTCCATTTAAGGGCAAAGTAGCCGATGCGTATTGATTTGACCCATTAAATTGAAGTGCCGACCCGCCATTTCTGCCCATCACCCATTGCGGAGAATTGGTTAAAGTAGCCGCTGTGAAGCCGTCGATTGCGGTGATTGTTGTACCCGAATTTTCATTCATCAACCACGTGCCAAGCCCAATAATGGCGTCTGAATTGGCTTGATTTGGGTTAGAAACGGTCGGACAGTTGTCAATTTGGTCAACAATGCCGTCGCCGTCGGTATCGGTTTGCCCAAATACTGAGGGGGTCAAAAAGACGACAAAACACACCGCCATGAAGAAGGAAAATATAAGTTTGTTCATTGTCATTGTTTTTTGAAATAATGAAAAATTGGTTAAAGAAATGTTGTTAAAATACAGTGGTTTATTGCCTTTTCGGACGTACCCAAAAGCGATTAATTTGTACTTAAAATAGTGTTAGAAACTAAGAAAAATGGGAAGTGATTAATTGTTTTACTTCATTGTTGGTTTGTTTTTTACCTCCCAAAAGGCGTTTCCCAATTTTCGGGATGTCGTTTCACTTCATATACTGAGGGGGCCTAAATTGTAAAATCTGATGCAAATGTATTGTCGTTCCGCGTGTCAAAAAATACCCACAGAAAAATAAAGTATAGCCATGACTACTAAAATCAGGGTAGATTCTTGGTATTTTCCGTGAAATAGCCAATTTTTTCTAAAAATAAAACGACTTCGCGAACGCTTTCTAAGGTTTCGTAAGCGAAGGAACGGGCGGCTTTTTCCAATATTTTTTTGTTTTGTCCATCAATTGTGTTCTTACTTTTGCCCAATTTTTCGGCAATTTGAGCATTCGTAAACGTCGGATTTTCGCGCAGCGTATCGACAATGCGGCGCTCCTCGGTCGCCAAATCGAAGGTTTGAAGCGTGAAAAACTCTTTCCATACGACTTTTGTCCACTGAGTGGCTTCAAAACCTTTGTCGTAGAGGCGTTGCGAAATCTTCTCTTTGTCCGTCGGCAGCATCGGTTTCAAGACGCTGTAAATGTTCAAATGAGAAATCAACTTATTACCCGCGTCGATTTCCAACGGCAATGCTTCCTGCAACACCCAGTGATAATTGCCATCCGCGAGTTTCAACGGGACGGTAATGCGGGTGCATTGATTGAGCGGTTCAATTGTCGTATGCTGTTGTTTCATCAAGTAACTGTACACTGCTCGTCCCCATTTCAAGTACTCTTCCATATAATTAGGATGAATCATTAGGAAAAACTTCGTTAAATCCAACGCGCCTTTGTACGCCAAAAATCTATCCGTATTGACGTGATACGTGAGCGTATTTTCTTTAATATTGTAAACAAAAGCGAACTTTTGCGCCATCATTTTATCCGCTTTCAAATCGTCAACAACCCGTTGGCAATCGGCTTTTGAAAGGTGAACGGGCGCGCCGAGTTTGCGGGTGAGGGCGTTCATAAAGAGAAAATTTTGGACAATGGCCTTGCCGAGAGAAAGTGGGTTCATCTTAATCGCTATTGGATTTTAATTGCCTTGTTTTGCTGCACAAAAGTATTGTTGTGATGTGGTTTTAGCCTTATACTTTTGTTCCAAAATCTTGGACATTTGTTCCGAAATGGGCTGTAAATGTTTTTTTCGACTCAGTTTTCACGCAGAAAAGGCGTTTTTTTGATAAAAAAAGACGTTTATACTGAGGGGGACTTTTTTTAGAAAAAATCAAAAACATATTGGCGATTCAATTTATTGGAAAGAAAAATATAGATGAAGGAATACCTGAAATATTGAAAATAGGCTTACATTTGGACAGTCAAAATTATTTCTGGCTATAAATAACAAACCTACTATGGAAACTGTCGTTTCAAAAAATAATGTTCCGATTCGTTTAAACGATGAAAGATGGTTACATATCATTACTGGGCATCCTGAAATGAGTATTTATTATGATGAGATTTTAAAAACGATTGAAGAACCAGAAGTGATTTATGCAGGTTCAAGAAGCGATTTGATAGCTGTTAGTTCACAAATCGAAGGGACGAACAAACACATTATTGTTGCCTACAAAGAAATTGATAGCAACGATGGTTTTGTTATAACAGCTTATATATCAAACAAACTTAATTCATTACAAAAAAAAGAAATAGTATGGAAACTTTAATGGCGCAAGAATTAACGCAAGTTATTCCTTATTTTTTGAAGCATAAAAACGTTTGGACAAGCTATGATAGCGAAGCCGATGTGCTGTATGTGCATTTCAAAAAAAATAATGTTGCCGATAATTCCGAAATGACGGACGACGACATCATTATTCGGTATGCGGATAATCAGATTATCGGTTTGACGATATTGAATGTAAGTGAGCGCGGGACGATTTAATGCGTTTTTTTACTTCGAAACGTACTTGGCGATTGCCCCATTTTTTGTTGAAAAAATCGGCTTAAATAGGCGGCTTCGTTGAAACCCGTTTGGTGGGCAATTTCGGCAACGGTCAATTCGGTCGTCAATAATAGGCGTTGAACTGCCGATAATCGGGCGTTTTGAATGGATTCATTGGGCGTTTGTCCCGTCGCTTTTTTCCAGTCGGCGTAGAATTTTCCGCGTGCTAAATGCATCGCTTTGGCAAAATCTTCGATTGAAAAGTCGGTATTGTCTAAATTGTTTTCGATGATTTTTAGACCCCTCAGTATAAAGTCATTTTCGGGCGCATTTTGTTGATTATCAACGACTTCTCTTTTCATCAACGCAATTTGGCGTTGCAAAATCACTTCTTTTTCTGCCAATTCTAAACGGTCTTTTTCGGCTTGGGTTTGTTGCTTTTTCAACAGTTCATGTTCATCAGAAAGTGTCGTTAAACGTTGCTGCATTTCGGCGTTTTTTTGGCGTTCAGCCTTGGTTTTATAGTACAAAGCGAGCGAAAAACACGCAATTTCAATTAGAATACCTATTCTTACATCATAAAATCCGTAATGAAAATTGCCGTATTGATAAAACCGCCACAAGCCCATGTATTCATCAACCAAGACACTGTGGCTAATATTTTCAAAAACGGATACAATTGCGGGTAGAATTAATGCTAAAAGCCCGAAAGCCAATAGTCGAGCTAATTTATCGCCTTTCAAACTGATTGTGACGTAAAAATAGAAGGCAATAAAGGCGAAGAAAAACATCCGCATACGGTCATAAAACCACAGACTTTCTTTGATGCCCCAAAAAATTAAAATCAACGTATCAATAAGTATGGCGGCAATGATTGCCCAAACGATACCCCTCTGTATTCTGTCAACCTTGGGTAAACGGTTGGGTAAATCAAGAAATTGGCGAAAAAATAAAGCATAAACCAAATAATTTATACAGTTTAAATAAATCTCTAATAAATCATAAATAATTGGAAAACGCAGACATAAAATGGGATAGCCCAAATTATTCTCAAAATTTCGCGCATGATATAGCGCAATAAGCAAAAGATAAAGGGCGTAAAAAAAGTACGTTTTGTCGCGGGCAAGGCGTCCTTGAATAAGAGAAAAAACGAAAACAGCCAACACAATCAGCAAAAACAGCCCTCGATAAAATAGACGCCATCTGTTATCAAATCGCCACTTATCATTTTGTGCCAACCTGTATGCATTACTGACGAGTTGTAAAGACACAAGAGTTGGCTGTTTGTTCAAAGTTTTTACACGTAAATAATATGTTTTTCCCGTTGAGGACAGTGCAGAAATGGGCAAATTATCTAAATCGTCAACGATTGCCGATGCACTATAAATTGTGTGTTCCCCACCTTTCAAAACCCGTCCGTCGGGTTCAAATAATTCCGTAACGCTCTGTTTATCCGTAAACAACAACGCCTTAAATTCGGTCGTCGGCGAATTGTTTTTCAACGTAAAACGAAACCAATAAGTGGAATCAGGCTGCAACGTTTGCGCTATTTCTTTTGTGAACAATTCAAACGGTTTATTGGATAAATCATTGATTTCAAAAGAGTTATCTTTAAGGAAAACGACGTAAGGCGCTA
>JAYUKJ010000181.1:0-5178 GCA_043764555.1 Saprospiraceae bacterium
ATACATAAAACGGGGTAAAATCCAGCTTTTCCATCAATGGCATTTTAGAAAATAACGATTTTGGGGAGTCATTGCCGTCTGAAATTTACGAAATCTTAAAGATTTCGTAAATTTATACCCCTCAGTAAAAACGGGATTTTACCCCGTTTCATGTATAAAATCAAAATTAAGGGTTTTTAGGCACTATTGGCTTCCATAAATCGAAATTAAGGACGAACGGAGTGCATAAAAACCTTTAATTTGGTACAAATTAAATTCATGTGTTTTTTATTAAAAAATCAAAATTATGAATGAATTCAGTTTAACCACGCCCGCTGTTTTATTTCCAGCAATTTCGTTGCTAATGCTCGCCTATACGAATCGTTTTTTGGCGGTTTCTAACCTCATTCGCAGTCTGAAAGAGAAATTTATGGAAGACCACGAAGAAAAACACATTTTGCAAATTCGCAATCTGCGGCGGCGTATTTTTCTCATTCGAAATATGCAAATGTTGGGTGCTTTGTCCTTGTTTCTGTGCATATTAAGTATGTTTTTTATTTTTGAAAACAATGCAATCATGGCAAAATACATTTTTAGTGGTGGTATGATTGCGCTGATTATGTCCGTAACATTGTCCCTTCGCGAAATTCATCTTTCCGTTATTGCGCTAAATGTGGAACTTAAAGACATCGAAGAACATCTTAAAGAGAAAAAAACGCTGTTCAGTAAAATCCAAGAATTTGATTTCTAAACCAAGCCTTCAAGTGCCTAAGGAATGTACATGTGATAAAGTATCAAATTTTAGCGTGATTTTACCGTTCCAATTTGATACTTTATTATTTTATCATTCCTAAAACACGTGAGAACGCTTCTTTTTACTTTAATTACAAAAAAAAAAGGTAAAAACTATTCTTCAAATCACTTGCCTTAATATCTTGCCTCCGATACGACGTGAACAATGGGGAAAATCTTTAATAAAATAGGTGAAGAGTCAAAAATAGCCTGTTATACTGAGGGGTCCTTTTTTTTTCTAACGGTATCGTTTTTGGAAAAATCAATTTCTTAAACCAGTAAAACCAGTATTTGCAGATGAAAAAAATAGGTATCCTATTTGGGCAAGAGAACACGTTTCCGTGGGCGTTTATTGAGCGCATCAATGAGAAAAATATCCCTGGCGTTATGGCCGAAGCTGTCTCAATTGACAAGGTTATGCAAGCCGACCCTACGGAATACGCCGTCATTATCGACCGTATTTCGCAGGACGTGCCTTTTTACCGGGCATATTTGAAGAATGCCGCAATTTCAGGCACGGCGGTCATCAATAACCCGTTTTGGTGGTCGGCTGATGAGAAGTTTTTCAACAATGCATTGGCACTTAAAGTGGGCGTTCCCGTACCAAATACCGTCATTTTGCCATCGAAATTGATGCCGAATGACACTAACGCGAACTCGTTCCGCAACCTGAAATATCCACTTGATTGGGCGGGTATTTTTGAATACATCGGCTTTCCAGCCTACATGAAACCATTTGATGGTGGCGGTTGGAAATCGGTTTATAAGGTGGACAACATGGAAGATTTTTTCGACAAATACGCCGAAACTGAGCAAATCGTTATGATGCTGCAATCGGAAGTTGTCTTTGAAGAATATTTCCGCTGCTACTGCTTAGGTGGGAAATATGTCCACATCATGCCTTATGAGCCGCGCAATCCGCACCATTTGCGCTATGCTACGGAGGCTAAAAGCTCTCCTGAAATGCTGGCATTGATTGAAGATTACGTACTGAAACTTAATCATGCTTTGGGTTATGATTTCAATACCGTTGAATTCGGTGTCCAAAACGGTGTTCCTTACGCCATTGATTTTTGTAATCCTGCACCTGATGCAGACATCGCTTCGGTCGGCAAAGCTAATTTTGATTGGATTGTCGAAAACGCCGCAAACTTCGCAATCGAACGCGCTTTGGCGCACAAAGATGGTCAAATGAACCTCACTTGGGGAACTTTTGTCAAAAACGCAACGCAAGGTTTGAGCGCTAACGTTGGGCAAAGCACCCCCTCTGTATCAGCGGCTATTTCGCCTAAAAAAGCGGAGAAAACGGTTGCCGCAGCACCTAAAGCAGCGGCAGTTAAAGTTGAAAAAACGGCGGCAGCTCCTAAAGTGACGGCTAAAGCAGCAAGTTCTACAAAAGATGATTTGAAAATTGTGGAAGGCGTTGGACCTAAAATTGAAGAATTGTTGAACGCAGCTGGTATTCACACTTTTGCAGATTTGTCGAAAGCTGAAACAGCCGCTTTGAAAGACATTCTCGCGGGCGGCGGTAAGCGTTATGCCATTCATGACCCTTCAACTTGGGCGCAACAAGCTGGTCTTGCGGCGGACGGAAAAATGGATGAACTCAAGGCTTGGCAAGCGGCGTTGAGTGGCGGAAAAAAGTAAGAATTCAATAAGAATTAACCAATATTAAAAAGCCGTGCTGACGTTGTTCAGCGCGGCTTTTTAATATTTATTAGCTATTTTGTTTAATTATAAAATATTGATAGCAAATGTGATACATCATTTTTTTCTCAATAAACCGCTTCCGCAATGCGCGTAATCGTTTTCACATCGCCCATGGTGTAATAATGTAGGCACGGTGCGCCCGCCGCTTTGAGTTCTTTTGATTGCATAATGCACCATTCGATGCCAATTTCACGCACAGTCTCATCGTCTTTCGCTTTCAACACTTCTCTTACGAACTCATCAGGAAAATCAATGAAAAATAAACGTGGAATGCCAACTAATTGAGATTTTTTCGTAATGGGTTTCAACCCTGGCACAATCGGCACGTTGATGCCCGCCGCCTTGCAATTTTTAACGTAATCCAAATATTTTTGATTGTTAAAAAACATTTGTGTCACGATATAATCAGCGCCCGCGTCAATTTTTTGTTTCATAAAAGCCATATCGGTCTCCAAATTTGGCGACTCAAAATGCTTTTCGGGATAACCCGCAATGCCGATGCAAAAATTGGTCGAATCGCCTTTTGTAATGCTCGGGTCAAGATATTTCCCTTTATTCATATCTGAAACCTGCTTCACGAGGTCGAGCGCGTAGCCGTGTCCTTCAGGATGCGGAATAAAAGAAGACTCAAATTTTGCCGCGTCACCTCGCAAAGCCAAGACATTATTGACGTTCAAAAAATTGAGGTCAATCAAAGCATTTTCCGTCTCGTCTCTGGAAAAACCACCGCAAATTAAGTGCGGAACCGCGTCAACGCCGTATCTATGCATAATTGCTGCGCAAATGCCGACCGTTCCTGGCCGCTTCCGAATCGCCGTTTTTTCGTAATAGCCACTTTCGCGGCGGCGATAAATGAACTCTTGGCGGTGATACGTCACGTCAATAAACGGAGGTTTAAACTCCATCAAAGGGTCTAAAGTCTTGAAAATGGACTCCATCGAACCGCCTTTCATCGGTGGTAAAACTTCAAAAGATAGAAGCGTTCGGTCTTTCGCCGCTTCAAAATATTGCGTAACTTTCATAAAAAGTTTATTGATGAATTTTAATCTATAACATAACCGCAAAATTACGATAAAGGTTACCGAATATTTTAGTTTTCAAATTTATCTATAAATATTTTAAATAGCAATCGTCACACGCTCCGTTGATTTTTATTTTGGACTCCCTCAGTATAAAACCTATTTTGAGACTTTTTCACGCAGATAAATGAATTGTTTCATGAATTTTACTCTTTATGACAATAAATTGAATGTATTTCCAAGCGTCACGATTTCGCTTTTATGCGTCTATAAAAACGGGCGGCTGCAAGGCATTTTTGTTGCGTAAATCATTTAAAATTATTTTTAAACCAAACAAAAATGACAACGCAATACAAAACTTTGTTGCCAAAATCGAGCGAATTTGAGCAATTTGCCTACATCGTTTCGCATGATTTGAAAAGTCCGCTCCGAAATATTGGCAGCTATGCCCAACTCTTGAAGCGCCGCTATGAGCATAGTCTCGACGCAGACGCCAACGTGTTCTTGGATTATATCGTCAAAAATGCCGAAGTTATGACGGATTTTTTGACCGATATGCTCGAACTCAGCGCCATTGCCCACCATACGGTTCGTCAACCGCTCGATTTTAATAAAATTGTTGAAAAAATAAGATTGGATTTAGCGCCCGACATTCTAACAAATGAGGCTCAAATTGAGTCTGCTGAATTGCCAATTTTGGCCGTCTATGCCAATGTCCAACAGCTGCTTCACAATTTGATAGACAATGGTTTGAAATATCGAAACGGTCAAGCACCACGCATTAAAATTGCCGCGCAACGCATTGAACATCAAGATGCTTGGCAAATATCCGTTACAGATAACGGCGTCGGTTTGGACGAAGTCTATCATGAAAAAGTCTTTCTACCTTTTCAACGCATCGACTACCGCGACCGTCCTGGCTCGGGTATGGGTCTCGCCATTTGTCGAAAAGTTGTGCATCTCCACGGTGGACGCATTTGGTACAATCGTAATACTGAGGGCGGAACCACTTTTCATTTCACGATTCCACAATGACTTTTTTGCAGATTTAAGTTTCCAAAAGTTTAAAATTTTTGGAAACTTGCGCCGCGTCGTATTTATAGCCTCTAAAATGCTAAAAATACTGAGGGGTCCTTTGACAATCATGAAAACCGTTTACTTTTACGTTTTTAAACGTTCCAACTGTTTATCATGCCGTCCTCATTCACCATTTTTGACATCATTCGCTGGCTTACTGCCTTTGCGCTTCTCGCGGGCGTTGCCTCAGGTTTGGGCGTTGCTGCGCTGTTTTTGATTCGGCGAACGCAGCCAAATCGGTGGTCAAATTGGTTGTTTGCCGCCCTTCTTAGTGCTATGTCGTTGACTTTGTTGGACAAATTTCTGAATTTTACCTTACTCACGCATTGGCATCCGTCTTTGTCTTTTTTGCCCATTTATTCGTCGTTTGTCTTCGCACCTTTGTTGTTTTTCTACGTAAAAAGCCGCCTTTATCCACAATTTGACATGGATAAAAGCGATTTTAAACATTTTATTCTGCCCACCGTTCAGTTCTATTTATTGCTCATGATGACGTTCAAGGACATGGATGCTAAAGCAGATTTTCGGATTTATTTTTTCAGTCCATTCTATGGTAATTTCGAAAAAGGTGTCTTCATTCTACAATTTTTTGCGTATTTAT
>JAYUKJ010000182.1:0-19246 GCA_043764555.1 Saprospiraceae bacterium
ACCATCGCAATCAAATGGTTGGGCGCTTAAAACAGTTGTAACCGCACTATTGAGCGAAACGGTTAGATTAGGAGAGGTGCTGCCAGAAGGAAAAGGGCAAAAACCACCGTTAGGGCAATTGTTGAAGTTAGGACCCAACAAAGACGTACTCGCATTTGTTAACTCAATGGCACATACACTGCTGCTGTTCGCAGTAATACTGAAAATCTTCTGCTCTCCAATACAGAACTCAGTAGATCCATTAAAGTTGATGGAGATTTGTGAGGACATTTTGCTCATGGAGCAAATGTACAAAAGGAATAATAGGACAAATTTAGCTTTCATTAGAAAAAGTTTTTAGTCAATTGACAAAGTTAAATTAATATTTTTTGACAAAATACTGAAAAGCAATGTCATAAATATACAATTGTTATATTCTATATTGCATTACAATTTAACGTTATCTCTAAAAAACACCCTATTCATGGTATAGAATATTGGCTCATACAAGTTATTTTACGTTTAATGATAAAAAAGCCGAACATGATACTTATCACATTCGGCTTTTTTAAGAGATGAACTATTAATGATTATTTACTTATTCTTATCCCAATCCACTTCTGCTTTTGGTTTAGGAAAGTTAGTGAAGACATTGTGAGTAGCCAAATCTTTTGGCAAAGAAGCCAATTTACCATATCGGCGCATATCAAACCAACGGTTAGCGCCTTCCATAAACAAAGAATAGCGGCGTTGATTAAGCAACTCATATATCAATTTATCTTTGTTGCCCGCAACAGTTGGTTTGGCAGTTGCCAATAATGCCAAGCCGTTTTTCACGCGAATCGTGTCAAGAGCGGCTGCACCACCCACTAAATCACCCGTTTGGATTTTTGCTTCCGCTAACATCAAAATCAATTTCTCGTTGCGAAGGATGAGGTAACTAATCAATAGTCAATTTAAGGATATGATTCTTTTTATTTATTGCAATATAACAGAAATAAATGCCCGTTGGTAAATTCTGTCTCTCAACCTCAAATTCTTGAAAACCTTTCTCTTTTAAACCTGAAAAAATTTCTTGAATTTGTTGCCCAGTGGCATTAAAAAGTTTAATACTTACATTCTGCCTCTCCAAACAATTGTAACGAACAGTCGTTTGACTATTGAAAGGATTAGGAAATGCGACAGGCTTTGTGAATGAAGAGATAGAAAGCAATTTACCTGATTGTACAAAGTTCAAATTGTCGTCAGAACTGGAATTCAATACTCTATCAACCTCCACATTTGTATCTTCCTCGTTACTGATAAAATCACCAGTTCCAAATCTATTTGAACACCTAGTTGAAATATTAGTATTAAACACTTTGCCTACTGCGTCTGTAATTTTAATAACAACTGAGCGGTTATGTCCAAAAAAATCGGCTTCAAAACTACTGTTAGGCCAATCAGCAGTCCTCACACTCAAAAACTGTCCGTTTATGCTCATTGTAACGTTATAAGGAGCGACGCCCCCACAAACATTTAACAACCTAATTGTACCTAAACCACCAGTTGCGATATCGCAATTAATTTGTCCTAACCACTCAACTTGAATAGGTACGTTTGAAGATAATGCCCCTCCTCCACAATTATCGTAAGGAGACCACCAACCCTGCATTGGTATAAATTGCGAATTATAGCAATTGCCAAAGCCAAATTTTGGTAAATTCCCTAACCAACTTGGTTCAGAATTTAAGTAGCAGGATTTTCCTAACTCTTGGGCAGAAAAACTTATTATATCGTATGTACCAAGCAAATATGGATTGAAAACAGAAATCGTTGTACTACTCTCGCGTTCAACTGTAAATGTATTTGTTGCAGTAAGCTCAATACTTCCAACGTTTGCAACATGGTAATTTTCGCTATTTACTCTATCACAAGTTGGAGCAAACGTGCCTCGATGCTCAATCGCTATTTCATCCTCTGAAAAATTTCTATACAAAACATTTAACCAACCATTGCTACTATGCTCGTTATCTATTCTAATCCCTTTGCTACAATAATTAGATTCTATCAAATTATAACTTGGTGCTGAATCTTTATCGTAACACACGTAATCACCATTTGCACTTCTTCCATGTAAAGCAATGTCCCATGAATTAGTCCACCATTCACAAGCCCATGAATCATGGCAGTAATTATATGAAACAACATTTTTACTCGACCCATATTGCAATATGATTGCGTGCCTCATGTCTCCAACTTCATTGTTTTCAACTAAACAGAATTTAGAATTAACAAGATTAATTCCATAACCTTGTGTTCCCCCCACTCCACAATGCACCCAACTATAATTTAACCTACAACCGTATATTTTTATATTCGAGCTTTGTGCAATATCAATTGTAGCACCAAATCCTCCCGTGATGTTAACACCTTTGACCCAACAATACTTAGAGTTCCTTATATCTATAATTGATTTATTTATGAGATAGTCATAAATTGGGTTACTGTGACTGTAAAGGTTTGGCCCAACATTGGCACCGAATAATCCAGCGGTAGTAACATCCAAACACTCTAATCCACTACCTTCATCCTTGTTTTCACCAATATTAGACATACTAAATAGAGTAGAGAAATTTGTCAGGTCTATAAAGGGTGTGCCTTGGACTCGCAGTGCGAAAATAGTTCCTCTTCCTTGTCCGCGAATGATGACATTTTTCTTGACAGTTATAGGTGTACTGCCGACATCGACGACATAAGTTCCATGAGGGAAATAAACTACATATTTTTTTCCTGTTGCCTCTGCTTCTTTAGACATCTCATTTATATAAATATTTAACCTGTTTACATTTACGTGATAGGTCTTGAAGCCTATGGGGTTAGGCTCAATAGCAGAAAGAAAAATACCATTAGCTGTGGATAACTTATCGAATGCGTTAATTACAATTTCTGGAAATTCTGTATCTGTTCCTGTTGTTTTCCACCAAGCAACCAAGTATTTTGATACTACTGATTCAGACGGATTTTGCATAAGATTTGGGATGCACTCCTGAGCAAAGAGGTTAGTAGCAGTTGCATAGATTGCAAAAATTAAGATGAGTTTAGATTTCATTAGAATTTATTTTAGCTAAATGATTAAAATGATTTTTGAAATGTTAAACTAACTCAACAAATCTAAACTCATTAGATCTACAACAATAAAATAATCCTGAATAAATTTAAAAATACCTAATTTGGGGTATGCAATTTAGCGAAAACCGTGTAAACTTTCACTACCGTACGCAATTGTACAAACAATAATATTATTAAAATAATTGAGTTCATTGACATAAGTAGCAGTATTTGAATGTTATTATTGAGGCATAGCTCCCAAATTTTTCTACCGAACTGGTATTAAGTTAATGATTTTGTAAAAAATATTAGTCAAAGTGAATTTCTTAATAAAAAAACTGCTATAATTGTTGAGCTAAAATATATGAAATCCATTTTTAGTAAAACTCGTTTTACGCAGGCTATACGATTGAAGAATCGTGTAGCCTTTTTCATTGTGTCAGAACATCTCCCTTTTTATCTTTTGGTATTAAATAAAAGGTCGCTCCCTAAAACATAGAGAGCGACCTAATAACTTGAAATACTATAAACTATTTCTTCATCTGAAACATTTTATTTATCCCACCAAACTTTACCATCTGCATTGTCACCGCCTGACATTTTACCCACGGCAGCTTTGTAGTTAACGCCGTTCAAATTAACCTCTATTGACGGGTAGATATAACGACGTGGGATTTTTTTGCTTGAATTGATAGCAGCAGGAGCAGGAGCCAATACTGGGAAACCAGTTCTGCGCCATTCCGCCCAACCTTGTGCGCCACGTGGGTAGAAAGTCAACCAACGTTGTGTGCCGATTTTCTTCATATCGTCTGCACCACCGTCAAGTTTTACTTTAGCGCTTGCGATAAATGCATCGTAATCCGCTTGAACGAATACGCCCCATTTCTCAAAAGCCGCTTTGATACCACTGTTATACATAGTAGCTGGTGTCTCAGTAGTCCAACCGCGTTTTGCAGCCTCTGCTCTCGCTAAGAACACATCACCTGCCGAAAGTATTTCATAAGGCGTGCTTTGTGTACGCAAACTCGCAGCCAATACTTTAGAATAAGCAGGATTTGCTGTTGTGAAAGCGATAGCATCTGCTCTCGTTACACCACAAGGAATACCAACAACTACACCCGCAGCACTTGGGTTGCCGTATTTAGCCAAACGCGGGTCGTTGATGTCTTTCATCAATTTCTCGATAGTCTGACCAATAGCAAAGTCATTACGACCATTGTATTCGTCATACCAAGGATGATTATAGCTTCCTCCCGGATATGCTAAGACAACATTGCCCGCATTTGCGTCAATAACACCGCCCGCTAAGGCATCCTTAAATTCGGCAGTTCCGAGTGTGGCATCTGCGTTTGAAATGCGCAATGCCAAAATACAACGCAATGAATTAGCAAATTTTTTCCATTTGCCAGCGTCTCCTTGGTAAATAATATCGCCAAGAACGTCTGCACCACCGTCAAATTGAGCAGCCGCTTCTTTGAGTTCTTTAAACATTCCCTTGTAGATGTCCGCCTGTGTGTCATAGACTGGCTGAACGGTTTTTTCGCCGTTCAAGGCTTGACTGTATGGCATATCGCCCCAAAGGTCAGTGAGGTGCGAATAGAAGTAAACGCGTAAGATACGAGCAACAGCAATTTGGTTGTTATTTGAACCATTGGGGACTGCCTTCGCTTTTGTTGTCGCGTCTGTGTTGTAATCAATGATTGTTTGCAAGTCTTTCAAAGGTCCTGCATATACGTCGTTCCAACCCGGTGCAACAGTTGAATAAGTTGATTCGTCCGTGTATTGGGATTGAGAGAAGTATTGGCAGTAAAGACCTGGAATCCAGATAGCCAATGAACGAACCGTTTGGGTATTGCCGACGGTTCCCATTCTGATTTGTGCATTTGTCAACAATGCCGAAGTCAAAGGGTCGGTTACCGAATTTGGGTTCACATTCGTGTCGCCAAAATCGCCGATGTCGCTGCAACTGACGGCCGTCAAAAGTGCCGCTACGCCAATAATAGCCGCTACTTTCCGTGTGATTTTATTTAAGAATTTCATTTTTATATTGTTTACTACTTCTTTGATTAGTCTGTAAAATGAAAAAAATGGGACGTTGTTAGCCTTTACCTCCAATAAAATGGTTTTATACTGAGGGGTCCTAAAAACGCCCAATTTTATTTACATCATCTTAAACGTACAGAGAAGTTAATTTTATTAAAAGTTTTTTAACAAATAGATATTTTCTTAGAAAGAAAGTTTAAGATTGAAACCTACTGAACGTGTGCCTGGCAACTGACCGTTTTCACCATAAAGGTTAGAAATCTCAGAAGGGTCAAAATCCTTAGTTTGCGCGTACATCAACAAAGGATTGCGCGCAATCAAAGCAATAGTTGCGCCTTGAATGTATTTAGTAAAGCCCAATTTCTTAACGGGAACTTTGTAACCAATGCTCAATTCGCGCAATTTGATAAATGTCAAATCGTAAACGTGTTCCTCGGCAATACGACGACCTCTGAATTGGTGGAAGTAATCATACGCATCAACGTATTTGTCAAATTTTGCACCATCTGCTGTTACTGCTACCACGTGAACGCCACCACCGTCAGCGATGTCATCTCTAACGTTTTTACCTTTGTCATTCAATTCTGCTGTTCTTTGCGTTAAGCCAGAGAATGTTCCCCAAGCATCAGACAATGAGAAGAATTTACCGCCTTGTTGAAAGTCAATATTAGCACGCAACTCAATATCCCCGATTACGAGTGTATTCAAGATACCGCCCGTTAAGCTCGGTAGAACGCTACCCAAATACGTATTTTGTGCAACAACAAATAAACCCTTTGCGTCAACAATTTTGTTGCCATTGGCATCACGTTTAAAGCCACCACCGCGCAGTTGACCCCATTCGCTACTGTCTTTATGCACTAAGAGAACGCCTGAAGATGTACCGAATGTACCTGTCTGTTGTACCAATTCTCCGATACCCGGAGCCAAACCCAAGATTTTCGATGAATTCTTTGCAAGGTTGATTGTTATATCCCAGTTAATCAAACTTGTTTTAACGGGTACTATATTCAATTGTAATTCAACACCATTACGGTCAAGACGCGCCGCATTGATTAATTTTGATGTATAACCACTTGTTCCTGAAACAGGAACAGATAAGATTTCATCGCGCTTGCTTTCGTTGTAATAAGTAATGCTTGCGCCAACTCTGTTTTTGAAGAAACGTAAATCAGCACCAATTTCATAAGCCGATGATAAAGACGGCTTGATGTTCGGGTCAGGTAAGGCATTTGGGGTAAACATAGCGATGTTAGAACCCGCTTTTGCAGCCAAGGTATAAACCTTTGTAATCTCGTAAGCGTCAACGTCTGAACCCACTTGCGCCCAAGATGCGCGGATTTTACCGAAAGAGAGCGCAGGAAATTTGTTACCAATAAGTTCCGAGAAAACAAAACTACCACCAATTGATGGATAGAAATAAGAGTTTGCACCAGCTGGTAAAGCAGAACTCCAATCGTTACGCGCTGACCAATCCACAAAAATCATATCCTTGAAACCAAATGAACCACGAGCGTAAACGCTACGAACTTCTTTGTTGATGCGGTAGTTGGGCGTTTGAAGCACACCATCCTTCGTAACAACATCATTGTAAGGCAAAGTTACAGAGTTAGACAAACTGTAAAAGTTTGGAATAACCAAACCATCTTTCGTTGCTGCATAATTCTCAACGTATCTGTCTTTACGAATGTTACCACCCAAATTCGCTTCAACAGTCAACGCGCCGAAACGGTCTGTGTAACTTGCTAAAGCTTCGTAGTTGTCTTCTGTGTTGTAAACATTAGCCGTTTCCAAAAAGCCTTTGAAACCAGTTTGGGTTGCGCTTGTCTCAAGCAATGAACCGCCTTTGTTTTCAGTGTCTGTTGTGAGTTGATTCTTACGAACGAAACCCGCAATTTTAAATTTGTCGTTAATTTTATACGTCAAATTAATATCACCGAAGAGGCGCTTACGGTTTTTGATGTAAGACACATTGTCTTGGAACGAGTTAAAGTTATACCAATAGTTGGCTCCGTAGAAATCCAAAGGTGATGACAAATAGCTGTCAGGATTTAAGTGGTTCCAACTTGCTAAATAGCCTTCTGGCGACCTTAAATCCTTTAATTCCTTGATAATTTTCATGTCCAAGTTCCTGTGGAACCAAGAGCCAAACGAACCAGTCGTTTGATTAGAATAAGCATCATCAATCAAACCCGTTAATTTATCAGTTACGTAATTGATGTTGGCACCAATCGTAAAGTGCTTACCTAAATCAATGCTTTGTTGCGTCGAAAACAAGAATTTGTTAAGACCCGTCGTAGGCGTCAAACCTTTCGTATTTTGGTTAGAAATAGAATAACGTGATGAAAAGTTATCGCCCGCTTGAGTGAAACTAAGGTTGGTATTTTTTACTTCACCTGTTTCGTAAAACTGTTTGATATTGTCGGGCTGTGCAGTTAATGCCGTTGTTTTATTTGAATACTGCGTTCCAGGATACCAAGCATACCACGGAATGTATTCAGAACCGTCAATTTTTGGACCCCAACTTGCATCATCCGAATAGTCATGGTATTTTTTGCCTTCAAATGCTTTCCATTCGGCGGGCATACCTGTTTTCCATTTGAATAATTGCCAATCACCGTCACCACCTGCATAAGAATTTTGATAACGCGGTAAAACATACACGTTTTCCCACGAAGAGGCTTGGCTAAACTCAATGCCAATGCCACCATTGCGCTTGCCTTTTTTGGTTGTTACCAAAATAACACCCGCATCACCGCGTTGACCATAGATAGCCGTTGCACTCGGCCCTTTCAAAACGGTAATCGTCTCAATGTCGTCACCGTTCAAATCAGAAGCAGTTGCAATAGGCGTACCATCCACAACGTAGAGTGGCTGTTTGTCCTTCAATGAACCCGCACCACGAATACGAATGTTGGCTTCTTTGCCCAAAGCAGCAGCCGATTGAGAGCGCACTTGAATACCCGCTACTTTACCAGCCAAAGCGTCGTTGACGTTTGTCTGACGAATAGTCGCCAACTGTTCAGACTTGACCGTCTGTGCAGCGTAAGGAAGCGACTTTTCTGAACGCTTAATGTTCAATCCCGTCACAATCACTTCTTGCAAAGTGGAAGATTCGGCAAGCGTAACTTCCACTACATTTGAAGCACCAAGCGTAACATCTTGGGTTTCATGACCCACAAAGCTAACCGACAAAATCAGTGCGGTAGGAGGCACTGTGAGTGAAAAATTACCATCGGCATCTGTCAAAGTACCGTTTGTTGTACCTTTAACGACGACACTTGCGCCAACTAAAGGGCCTCCTTGTCCGCTGGCAACTTTACCTGTGACAGTACGCTGTGCCGCAGCATAGCCCACCACAAACAAGAGCATAACGAAGGATAGTAAAAACTTCTTCATACAAATATTGATTTTAAGATGAAAAGAATACAATGTTATTAATATCTATTAAATTGGAATATAGCGCAAAAAAAACGATGGAATGTAGCGCGTGTAATTATCCAAGATGCGCAAAGAATCTTGTGAAATCAAACATTCTCGTGCATAAACTTTATGTGATAATAACTGATAACCAAAAGAAATGAAGGCTTTATTAGCAATAAAAAGCCGAATAAATCAAGGTAGTAGATTAAAGCCTTTATTTGCTGCTAAAATGACATTGGAAGTGAGAACGATGTTTGTTTTTAAATAACGGTGAGTATTGTAGGTTAACGATTTACTGCACCTTTACGCTGCTTCATAAAAAATAAAATCAATAGCGCTAACCAGTAAATTTGAGCAATAACAACGCTACTGATAGTGCCAGCCTTTGTAAAATGAATTTCATACTCTAAGAGATTTTAGATAAAAAGAATTAAGAATTTATGAATGGCTTGATAACGAATAATATTGTGAAGATAAAGGGAGGCAAAACGATATTTTGACCTTTTCGACAAACGGGGAATATTTCAGCACGCGGCAAATGTAGCGAACAATCGCTAACCACAAAATTTTTCGACACTTTTTGGGTGTTGATTGGATAATTTCTAAAAAGCTATTCAATTTTTGAATGCCCGCAAACGCGCTTTTTTAGGACCCCTCAGTATTTTTATTAATATTTTAAAAATTAACTATGAAATATTTGCATATATGATAAAAGTCTATTAATTTTGTTGCATAAATTATAATTAATCGGACAACGGCTTTCAGCCATCACCGCGACAACAAGCATACGTTAACAATTTATAACACACACGGTTCTTCATTTTTCCACTTCATTTCGTAAAACGGACTATTTCGCGACAAAACCACGCTCTCATAGTAATAACATACCGATAATTTTAACTTTTTTATGTTTCACAATTAAAAATTTTAAAGCATGGCAACCACCGTTTCTAAAATTGAATTCCCGCGCAACAGTCCCGAAGGATTGCTCACAATGGTAAAAACGCTTTTGAAAACCTATGACAAAGACCCGTCAAAAGTTAATTTGCCAACAGCCGTGATTGACAGAATGCGCCGATTCCTCGTTGAAGCCGAAAACCTCCGCACACAAGCCAAAGAGATGGCCGCCCGAGCGGTTCAACTAAACGGCAGTGCCGACATCATGCTTGGCACCGCAACGGGGCAATCGTTGAGTAATTCCGAAACACTCGCGGGCAGTGTCGCTGATTTTCGCGATTACGCCAGCCTGTCTTTTAAAGACAACATCGAGCAACTCAAAGAATACGGGTTTTCGGTGAAAATTACGCAAAAAGCGGCGCGGATTTCTCAAGAAAGGACGAACAAAATTAGGGCGCAAAAACCTTAAACGCGTCCGACCGCCAACAAAAAGCGCGCAATGTGGCAACACATTGCGCGCTTTTTGTTGGCTACACATAAAATGGGGAAAAATTCTTATTTTATCCATCCTAATTGTTGGGTTAAAAGGCGGATTGTCGGGGTGATTTCAAATCACCCCGACAATATATACGCAAACGCACCCCCTCAGTAAAAACGGGATTTCACTCCGTTTTATGTGCCTGTATTGAAGAAAAAAGCGTTGGAACAGCGCAAAAAGGCGAAAATACTGAGGGGTCCTAAAACATGGAAGTTACATCAAAATAAGTTTCCAAAAGTTTTTAACTTTTGGAAACTTGAGCTGCTTTTAACTGTGTTGTGTCAACCGCCCACCATAAACTTTGAGTCTCCCACCATAAACCTTGCGTCTCCCACCATAAACCTTGAGTCTCCCACCATAAACCTTGTGTCTCCCACCATAAACCTTGTGTCTCCCGAGTTAAAGTTCGCGTCTCCCGAGTTATGCTGAATCGAAAGTGGTTTTCGGATTCTTGCGTTTTCACACATCTTAGGAAGATTCCTTCAATCTTCCTAAGATTCTGCTCAAATTCACCAAAATCGAAGAACAGTCTTAGGAAGATTGAAGTAATCTTCCTAAGACTTATCCGAAAATCACTTTCGGTTCAGTATAAAATACGTGTTACCCACCATTCAATTCACCTTAAAACGTCCCTTCCCTACCCCAATTTTACCCGCCCCGTCGAGTCCTTCCACAAGTATTTTGGCCACCTGCGCGTCGTCGGTTGTGTAGAACGAAACGCTCGCTTTGCCCTGCGCATCGGTCTGAATTGTGGGACTCCAAAAGAGCGTTGTTCGGCGGTCGGCTTCCAAATACTCGGGTTTGGTTTGCGCGTAATCAGGCGTGTAAAATTGTTTTTGAACCGTGTAACCCGTTAAATTGAGCATCGGAATGTCCGAATCAAGGTTTTTATTATATTTTTTTCTGTAATTTGGGTCGCCCGATTTTGTCAAAATATGCACCACGCCGTCCGTCCTTTCGTTTCCCATACCGCCCGCACCGCTCGACGGCGAAGCGCTAATGCTGCTCACCATGTAACCGCCGTTGCCTGTGTTCATAATGTCAATGCGCTCGATGTCACTCATCTGAAAATTGTTCAATATAAAACCGTCGGGTTGCCCAAAACCATCAACGACCAAACCGAAAGCAGTGCCGCTGACGCCGCGCGTTTGCTGCAGAACAATGTCGCCTTCGGGCGTCCTGACAACCCTAATAAACTTGCTTTCCAAATAGCTCAAAAGAGAGCCTTGTTCATTCTCGTCAATCACAAAGCTGCGGTCAACAAAACCACGATTTAGGCGCGGGTCGTTCTCAAATTCGTCTTTTTTGCGCGCTTTTACCACAATTTCTTTCAGCATAATTTCTCTTTCGGTGCGCAGTTTTTGACCCAACAAAACGGCTTGCGACGCGTCGAGATAGGCATCGACATTGCCCGAAGGCACGTCCGAAACGAAGATTTTGGGGTCGGATACTGAGGGGACCCTGAGCGGCAATTCCTGCTCGACGGTGTAGATTTTTGAACTATTGGCGATGTTAAAATACAGTTGCGCGGAGTCCGAAAAGTCCAAATTTTCCAAAACAATGCGCCCTTTATCGTTCGTTTGCGCAAACGCAGATTCAGTTCGATTGTCGCTGCGCGTAAAAAAAAGAACGAGTTGTGCGGCCGCGGCGGGTGCTTTCTTTCTCCGAACGACGGCTTCAACGGACAATCCACCTTCGGATTTGAAGCGGAGACTGTCGGGTTTTTCGGTCCAATTAAAACGCCGCCAGCCTTGCGTCATCAGCAGATTGTCGAGTGCCAAGCGCGCCCGCGCCGTTGTGTCTTCAAAATAGAAACTCGGTTGCTCAATATGCCCCCGCAAATCGGAACGCAGCAGCAAATAAGCGCGCAAATCCTCCGCATACTGAGGGGTCCCTATTTTCGAATCGTTCGTCACGGCAAAGCTCAAATCGGCGGCCACGGGTACGCCGTCGGTCGTTGTCGTTTTGATGTTGACCGTCACGCGTTCGCGCTTCTCAAAGACCGCTTTTTCGGTCGTCAAATTGATGTTTAATTGGCGTTTTTTATGGGCGATAAACGTCAAGCGCTCGGCAATCGGCTTGCCCGACGCTTCAAACAAAGTAACGGTAGCAATGCCTTCTTCGGAGAAAGCGGCGCGCGGAATCGTCATTTTCAACGTCCGCAAAGTCTGCTTGTTTTTAACGGTAATGGCGTTGCTAAAACACAATTTACCCCGCTGATGCGCCACGACCCGAAAGGCATTTGGCATGGTCAAACTGTCGTAATTGAAATAAAACACAATGCGTAAATCATTGGTATTGTTAACGTTGTCGATAATCATCGCGGCGTTGTTAATTTGCGCATTTGGCAACGGAAAAACACGGTCTGAACCATCGGCGTTTTTAACAAAAGCCGTGTATTTTTCGCCTTTCTTGACCACCAATGTGAAGCGCCCCATACCGTTAAAGGTGTCTTCAAAAAGCGCAAGTTCTTCCCCTTGTTCGTTTTTAATAACACCTTTAACCGATGCGCCGTGTCCCGTTTCATCGGTTGCTTTGAAGGCAATTCTGTTGGCAAAACCTTCTAACATATTGCCGCTTTCGGGAAAAAATTGAAGGCTTATTTTGTTGGAAACGGGCGGATTAACGGCGCTGTTTAATTGCTTAATTGAATCATTATTTACCTCGGGAACGTCCAATTTAACGGCGGGCAAAATGACCTTTTTCTTTGGTTCTTTTCTACTAATTTCAAGCGCCGATGCATCCTTTGGTTCAAAGATTTGGATGCTTTTGTTGAAATGAAAATCCGCCGACACGTTGCCCATCCAACGGGTGTAGGCGTGAACAAAAACGCCGCCGCGGACCCCCTCAGTATTGAGGCTGCCAGAAGCATTTCCGCGTTCAATTTTGAGTTTTTGCTGCGCAATCACGCGGTTTGTCGCCAATTCGGTCACATCGACGTACAAAACAGTCGTAAACGTGTCGGGTTTGTGGCTTGTTGCATCGGCGAGAAACGCTTTAAAATACATCGTTTCGCCCGCCGTGTAGTAGGGTTTGTCGAAGCTCAAATAGGCTTTGTCTTCCTGCAAACTAAGCATGACGGACGTGTCTTTTTGAGCCGTTTGCGCCTTAGAAGTCGTGGGTATTGAAAGAAAAAACGAGAGAGAAAACAGGAGAATTTGTGGAATGTTTTTCATGAATGATTGGTTGACAAAATCAAAGTGATTGAATGGATTTAATGTATTAGATTTTGTATGATTGCTATTTTTTATTGATTCATTTATTGCTTAAATATGTCAACAAAGCTATACTTTATTTCGATAGTTTCTCATTTTCATTGCCAATAATTGTTGTGCATCATGAAATAAAGGACGCGCTGAATCGCTTCGCAAGGCAAACGTTAGGGAAACTTTTAAAGTTTCTCTAACGTTTATCGCCCAAAAACTGAAAAAGGAGTGAATAACAAATTATCTTTTCATTGTGAAATAACTTTCCGAAAGTTTTTAACTTTCGGAAAGTTGCAGCCTTAAAGGACAATTTGTTTTGCACTCGAAAAATAGGACCCCTCAGTATAAATGCCTTTTTTTGACTAAAAACAACCCATTGCAGCGCGTAATTAAGTAAAAAATAAAAGGATTTAAAGCGCATTGAGTTTGCCTTTAAATCCTTTCGTTGTCTTAAATTAGTTCTCGACATAAAAACAAACTAAATCATGCACGTTTATAATCTTCCATTTCGTTCGTTTTACTCTCAAAATATTCTAACAGTTCATCGTAAGTCAAACAATTCACATTTTTAGCACCGATTAATGTGTTATCGCGCCGCCAATTAAAGCGATTGCGTTCCAAATCAGTATCTAAGACATGGGAACGCCCAATAATCAAAACGGCATTAACGCGCGGATAATCACCCGCAAATCGGCGCCTAATACTGCTTGTGTTTTTCATTTCATCAATCTTAAAAAACCAATCAATGATTTGACTATAACCGCATTCCAAACGGTCTGAATACTTGGGGTAATTCTTTGGTTTATTTTTGAAGATACTGTTGCGTTTGGCCGCTTCCAACTCAATCAAACAATAGGTGTTTGACTTGCTATCGCCAATCCCAATGTCGCACACCAAGTCTTGCCACAAATCAAATTCAAATTCGTATTCATCTACGTTTGACCTTGACACACGACCTAATTCCGCTAACAATGGAATAAGTTCTTCATGCCTTTTGAAAAAAGGTTGTACATCTCTTTTTTCCTCAAGTTCATGATGTGTATTGAGCAACAGTCGAAACGCAGCAATAGCAGGTTTGATAAGTGCGTAACTAAAATTGACAGTATTCTTTCTCATAGCGTTTGTTTTTGACTTATGACATAACAAATTTCTCTAAACTGCTGTTTTCAAATACGTCAATAACCCTGAACGTATGCCCTTTCAACTTGGTCATAACGCGCAATTCGTTGTCAACGATGAATTGATAATAATCATCCTTCAAGCACCTTAATTGCGGTGTATCGACGCGTTTGCCCGTATATTCGGCAACAACTTTGTTCAAAACTGCCAAAACGCGTTGCTGCTCGATGTCATCAAAGTGCCGCAAGGTTATTTTCCCCGTTATTGTGAATTCAATATTGTACATATTTCTTTTGTAATTTAGTAAATGAATAACTAAGCATTAATTTATCCCTTAAATAATGCAACAAAGCTATACTTTTATTCAACAATTTAAAAGCCATTTGACACATATTTTTATGAACAATAATTGTTTTTCCTCATAAAATAAAGGACACGCCGAATAGCTTCGCAAGGCGAACGTTAGGGAAACTTTTAAAGTTTCCCTAACGTCTATCGCCCAAAAACTGAAAAAGAGGACCCCTCAGTATAAATGCCTTTTTTTACAAAAAAAAGTCCTATTATTGTCCGATTCAGTCAACGAATTGCCCGATTCGGTCATTTCTACGATTTCCACAACGATTATTTTATCTAAAATTGCGAGCGCTATGAGCAACAACTTTAAAAATCTTGCTTCACAACAAGACACTCTGACAGCTAATTTTCCAACTATTCATCGAACATATACGATGAATAAAACGCAGGCAGTAAGTAAATGCACGGCAATATCTAATTATGGCGCAATGCATCGAACATATACGATGAATAAAATGCGGGCATTAAATAAACACCAATGGACGTTCAATTACGGCGACATTAATCGTACAAATACGATGAATAAAGATAAGGCACAACCTATTATAATCGCAACCAAGCCTTGTGAAAACACCCCGTTTTTGCAGGGCTTTTATTGGTTGGTTTTTTTTTATTTATGCTTTCATTCAACCAGTTTAACGGCTCAAATTCCGCACTTTAGGCAACACCCTTTTCCCGAGATTATCGACCTTTTAGACACCATTAAAAACGCGCCGCCGTTGGAACTCAACTGCTTGACGCAGACGCCCGACGGTATCTTGTGGCTTGGCTCAAATCGCGGACTTATTCGGTACAACGGCACCGAAATCCAGCTTTTTCCAACCGAAACGGGCGTAACAGCGTTGTTTTCGAGCGTCAAACGCGGTCTGTGGTTAGGTTGCGCAAACGGACAAATCAGCTATTTTGGCAAAAACAACATCACGATTTGGCAGCGCGAAGAAGCTTTGCCCAAGGTGAAAATAACGGACTTTGCGGAAGACACGTCGGGCAATTTGTGGTTTTCAACCTACGGTGCGGGCGTCTATTGTTTCGACCAAAAACGGGTGTATCACTTCACAACCAAAGACAATTTGGTGGCCAATGTGGTCAACGCAATAACGAGCAATCAAGCCAACGAAATACTCCTTGCAACGGACAAAGGTCTAAGCATTTGCCAGTTAATTAAAGGCAATAAAATCATCCGAAACGTAACAAATACGAACGATTTGGCCGATTTGACAATCAAAGCATTCGCTAAACTGCCGCTCGGCAACGTATCGGCGGGGTTCAACAACGGCTATTTTGGCAATATACTCACCCACAATTGGCTCAAAATAAACGGCGCAATCAGTTGCTTAACGCAATTTGAACCAAACGGATTTGTCATTGGCACGGAAGAAAACGGCGTATACTTTGCCGATTTGTTGTATGACCGCATCGACAAAGTCCCCCCCTCAGTAGGCCGACACATTAAGCGCACTTTCAAGGACAATGAAGGCAATATTTGGGTAATTAGCGATAAAAACAAGCTATTTTCCGCCAATTCACGCTTTATTCCCTACAAAACGGGACTGTCGAATATGCAAGCCGTCGCCAAAAACACGGCAACTGCAAGCACCGTCAAAGCTAAAAATATGCTCATTGGCACCAAAGGAGGCGCCTTCAATTTCGACATCAAAACGGGTCAAACCGAACGTTTTTTAACGGCGAATGTGAGCAGTTTTTCGACGTCTTTTAATACGCCTTTTATCAGCAGTTTCGACGCGGGTTTGTTCCTAAAAAGCGATAAAGAAACGGTTCATTTGACGGCAGAAAATGGCTTGAGCAATCCGCATATTTCGACGCTTATCAACCGAAAAGACACGTCGTGGGCGGCATCTTTGGGCGGTTTATTCAGGCTTATTTCGACGCCTTTAGGTTGGGAAATCATCAATTTCAACGTCAACGATGGTTTATCAACGGACGCTATTCACACCGTTTTTGAAGACAGTCAACGCCACATTTGGCTGGGAACGGAAGGACGGGGCGTGACTTTTTTTAACGCCAAAAGTAGCTTTAAACACTTCAATACTTCCAAACAAAACACGGCTTTGGGCACCATCAAAAGCATCGTGGAAGTGCCAAAAGGGACAATTTGGTTGGCCAATACTGAGGGGTCCTTCTTTTGCGGCAACGAGACGACAGGCTTCACGGTTTTGTCGAATGCGAAGAAAATTGGGCACCAAATCCTCACGGGAATGTCGGTGGACGGGCAAGGGAACATCGTCGTTTTGACCAATAAAGGCCTTGAACTCATCGACCCGACGCGCAAAAACCGCGCAAGATTTGGCACTGAAATCGGCTTATCGAGCTTCGATTCAAGCCTCAATCCCTTCTGCACGGATGATATAAACAGCTTTTGGTGCGTCACGTCAACCGATTTAATTCGGATGCCTTACGTGGGCAGTTATCAAAAAACGCGGCCAACGCCCATCCTAAAAGACGTTAAAATATCGATGCAAAACATTGATTTTGAAACAATTACGTCATTTTCTGCGAACCAAAACTACCTCACTTTCGACATCGAAGGCGTGTGGTTGACGAACCCTGAATCAGTTCGTTGTCGCTACAAATTAGTCGGTATCGACCCCGCTTGGCAGACAACAAAAGTGAACAGCATCACTTACCCAAATCTGCCCGCGGGACATTACACGTTCTGCCTGCAAGCAAGCCTAACCGACGATTTCACAGGCGCCGACGAAACCCTTTACACCTTCGATATTGCCAAACCGATTTGGCGGCAATGGTGGTTTTTGTTGCTCATGCTGGTCGTTTCAGGCTATTTATTCTATTTGTTTATCAAGAAAAGAGAAGACAATTTGACAAAAGAAGCCGCCTTAAAACGCGATAAAGTGGTGTCGCAATTGGAGCTATTGAAAAGCCAAATCAGTCCGCATTTCTTATTCAATAGTTTCAATACGCTCATCGCAACGATAGAAAACGACCCTAAATCCGCCGTGGAATTCACGGAACACTTATCCGATTTCTACCGCAATATCCTTAAAATTCGTCAAAAAGACGTGATTTCCATTCAAGAAGAACAAGAATTATTGACGAATTACATTTTTTTATTGGAGAAACGACACGGCAACAATCTGCACATTACGATGCATTTGACGGGTTGCTTCGACCGCAAAATAGTCCCTTTAACGCTCCAAATTTTGGTTGAAAACGCCGTTAAACACAATGTCGTTTCCAAATCAAGACCCCTCAGTATTTTGATTGCCGAAACCGAAAATGGCTTTATTGAGGTTAAAAACAACGTGCAAAAGAAATTGAATACGGAAGTCGGAACGGGCTTTGGTTTGTCAAGTTTAAGCAGCCGTTACGAATTATTGACGGGCAAAAAAGTGGACATCGTGGAAACGAAAGACGTTTTTTGGGTCCGCATACCGATGATTTAGTCCCGCGTCCATTTCAGGCAGCTTTTTTCCCGATTCAGTCGCGTTCGCCTTGACGCACGTATCAAATGCCTTTACCTTTGCGTTAATAAAATCAGGTAAACGATACAACATTTCAAGTTTAGTAGATTAAACAAACTATGCATTAAGGGTTATTAGAAACAGTTATTTTATTTAGAAACAGTTATTTTTACAATTGCTTTAGTGAGAAAATTTAACGTACTAACACTTTATTTTAAAAAATAGAGGCGGCGAATCGGGGAGGGTTTAGCCGCCTTTGTTTATTTTTGTTCATCCGTTTTGTTGCGGATTGCGCAGATTAACACGGGTTAGATGCACACTGTCCCTTTAGCATAATCTAATCAAAAAAATCAGTGGATAAAAAACTAAAAATCACGTATGAAAATACTCATCATTGAAGATGAAAAACCCGCCGCAGACCGGCTCATTCGGCTCGTTTTGGAGACCGAGCCGACGGCAGAAATTGTCGATACCCTCGACAGCGTAGAAGCAACTTTAAACTATTTGGCAACCCATGAATCACCCGATTTGTTGCTCATGGACGTGCATCTGGCCGACGGCTCGTGCTTCGAAATTTTCAAATACGAAGACATTCACACGCCCATCATTTTCACGACCGCTTACGATGAATACGCCCTGCAAGCCTTCAAAACAAACGCGCTCGATTACTTGATGAAACCGATAAAACAGGTAGAATTGGCGGCAGCACTCGTGAAATTCAGCAAAATATCGGGTTTGCAACGCCCAAACCTCAACAACCTAACGACCTTAATGACCCCTCAGTATATCGAACGTTTTTTGGTAAAAACGGGCCAAAATTACCGCATTATTGAACTCCGCGACGTGGCTTATTTCGTGAGTGAAGACAAGATTTCTTACGCCATAAAACGGGACGGAAAACGAACGGCTTTGGACTTTACGATGGACAAATTGGAGTCCCTATTGTCGCCCAAAGACTACTTCAGATTAAATCGCCAATTCATTGTGATGCGCCCATCAATTGCCGAAATGAGCGCCTATTCCAAGTCGCGGGTCAAAGTAAAATTGACGCCGACCAACAAAGAAGAACCCGTCGTAAGTTCGGAGCGAACAAGCGATTTTAAACGGTGGTTAATCGGTTGATTGCCCCTTGTAAATATTCCGCAAAAGGCGCGTGT
>JAYUKJ010000183.1:0-1561 GCA_043764555.1 Saprospiraceae bacterium
CAACAGCCTTGAAAACGTCGGTTTTCAAGGCTGTTGCCGTTTTATACTGAGGGGGTCTATTTCAACGTTGAAACAAACTCCTCAGTCATTTAGGTAAGTTGCATCCCAATCAATTTTTTTGCAATAATTTCTCGAATTCTGGCAGCCGTTTTTTGTAGGCTTCTACGTTCCAAATGATTTTCCAATTGCTAACATATTGCGCCAAAGGCGGCAAACTGACCGAAGCGCGGCGCGTGTCAACGTTGTCGGGGTCGTCGAGTGCCTGCACGAAATGCTCGCCCGTTGGGGTTCGGCTGATTTGACTCCCATAAATCTGTTTTTTGCCCTGCCGCAATGCTACGCGGTCTTCTAACAATGCTAAGCTACTACCTTCCGCTTTTTTGTTTTTCACGGCTTCGCGCATCATCGGCAAATACTTTTCTTGAATTTTGATGTCGGCATGTTGAATAACCAAAAATAAAGCCGACGCGCCTTTGCGCCCAACGATGTCAGCACCGAGCCAGCCGCGTTCGTCCAATATTTTGCAGACTTTTATCTCATTGATAGAGTCTTTTTCGCGAATAATTAACCAATGTGCTTGCATTTCGGGCGATTTGAAGCCGAATTTCTTTTCGATGCTGTCAATTTGTTGCCGATATTTTTGGTCTTCCGTATAGACTTCATCCAAAACAGTGACCAACGGAAGGTCGTAATTTTTTTCAGCTTCGTCTTTTTGTTTTTTTATGATACTGTAAAATTCAGGCCAACGAGCATCGGTTTTTAGCGGATTTAAATCTGCATCTTTAGTCAAGCCTTCAGGCGTAAATTCGTGAAAATGTGGACGGTTTGCCAAGTAAAATAGTTGATAAAATGCGGAATCTGCTTTGCCAATTTGCCCTAATGCGCAGGCATAGCGATAGCGGTCATGGACAAAAGCTTTGTAGCCGTTAGCCACGAGTGCTTTACTGTAAGTTTCTGCCGCGAGTGCGTAGTTTTTCAATTTGTAAATTGAGTCGGCGGCATTTGACAAGTCACGATAGGTGGGTGTTTGAGCAAAAACAGAGCAAGTAAAAAACAGGAAGACAAGCAGCCCAAAGGCGGATTTGTGGTGCATAATGGATTTATTTTAGAATGGTGAAGAATGATTTTAGTGAAAACAAACGCAATTGCTTTGTCTCACAGCAAATCTAAGTGCTTTTTTTTATTTCAAACTGTTTTTTTAGTCTTTTAACTAAAAAAATAGTTTGAATAATTTTGAAAAAGAAAATATAAGGAGCGTGCTTGAGGCAAATTTCTAAAACTTTTAACTTTTACCAATTCAAAAACCAATCCCGTCCGCTTGCCCCACCTCGACGTAACGCGACCTTAAGGTCGCGCTCCTACGCAAAAAGCCTTGAAAACACGTCGTTTTCAAGGCTTTCACACGTAACGCGACCTTAAGGTCGCGCCACATACGCAAAAGGGAAATCTTGCCAATTTTTACAAATGCCCACTTTCACAGGGTTGTTGAGTATGTACGTGACCGTAATTTGATGATGCCGTTCATTCCGCATAAAACGGTCATGCGATTCATGTTCCCAAA
>JAYUKJ010000184.1:0-5143 GCA_043764555.1 Saprospiraceae bacterium
TTGTAACTATTTATTGACAGGCAATAAACCCTACTCAATCATAAATAATGCCTTAGGCTGTAGGACAAGAGAACAAATTCGCAACATTTGCGAGGAAAGAGACAGGTGTAATGCACCTATAAATGTAAAATTGACTGGTGCAACCGCCAATAGTTTTTTATTTTCTTGGGATGCCGTTAACAGAGCAACGCTTTATAACATTGATTATAAAAAAAGTAGTGAAACAAATTGGACAACGGTTACAGCAACTACCAATAATAAGGCATTGCTGAATTTAATGGATAACACAAACTACGATATACGGATTTCGACATATTGTAGCAACGGTAGAACGAGCGTTTACTCAACGATTATTAATTTCAATACAAAAAAAGCAACCATTACCGATGCGACAACTTGCACTATTGGTAGTTTTCCTTTGGATTTTAACGGAACGTATGCATTTAGTGGCAATAATTATTTTAGAACAGACGCAACAGGTATCAATTACTATATCGCTTTCAATATAAGTAATAATAGATGGGAAATGGGTTACGCCGTGAATGGTACAGGTTTTAATGATTTTGCGCTTTTCATTAATCCAAGTACGAACCCAAGTGCAATCCCGTGTACAGGTTGGACAAGTAGCAGCAGTTGTTCTACTAATTTTACACTATCGCCCTGTGCAGATGCTTCGCTCAATTGCACGACGTTGAGTAATCCGCCGCCAAATGCGCCTTACATACCCGTTACATCAAGCCTTACTTGGGCAGCCGTTCCTAATGCTACGGGCTATCGTATTTCAATAGGTACAACTTCGGGCGGAACAGACATCGCTAATAATATTGATGTTGGCAATGCAACAACTTATCACCCCCTCAGTAATTTGCCGCCTTTAACGCTTATTTATGTATTTATTACGCCTTATAATACATTTGGTGATGCACAAGGTTGTAGTATTCAATCTTTTAGAACGGGTCAAAACACAGTACCAAGCTGTGCTATTTTGAGTAATCCTACGCCGAATGCAACAAATATTGCTACTAATACGGCTATTTCATGGACATCTGCCACCAATAACACGACTGGATACCGTATTTCAATGGAGGTATCTGGCGGAGTGGGCATTGCGTATAATTTAAATGTAGGCAATGTAACAACCTACCAGCCACAACATATTTTACCCGCTAATGCAACTATTGATGTTGAGATAACAGCTTACAACGCACTTGGCGATGCAGAAAACTGTCAATTTCAATCTTTCACAACCAATCAAGTGATACCCTCAAATGATGATTGTGCAACAGCGCAAGTTTTATCAATTGGAACTGCTGTAAATGGTAGCACAACGAGTGCGTCAAGTAGTTTTACGGATTGTATTAGTCCTACAAATCACGATGTTTGGTATAGATTTACGGCAACGGCTACAAACCATATCGTAACAGTTACGCCGACGACAGCTGACCCATTTAGTGTTTATATTGAATCGGGCAATTGTGCCAATCAAAACTGCATTGCCTCTGAGGATAATTCAGTAAACGCCCCTTTAATCATTAATTTATTAGATTTGACAATTGGCGATGTTTATTACATCGCTGTTGACCAATTTGATAATAACTACGCTGTTAATTTTAGCGTCAAAGTGACAGATGCTACCAATTGCACATTCACAGGAGCAATAGATAATAATTGGAACGATGGGAGAAATTGGTCTTGCTTGCACGTCCCCACAACAAATGACAGTGTTACAGTTAACAACAAAACCGTTATTGTTGACGCCGATGCCGAATGTCGCGGACTAAGGTTAGAAGGTATGAATGCCATCATAACGCACCCCTCAGTATTAAGCACGCTAACGGCTAATAATTTAGACTGGCGCGGCGGAACAATTGACAACCCACTAACGATTGCGCCAAATGGTATTTTAACCACAACAGGCACGGCTTTTATATTATCTTCTAAAATTACAAATCACGGAACAACCACAATTTCTGGTAAAATTAATTTTACTAACGGAACGTTTAAAAATAACAATAAACTGGTTGTAGCGAATAATACTGCCGAATTTTCAAATACTACGGGGGTTAATGCTTTCAATAATTGCGGCGTGATAAGCTCCTTAAGCGGAAATACACTCACCATCGGCGTTCCTTACAACGAATGTGCAACAGCCGCGCAATCTGTCAAATTAATGGGAATAGGAACACTTACCTACGGCAGCAATTACGTACTAAGCGGCACAGTTGCCCCTGGCAATTCGCCTGGCAAACTCACAATTAGCCCCTCCGTAACGGCCACTTCAACCGCCGTTTTTGATATGGAAATCAACGCCGTCGGCACGGCAGGAACAGATTATGACCAATTAGCAATAACGGGCGATTTTGTAAGCGGTGGGACGATTCGGCTCACGTTTACTAATAATTTCAATCCAAGTTTTGGCACATTTGATTTGATAACTTACGCGGGCAACTACTCGGGCAGCATTCCCGCGCTTACGTGTACGGACAGCCGTTTCAATTTTTCCCGCGTCTCATTGGTTAATAACGTAACGGCTAAAAAAATACAATTGATTGTTTTAGGTCAAGCCCTTCCCGCCGAATTAGTGTCTTTCAAAGGCAAAAATACTGAGGGGGGTAATCTTCTCACTTGGCAAATCGCAAGCGAAGTCAACACCCTCGGTTTCGACATTGAAAGGTCAAATGATGGAAAGATTTTTGAAAAAATTGGCTTCGCAAAAGCCAAAGGTTCAAATTCTAACTATGAATTTTTAGATATTATAACGTCGGCGAAGTTTGAAACCTTGCCGACGTTGACCACCTATTATCGCTTGAAAATCAACGACTTAGATGGTAAAACAAGCTACTCAAACGTCGTGAGCGTCGCAGCGAAAGGAAAAGGTTTGACCGCCAAAATCTTTCCAAATCCATTTAGCGATAACCTCACGCTTGATATTTCGACCGAAAAGAAAGCGGAGATAACGATTGATGTGATAGACATTTTAGGGCGTTCCGTGCGTCATCTTACGCTTAATACTGAGGGGTCTTTAAATGTCCCAATTTCTACGAAGGACTTGCCAAGCGGTACGTATTTTCTTAAAATATCGGATGGGCAAACCATTATTCAGCAGAAAATAATGCGGCAATAAAAAGTTTATTTACAAATAAAAAAGCCCATTTCCACTTGGAAACTGGGCTTTTTTATTCAAAATACTGAGGGGTCATTTACCATCTTTTTTTGTCGCATAGTTAGACATAGGAGTTTTCACATAGGGTCACATAGTTTTGAATCGTAAAAACCTACACAACTTTTTGTCGCATAGTTAGACATAGGAGTTTTCACGTAGGGTCACATAGTTTTGAATACGTAAAAAACCTATGTGAACCTATGTGAACCTATGTGAAAACCCCTATGTCTAACTATGTGTCAAAAAATACCCTAAGACAAAAAATACCCTAAAAATGCCGCAAAACACCCTAAAATTATTCATCGGGTAAATTAGCATAGATATCGTTAACGTAAGTTTTTTGGCCTTCCTTAAAGATATTTTGGACATGATAATTAATCAAAATCCCTTTGGGAATTTGAAGATGTTTCATGTAACTCAACAATGTTGCAACAAAAATGGGGTGCATATCTTTTGTTGCTTTGTTCTCAACGAGAATCAAATCCTCAACAAGTACATCATATCTCAAATCGCAGTCAAGTATAATGCCCTTGTAAGGAACTTGAATAGGTTGTTGTGTGGATGTCTTCAAACCGCGCAAGCTGAGTTCGTGAAGTAAAGCTTTCTCATAATTAACTTCCAAAAGTCCCGGCCCTAAAATTTTGTGAACCTCAATTGCAGCACCGATAATTTGATAGCTAATGTCATTAATGAGTTCTTTGGAAATACGTTTAGTCATAATGTTTGTATTTTAAAAAGTGATTAAATAGATGGCAATTTTTTACAATTTTTCTTGACACATAGTTAGACATAGGCGTTTTCACATAGGTTCATATAGATTTTTACACGTAAAAAACTATGCGCCCCTATGTGAAAACCCCTATGTCTAACTATGTGTCAAAAAAAATCGTAAATGAAAAAATCTAAGCCGTTAGGTTTTCGCGCCTAAAAAAACTATGCGCCCCTATGTGAAAAACCCTATGTCTAACTATGTGTCAAAAAAATCGTAAGAGATAAAACTTAAGCCGTGGCAGTAACCCCGCCTTCAATCCGCAACGCGTTATTTCTAACCATGACTTCAATCGCCGACGTGCCCAAATTTTCGACTTCAACGCCCAATTTTGACACTTTCACGTCCATACTCGCACCTCTGAAACGGACTTTAAACGACATCGAATCCCATGCCTCGGGCAAATACGGATTGAAATGAACGACGCCATTTTTGACGCGCATACCGCCAAAACCTTTCACAACCGACATCCAAGTACCCGCCATCGAAGTGATGTGCAAACCGTCTTCGGTGTCGTTGTTGTAATCGTCCAAATCTAAGCGACTTGTCCGCAAATACATTTCCATCGCTTTGTCGTAATCGCCAATCAAACAGGCCAAAATCACGTGTACGCAAGGCGAGAGCGACGATTCATGCACCGTTCGAGGCTCGTAAAAATGGAAATTGCGGCGGTGCGTTTCCAAGTCGAAATCGTCTTCAAACAAGTACAAACCTTGCAAAACGTCGGCTTGTTTGATAAAACACGAGCGCAAAATCCTATCCCACGACCATTTTTGATTAATCGGACGTTGTTCGGGTTTTAAATCCGAAACGGTCAATAAATCCTTATCCAAATAATTGTCTTGTTGTAAGAAAATACCCAATTTTTCATCACTTGGCAAATACAAATTATCGCAAATGTCTTTCCATTTAGCCAATTCGGTTTGCGTATTGAAGTTGGTTTTTTCCAAAATCGCCGCGTATGCCGACGGCTGATTCTCTTCCACATAACCCAACGATTCGGCGGCATATTGCATACACCAACGGGCAATGTAAGACGTGTACCAATTGTTATTGATATTGTTTTCATACTCATTTGGCCCCGTCACACCGTGCATAACGTATTGATTTCTGAGCGTCGAAAAATGCACGCGTTGCGCCCAAAACCGCGCAATGCCTATCAAAACTTCCAAGCCAAATTCCGACAAATATTTTTTATCGTCGGTGTAATT
>JAYUKJ010000185.1:0-1554 GCA_043764555.1 Saprospiraceae bacterium
TAAATTATTGTGTACAATGTATCGCCCTAAAATAGGTTGACACACACATTAATTGAAATTATTTTGTATGAAAATCCACTTTAAAACGCTGTTATCCTCTGCGTTCTCTGTGGCCTCTGTGTGCAACAAAAAAGCTCAAAGTGAGAAACGCTCAATTTTGCGACACGATGCGCTTCCGAATCCGCGACAAAGCCTCGGGCGTGATGCCGATGTAGGACGCGATGTAATGCAGAGGAATCCGATTAGCGAGGTTGGGCGATTGTTCGAGAAAGGCCAAATAGCGTTCTTCGGCTGAAAAAGTGTACATCTGATGCTCTTTGATTTCGCGGAGGGCAAAAGTGCCGTCAACTTGACGTTTAAAAAAGCGCAGCCACTTAAAGTTCGTTTCTTGAAGATGGCTCATAAAATCGAACGACCAAGCCCATGCTTCACCTTCTTCGATGGTGTCCAAAAAAGAAAGCGAGGGTTTTTGAAAGATAAAACTACCGTAGGACATCATGATGGGCGACGTATCGTAGGAGAAAAAAGTCCGCGCGTGTTGAACCGTCTCTTTGTCGGTGAATCCTGCTCGAAAAGTGCCTTTTGTGATGTAGTAAAAAGTGCGATTAATCTCACCTTCACGGAGCAGAACCGTTTTTTTAGGGCATTTGATAAGCGTAGCGTTTGACATAAAATCGCTTATTTCATCGGGCATAAATCCGTGTTTTTCTAATATTTCTTGCATGATAATGGCGTTGTCATATAATAAAATAACAACGTAGTAAAATAGTTAAACAATATAAAAAATGGAAATGAGGGTTTTAAAAGCACCCCCTCAGTATAAAACCATTTTTCGACGTTGTAAACAGATTTTTATATTGTTTACAACAAATTTATAAAATACTTATTTAAGACGCCGATGTAACTACAAAAGATACGTTTTAATTGTCCTATTCCCGTCATAAAGTACCCATTACCGAATTTTAATGCCCGAATTATCCCGCCTTATCGTGCCTGCTTGTGACGCTGATTTTTTTAGGTTTGTCGCTTTAAATTTATGGGGTATAAATTTTTTGTGTCAAGTAAAAGAGTATGTTTGCCCAACAATTTGTCGTTTAAAGCGGCAAAAGACCCATTCAATCGGTGACAGATTATCACTGATTGACATTCGGCGAATTTATAAATCAACTCAATTTAAAGCGTAATCAATGGAAAATTCAAACAACTTAACGCCCATTGAAGGCGAAAAAATCCGTAAATTGTGGCACGAAGAACAGTGGTATTTTTCGGTCGTTGACGTTATTGCTACGCTAACAGACAGCAATAATGCCAATCGTTATTGGTCGGATTTGAAAAGAAAGATGGAAAAAGAAAGCGGACAATCTTACGATTTAATCGTAAGATTGAATTTGCCTCGTAAAGATGGTAGAAATTACCCGTCTGATTGTGCGAATACTGAGGGGGTGTTTAGGCTCATCATGTCCGTTCCGTCGCCGAAAGCCGAGCCGCTAAAACTGTGGTTGGCATCGCTTGGCAAGCAAGCGATTGACGAAGCAGAAAATCCCGAACTGTTGA
>JAYUKJ010000186.1:0-19154 GCA_043764555.1 Saprospiraceae bacterium
GGAATTCTTGGAATCTGGAATTCTTGGAATCTGGAATTCTTGGAATCTGGAATTCTTGGAATCTGGAATTCTTGGAATCTGGAATTCTTGGAATTTGGAATTCTTGGAATTTGGAATTCTTGGAATTTGGAATTCTTGGAATCTGGAATTCTTGGAATTTGGAATTCTTGGAATTTGGAATCCCTTAATTTTGCAACAAATATTTCCGAATGAGATTCAATCCGACGTTTGCGGCGTATTCAATATTTTTTGCGCGGCCGCGGTCGATGCCCAATTTGGTCGTGATAATGTTTTCGCCATCGCCGACGGCCAGCCAAATGGTGCCAACTGGTTTTTCAGACGTTTCGCCACCCGGACCCGCGATGCCCGAAACGGCAACCGCCAAATCGACTCCGACGCGTTTAACGGCGCCTTTGACCATTTCGCGAACGCATTCCTCACTCACGGCGCCAAGTGTCATTAAAGTTTCATGCGACACGTCGAGCATCGACTCCTTCAAATCGTAAGAATAAGCGATAACGGAGCCTTCAAAATAAGCCGAACTTCCCGCAACCGACGTGAGTAAATGCGCCAAATAGCCACCCGTACAACTTTCGGCCGACGCAATCCGCAGTCCGCGCTCGCGCAACATTCGACCAATAACGATGGGCATTGTGTCGGTGTCGTGTCCCGCAACGGTCGGTTCGATGAGGATTTCAAGCTCTTTTTGCAAAATATCCAAGTCTTGATTCAACGCATTTTCGTCGTCACCGCGCGCCGTTAAACGCAAGCGAACGGTGCCAAGTGACGGTAAATACGCCAATTTCACGTGGTTTGGCAGTCGGTCTTCAAAATCGGAAAGTTTTTCTGCCAACATCGTCTCGCCTTCGCCCGCCGTCAAAATCGTTCGGTGAACAATCGGCGACATCGGAAAACTGTCCTTCAATTTTGGCAAAACGCGATCGCTCATCAAATGCTGCATCTCGTAAGGAACGCCTGGCATAGACACGAGAATTTTGCTCGCGTTTGAAGTTTGAAGTTTAAAGTTTGAAGTTTGAGAGGACCCCTCAGTATCGGAGGTTTTTAATTCTGAATTTTTAATTTTTAATTCAGAAAGAGACCCCTCAGTATCGTGAGTTTGAAATTTGGCATTTGGAATTTGGAATCCTTCTGGAATCTCAAACCACATTCCCGGTGCCAAACCTTTGTCATTCTTCAAAATTAGCGCATTTTCAGGCATAAAACAACCATTTTTGTTAATATCTGTTACAACGCGGTTGATTTTTTTGAAGAAATATTCCATGCGGTCGAACGTGCCTTGGTGCCAAACCATGGGAATGCCGAGGAGTTCAGCGATAGCTTTTTTTGTAATATCATCCTTCGTGGCGCCAAGTCCGCCCGTCATTAAAACCAAGTCGGCTTTCGACAAAGCGTAGCGGATAGATTCAATAATTTCTTCATGCACGTCGCCAACGGATGTCTTTCCGACGACCCTAATGCCTTGAAAATTAAGTTGTTGGGCCATCCAAGCGGAATTGGTGTCGGTAATTTGGCCAATCAAGATTTCGTCGCCGACGGTAACGATGTAAGCTGTCATTTTGAGTTGTTTGAATTAAATAGGATGATTTCTATCGTAAAAGTTAAAATTCAAGGGTAAACCTACAAAGATTCCCCGTTCAAGATGCTTACTTTTACGCGTTAATATTTTTGTAACTTCACAGCAGACTACTTTAGAACTATGTTTATCGATTTTTTAGACAATGACTACTACCGAAAAAAGCGGCCGGGAACTAAACCGCATGGATTGTCCCTATTCAAGAAGCAAAGACCTAAACTTGTTGCCGAATCCATCACGTGGGAAGTGAACCACCAGCAAATTCCCGTTGAACTCTTTCGCGACCCGAAACGGACGGGGTGGCGCTATTCGTTTGCAAAAGGCAATGTTCTCATCGTGCGGATTCCCAAACTTGAAAGCGTTCAAGAGGCGGATTTGTTGCAAGAAATTCAGAATAGATTTGCCGAACGAATGAAGAAAAAACCCGCTTTGTACGATTTTTTTAATCCTAAAAGGTACTACTCAGGCGACGTATTGCCCATAAACGGACGTGAATACACGCTAAAAATATTCATCGAAGCGCGGAAATCTTGCACAGGAAAGTTGGTACTTGACAATGATTTAAGAATTATTGATATACGTGCTGACGCTTATCTTGAAGATAAAATTCGCCATAAAGCCATGGGAACGCTCGTTAGCCGCATCGTGGCGGCCGATTTTTTGCCCGAATTTTCAAGACGCGTGGACGAATTGAACGATAAATTTTTTAGACAGGACATCAAGAACATTCGCTTCAAGCAAAATCACTCAAATTGGGGCAGTTGCTCGTCAACGGGCAATCTGAATTTTTCGAGCCGCTTGCTTTTTGCGCCGCAAATTGTTCAAGATTACGTGATTATCCACGAATTGGCGCATTTGGTGGAGCTGAATCACTCTGACCGCTTTTGGAATTTAGTCGCCGAGGCAATGCCGAATTACGACGACCAAGAAATGTGGCTCAAACTCAACGCGGCGGCTTGCCGCTATTAATTTTATTTTAGAACCTCGGCGCCGTTCAAAACGGCGCCGAGGTTCAAATATCAACCAAACATCATGCAAGTCGCTATTTACAGCAAAGTTCTCCATCCCGAAGACGCGCCGTTCGTCCAAATCCTTTTTGACGCCCTTCATACTGAGGGGGTCAACACGTATATATACGAGCCATATTTTGAGCAAATCAAGGACAAAATTGTTTTCAAACGCGAAGTTGCCAAGTTCAACAGCCATTTGGATTTCAAGATTCACCGCTTCGATTATGTCTTGACGCTCGGCGGCGATGGCACCGTTTTAGACGCCGTGACGGTCGTTCGCGATTCCGATGTGCCGATTATGGGCATCAATCTCGGGCGGCTCGGTTTTCTCGCGGGCATCGGCAAAGCGCGCATTGAAGAAGCCGTGAAAATGCTCATTCGGAAGCAATTCACGATTGAAGCGCGGCGTTTGTTGTACCTCGAATCCAACAAACCCCTTTTTAATGAGATGCGTTTTGCGCTCAATGATTTCACGATTTTGAAACGCGACAGCAGCTCCATGATTACGATTCATACGTATCTGAACGGCGCTTACCTCAATTCTTACTGGGCAGATGGCTTGATTGTCGCAACGCCGACGGGTTCTTCGGGTTATTCATTGAGTTGCGGTGGTCCAATTATTTTTCCAAATTCGGGCAATTTCGTCATAACACCCGTTGCACCGCACAATCTCAACGTCCGTCCCGTGGTTGTGAGCGACCGTTCGGTAATCAGTTTTGAGATAGAAGGACGCGCCGAAAACTTCCTTTGCACCCTCGATTCGCGTTTTGAACAAATCACTTCCGATATTCAACTCGCCGTGAGAAGTTGCGATTTTACCGTCAAATTGATTCAATTACACGGCGATACGTATCTAAAAACCTTGCGCGAGAAGCTCAATTGGGGCATCGACGCTCGAAATCATTGATTTTAGGTAACGCAACCTTGGGTCGCGCTACCTAAACGGTTCGTTGTTTACATTTTTTCAAAAAAAGGGACCCCTCAGTATATGGCGGCTTTACGACATCCCGATTCTTCTTCGGGAAAACCGAAAAAAACGCTTATTTCGACCTTTTCATCATCAAAAACGCCCGCTCATGCTTTCGAGGAAAAATATTTTTCAAACGATACTGCTATTATTTCTAACAGCTATCAATCTCGCCGCACAGGCCGATACGACACATAATAATTCTGAAAAAGAGGACCCCTCAGTATCGGCCGACCAAATGCCGTATTTTAAAGGTTGCGCGCATTTGCTGGATGGCTCGGTCGCAAAACGGACGTGTTCCAATCAAAATTTGGTCAATTTTATTGCTAAAAACGTGGTCGCACCGCCAAAATCGGACGTTGTTGGCGTGGTTTACGTCGGTTTTTACGTCGATGAAAAAGGGCAAGTCGCGGATGCCTCCATACTAAAAGGTCTTTCGACGGAACACAACGAAGCTGCTTTGACCGTCGTGCGCGCGCTGCCAAATTGGGAAACCGCCACGCTCGCGGGCAAGCCGATTAAAGTAAAAATGACCTTGCCGATTCGTTTTGCGCAACGCGATGAATCGGAGTTTTCCAACGGGTTTCAGTTGTCGTGGGGAACGTTGAAATCAAAAAATGTGAGCCGCTCGACGCTTCAAAAAATGCTTACAGTCCCAATTATGATTCGGGACGAAGCGGGTAACAAATTGGAAATCAACGAGTTACTCTTTGAACGTAACCGCAAAGGGAAAATTGCCGATGCGCAAAGCAATGGCGTTGTGAACGAAGAGATGATGAAAATTGTGAAAAAATTAAAGGCGGGAGATGCGTTTACAGTGACCGCAACGGTTCAGAAAAAAGGGCAATTTTTCTACGTTGACCGAAGTTTTGATATTGAGTAAATTATAGATTTATGGTCATAGATTTGACAACTTTTGAAAAGTTGTCAAATCTTCCAACCAGCGCCAACGTCAAACAACCGCCGCTTCCAACAAAGTCAAAGTACCCGTTTCCGTGTCCATTTCTGCTTGAATACCAACGGGTAATGTATATTGATTAGAAATATGTCCGAATGAGAGACCATAAATAACGGGAATCCCTAAGTTGCCGAGTCGGTCTTTCAAACACTCCATCAACGTGAGTGAATTTTCATCGGGTTTGGGATTACAGCCTTCAAAAACGCCCAACGCGATACCCGCCAATTTCGACAAATCGTGGCTTTGCAACATCTGCGTCAACATTCGGTCAACGCGGTACGGACGCTCCTCGATGTCTTCGATGAACAAAATTTTTCCTTTCAAATTCGTCAAAGCAAACGGCGTTCCGTCCATCGCCGACAGCAACGACAGGTTGCCGCCGATGAGTTGTCCACGGCATTTTCCCGCCGTAATCACTTCGACTTTGAACAAATTTGAGTCTTTTTTCAGATTTTCTTCCGAATGAACGAGTTTATACTGAGGGGTCGGATTTGTCAACAAATTCCAAACGTTAGGTTTTGTAAATTCCGTATAGTCCGACGTGCCAACGGGTCCGTGGAAGGTGACGAGTCCCGTTTTTTGGAAAATAGCCACGTGCAAAGCCGTAATATCGGAGTAGCCGATGAAGATTTTAGGATGTTTTTTAATCAATTTAAAATCCACTTTTGGCAAAATCCGCGTCACGCCGTAGCCACCGCGAATGCACCAAACGGCATCCACTTCTGGGTCGGCAAATGCCCAATGTAGGTCTTCCAAACGCTGTTCGTCCGTTCCCGCGAGATAGCCGTTTTGCGCGCGAACGTTTTTTCCGAGCTTGATTTTAAAGCCTAAATTCGTTAAATTTTCGATGGCCCGCAGCACCACTTTTTCGGGTAAAGCGCTCGCAGGAGCGATAACGCCGAGCGTATCACCCGCTTTCAAACGCTTAGGTTTGATAATTTTATTATTTTTAAGTTCTTGATTCACAGTATCTTCTGAATTTTCGTTAGAAGAATTTGTTAAAAAAGGAAGCAAACTTGCCCCCCTCAGTATGGTGCGTCTTTTCATTAAATTTAAGGTTAAGGTGGTGTAAAATATGGGCGACAAACTTCAATTATTCGCACCCTTTTTTTCGTCTCGTATCAATTAAATATTGAATGCGCCAATTCCCGTTTATTTTCACCATTTGAAAAGAATTAACGCCGCAATGCGCGAAGGTTTCTTTGTAAAAAAAACTGTAAGGTGTCCAAACCGATGCCAACGCACCATCAACCAAAATCTGCCCAAACGTAATACGCTCATCCAAATTTCCGTTTTCTTTCGCTACAACTTTGAGAAAGTCGTCAACTGCTTCCGTTTTGACCGCCGTTGCGCCGTCTTTGGTGCGCACAATCGTCTGAAAAATGGTCCCCTCAGTAAAAACGGCGCGGATTGCCGTCGTGTCGCCCGTTTTCATGCTGTTGAAAAACTGCACGATGATGGCTTTAACGGAATCTTCGGCGGTCGTCTGCGCGGTCGTCATTGTTCCCAAAAAGGAAATTAAGAGGCATAGAAGTGTTAGTTTTTTCATTTTAATTCTTTTAAATTTATTGCGATTTTTAAGTGCCGAAAACAGTGACAAACATACATCTAAGCCCGTAAAGTTGCTTGGACATTGTCATATAAAATCGCAGCGGCCTTGTTCCAATCAAAATCCGAGCGCCTCAATTGTCCTTTTTCGATTAAATCAGCGCGCAAATCGGCGTTAAAAGCCAGTCGTTCCAAGCCATTTGCAATGTCTTGAATGGACTCAGGATTCACCAAAAGTGCGGCATCGGCGGCAACTTCAGGCATCGAAGTCGTCGTGGAAGTCAAAACAGGAACGTCGCAATTGAAGCCTTCCAGAATCGGAATGCCGAAGCCTTCGGACAGAGAAACATACGTAACCGCCAAGGCAGAAGCCACCAATTTTGGCACTTCCTCATTCGCCACATAACCCGTAAAAATAATATCTTTTTGATAATCGGACGCCTCAAAAGCCGCTTTAACATCGCCCGTTTTCCAACCAAAACGACCGACAATTAGGAGTTTTTCACGTGAATTTGTTCGTTTTTTTAACAAACTGAACGCTTCAATCAACCGATGCACATTCTTTCGCGGATGCACGGCACCGACAAAAATGAAAAAAGAGGACCCCTCAGTATATTGGGCTTTTACGGCATTTTTTTCGAAATCGGACAAGGGTTTGAAGTCCGAACGACAGGCATTGTGCGCCACGGCTATTTTTTCGGCGTTCAAAAACGGGTAAGCACGGAGCGCATCTTGCTTCACAAAATGGGAAACGGTGACGATTCGCGTGGCTTTTTGCAGAAATTTAGGTGCAAAAAAATCGTAATACCATTGCATCAAACCACCAACGCGACTTTCGGGATGCGTCCAACCGACGTCGTGCAAAACAAGGCAAGTCGGGACGTCCGTTCGGAGGGAACAAAAATTATCGGGCGAGAGAAAAACGTCCGCTTTGTGGCGTTTCAAAGCGCGGACAACCGACCACTCGAACCACCAAACGAACAGAAAAGGGTGCCGCGCCTGCGGAAAAAGCACGACGGGTTCAACATTTTTTGCAAAAACAAAAGACGGGTCAAACGGACGGTCGAAGAAGAAAATAAACGTGTCTTCGGGATGTGCCAAAGCCATACGGCGCAGAATTTCATGCTCATACCAACCAACACCTTCCAATTTGTTTTTTAGCAAAACGCGGACATTAACGGCGATTCTCATGCTTATTGCGCGCGTTTGAAGACCAATTTGCCAATATCTTTTTTACTTTTGAAAATCTTATCTAAGATTTTTGTTATTGGTAACGTGATATTTTGCAAAAATACTGAGGGGGCATTCAGCGACTCGCCTTCTTGCCGCGCCGAGGAATTGAGGAGCTTACGAATAGCGCCACAAACCCAATAACTGACGCGGATATTGATGTATTCCGTCGCCAAAAGTTTGAAACCATGCTGCCCAAAAAGTTCGGCATAGTAGCTTGTCGGACGTCCTACACAAAGCGAATCGCCTTTGATAACGGCTTCTATGCGCTCAAAAATCACGACTTTATCGCCCGTTACGCGACACAATTCGCTGATAATTTGGCGCAACATCACGTCGTCTGTATTGTGTTGCAGAACGGTTGCGGTGAATGTTAAGTCAAACGCTTGGTTATCGAATGGTAAATGTTGACCATCTATTTTTACAAATTGAACACTCGGGTTTTTGACATTTGCCGACGCTATTTCAAGCATTTTAGCGGAAATATCGGCGTCTGTCAACGATTTTGGCGTGTAATTCGCCATAATGAACTCGAGATTACCGCCCGGTCCACCACCTAATTCCAACGCTTTTTTATCGTTGAAATCAAGTGTTCTCAACATATCCAGAAAGCGATTGCGTTTGTAGCGATAGTAAGGTTCATCGTCACCCGCTATAACGTTGCGCCCGTCGCGGTTGTCAATGCGCTCGGCAACTTCCGACCAATAAGGCTCGGGATGATAGTTGGATGTATTTTGGACTGCCATTTTTTTCTATTTTTTAAATTTTAAGGAGCGCAAAGGTAATATTTCAACGATTTTAGTGCGTTTTAAATGAACATTAATGCGTCATTTATCTTTCAAACGGCGTGGAAATTAAAATATGTCATCTCAAAAACACGCTCACCAAACCCGCCGTTTCCACAGGATGTTCCTCCATTGGCAAATGCCCACAATTTTTTATTATGGCTAACTGATTGTTTATCAAGTTTTTACGAAATTTTTCGGCACATGAAACGGGAATCCACGGGTCGTTGTCACCCCAAATAATCAGCGTCGAATCCACAATCATTTTCACGCGGTCGGTATTGGTATCAAGCGGCAATTTTGCGCGGTCAACGAAGGCTTGACGATTACCTTCGCGCAGGGTCATGTCAAACATTCGGTCAACCAAAGCATCGGACACCAAAGCATCATTCTCATAGACCTCAATCATATTTTTCTTGATGAAAAAACGCGGCGTAATTTTCATTAAAACCGCACTTAAAATCGAATTTTTAGCCAATTGAAAGACCAGTGGCGCTGGTTTTTCCGTCGGATAACCCGCAGCATCCATCAAAATGAGTTTCCGAACTTGCTCAGGATATGTCGCCGCAAACTCCCAAGCAATGCGTCCGCCAAGCGAGTTGCCCGCGAGGTCGAAGGTCGTTAAATTGAGTTTTTCTGTAAATTTCTTCAAAAAAGCCGTGTACATGGCAATCGAATAATCGCGGTCGGCGCGTCCGCCCGTGAGTCCGAAAGCAGGTAAATCGAGAGAAATTAGTTGAAAAGAATCTTTCAGATTATCGGCAAACGCTTCCCACGTGTGCAACGAAGCACCCGTTCCGTGGAGCAAAACGACGGGTTTTCCAGTGCCTACAACGCGATAATGCACGTTTAAACCGTCTAATTCCATGAATTTTGAGTCCGAATAAGCGTATTTCGCTTTGAGCGTTTCGACAGGCACATCGCTGTGATAAAACGAAAGGATAACGACAACCGCAACAAGTACGGCAAGTAGGAAGAATTTTAGAAATCGCATACGTATATATAAGGTGTGGTTTTGTTGAAAAGAGGACTCCTCAGTATTTTCGCTTTTTTGGGTCTTGGCGCATATCCCAGATATCAACGATAACTAACTCAGACATATCAAACTCAAAAAAAACGAGCCGCTTATCGTCAATTTTGGTGAATCTCACGTTCTCATCTACCTGAGAAGGACGTCCAATATCAGGATTAAGCCAAATTTTATCGACGGTTTCATAAATTTTATCAACAAACCGTTCCGCAGTTGCAGTCGAAGCATATTCTTCAAGATAAGAGACTGTATGCCGCATGGCTATTTTAGCCCGATTAGAAAAAATTACTTTTTGAACCATTGGGCAAATTCATTTTTAATTTCTTCATACGAAATTCGGTTTTCGGGCATACGGCTTTCAGCAATTGCCAATTTCAATTGCTCATTTTGTTCTTTTGAAAAAGAAAATTCATTGATTTGTTTTTGGGCATCTTCATCAGATACCATGTTGTTAGGGTCATCACATTCCGCGAGCGTTGCTTCAAGCGACGCCTGTTCTTCGGCAGTTAAATCATCCCACCAATCTTTTTCAGGTTGGGTTATTTTTCTAAAAGCCGCTTGTAATTTTTTCAAAATTGCCTCATCTCTTACATCAGCAATGATTTCTAATAAGTTTCCTTTCAATTCTAAAGTATTCATTATCAATAATTTAAAAAATTTATAAAAAAGGGGACCCCTCAGTATTTTCGCTTTTTGGGGTCTTGGCGCATATCCCAAAAATAGATAATTGTTAATTCTGTTCCATCAAATTCATAAAACATTTGACGATGTTTATCAACAATGACATAACGAATATTGGCGTCTTCGGAAGATGTGCGACCAATATCAGGATATTTTATCAATGTATCAATTTTGTCATAAACGGCATCAGCGAAACGGGTTGCCGTTTGCATGGAGTAATTTTCAAGCAAATACTCAGAGATTTGGTCAAAAATAAGTTCGGCTTCATCACTCCACGTTATTTGCTTAACCATTTTGCGTGTCTTTTTTTAACTTCTTCATGCGGAATTCGATTCGCAGGAATACGGCTGTGAGCCATTGCTTTTTCAAGGCGTTCGCGTTTTTCATCTGAAAGTTCATCCCACCAATCTTCCTCCTCCTCAGCTGCAATGTCGTAGGTCATTTCCTTTGCGAATTGATGAAGTTTTAAAAGCTGTTCTTCTTTTTTGAATTCTGAAATCATATCCAGCAATTCACCTTTTAATTCTAAAGTATTCATTATCAATAATTTAAAAAATTTACAAAAAGGGACCCCCTCAGTATATGACGTCCTTACGGCATCCCGATTCTTCTTCGGGAAAAGCTATTTTGAGCATAAAAAAAAGCTAAAATCAGAGCAAAATAAAGTCCAAATATACACGCATTTTTGATTCAACAACTCAACAAATTTAGTCTTAAAACAGCGCTAAAACGCGTTTCTAAAAGTAAAAGTAAAGAAAAAATCATTTTGTTTGACCATTTTTTCTAAAACTTGCGGCATAACAACTTAGAACTTACTATTTTAGCCGCCAGTTTCGGCACATTATTAGACAGAGAGCCGTATTTTATTTTATTTTAATTTCATACAAAACAGCTTTTGAAGCATCTCTATGGGAATGATTATCTCACTTTTGAACCATAAAGGCGGCGTTGGAAAAACCACAAGCGCCATAAATATCGGCGCTGGACTTGTCGAACTCGGCAAGCGCGTTCTCCTCGTTGACCTCGATCCACAAGCGAATTTGACGCTTTCTCTCGGTATTCCACGTCAAAAAGTAACGATTTACGAAGCTATTCGCGGCGAAGCCGAACTCGAACCTTATACAGCCAAACCGAATTTGGACATCATCACATCGTCGCTCGATTTGTCGGGTGCCGAAATGGAAATGATAAACGAAGCGGGACGCGAATACATCCTCCGCGAGCTGTTCGAGCCGCTCAACGACCAATACGATTTCATTATTATCGACTGTCCGCCGTCGCTCGGCTTGTTAACTTTGAACGCTTTGACGTGCAGTCGGATGGTCATTATTCCGTTGCAAACGCAGTTTTTGGCGTTGCAAGGCTTGGCTAAAATCAAGCAAGTGATTGACAAAGTGAAGTTTAGACTCAACAAATCGCTTGATATCGGCGGTGTGGTCGCGACAATGTACGATGCGCGCGTCGTTTTAAACCGCGATGTCGTGGAGACAATCCACAAATATTTTGGCGAAAAAGTCTTTAAAACCTACATCCGAAACAACGTTGCCCTCGCGGAAGCACCCGCACAACGGAAAGATATTTTTGGTTACCAACCAAAATCATCGGGCGCAGAAGACTATTTGGCGGTTTGCAAAGAGCTTTTGGAGCGCGTTGATAAAATCAACAATGGTTAGACTTTCCCAAAAGTTTAAAACTTTTGGAAAGTTATCGCAGCAATTTTAAGAAACAACTTACGCAATAATATACGCCAAATCAATAAATTATTATGGCAAAAAAGAGATTTACGGGCGACTTCACAGACTCGCTTTTTGAAGAACCCAAAACGCAAGCAGCGGCAGCGATGCCCACATCTTCCTCGAAGGTAGAACCTGATTTCACGGCGGCGGCGTCAACACCGCGGCGCGCCTCTAAGAATTTTACGAGCGACCTTGATTCCCTTTTTCAAGAGGCGTTCACGGAGGCTGTGGAGGAAAAATTGGACAAATTGAAACGCGATTCGGGCATTCAAGACCCGTTTGCGAACGACGAACGCGCCTACAAAAAACCGTTGTCGGGACTCGATGCCTTGATTCGGCAGACGGTTGATGCGTCACTCGCCTCGCTCGACCACGCGGCAGTGAAGCGTTTGACGATTATGTTTGAAAGTCAAAAAATTGAGCAATTGAAAACAATTGCGAAGCAAGAGCGCTCGTTCGTCAAGGATTTAGTAAGCGGTGTCTTGTCGGAATTTATTGACAATTATGAAAAAAAATTATTGAGTCGCTCGTAATTAATTGAAAAATAAGGAATTATAAACGAAAAATAAAAACCCTTCGCACTTTATGGTACGAAGGGTTTTTATTTTTCGTTTATGTCCGCCATAATGGCATATATTTTTTCTTTCGGACAAGTCCAGATTTTTTAAATCCACATCTCAAGCCTGTTCCAAAGCAAGCACAAGTACGCTTTTTTGACGCAATAAGCCATCCGAAGGACCCCTCAGTATAAACGCCCTTTTCAGCCTTCCAACACCGATTTCTCATCATAATTTCTAAAAACAAAGAAGCCTAAAGCGCAGAATAACAGGGCTGCCGCCACCGATAATTGAACGCCAAACGGATTCTCAACGCTTTTACCAAAGACCAAAAGCGACGGAAAAATAAGGTTTGCCAACGATACACCGACTTTCATCATGAATGCCGCAACGGCGTAAAACATTCCCGCTTGGTTTTTGCCCGTTGATTTTTCGTTGCGATGCACGATGTCCGCAACAATCGTATTGGGCAAAATGCCGAACGCCGCCAACGGAAAAGCCGCCGCAATGGAGATAAACCAAAACCGCACAGTGCCACTAATTGGCAACAAAGCGCACGTGAAAATCAAGCAAAAAATGGCAAATCCCGTTAGAATTACCGTTTTTTTGGAGAAACCACGTTCCAATTTTCCCATCAATGGATAGAACAAAAAGCTGGCGAAAAAGCTAACGGCACCGAAGACTGTTGCCATCGTTTCGGGCAGTCCAAACAAGACGGTCAGATAATAAACCATGCCCATTTGGATGAACGTCAACGACAGCCAATACAATAAATAGGAAAACACGAAAACGCGGAACGGCGTATTTTGAAGCACCGCCGATACGGATTTTAAGAAATTTTCGTGCGGCTCACCTTGAGCGGCGTATTTTTTTTCGTTGAGGAAAAAGACGGGAATGAGCATAAAAATGAGTGAAACCACGGCAAAAATTGCGATTGTCCACTGAAATGCCCACAGGCAAGGCGTGCCGCCCGATTCAAAAAAGGCTTTCAAAGCATAGACTGAGTTGCCAATCAAAAAGCCTAAAGCCCACGTGACGGACAGGATTGTCGAGATTTTCAGACGGTCTTCCGCCACGTGTCCGAGTTCCGCAATTAAGGCTGAATAGGGAATCACATACGCCGCAAAAGAGACGTAAAACAAGAAAACCATCGCCGCCAAATACCAAACATTCGTCATAGAGGACCCCTCAGTATTTGGCGCAAAAACGAGGTAAGAAAAGACCGCCAAAGGCACAGCCGCGAGTGCCATGAAAATCCGCCGTTTGCCAAACCGCGACGTGGCTTTATCGGACAAATTGGCGATAAAAGGGTCAATAAACCCATCCAACAATCGGCCGCCAAAGGCAATCAAGCCAAGCAAAGTCAGTCCAAAAAACATTGTTGTGGGAATCGTAGCGGGGAAAATCGCTGCTTCGCCCGCTTTTTCGGGCGGCATATAAAAATAGGGAAGCAAGGAGCCGACGCCATAACTTGCGAGTGACCAACCAAGTTGTCCGCAGGCGTAAATCCAAATCACGCCCGTTGTTGGGCGTTGGGGTTGTTCGTTTTGAGTCATTTTTCGACGTTTATAGTTTTAAAAACACGTAAACGTCGGCATTTTTTTTGATGTGGCCATAGATTGGGCAACTTTTTAAAAAGTTGCCCAATCTGCTAACCCATTCTAATATTTTGCGCAACTATCTATTTTTTTTGCGCGCTCAAATCATACCGCAAACCTTTGTACGATTTCAAAACGATTTTCACGGAACCAACCGCCACGGGCGATTCAATCATCAACGGCACTTTATTGGCGTCGTCGGATGCCCAAATTTTCATTTGTGCGTTTTCTTTAAACACGTTTCCCGCAACCACTTGCGGTGAAAAACGGAGGGTATTGAACTTGCCCAAACCGCGAATCGATTTCTCTTCACGGCTCAGAAAACGGTATTTTAAAGCGTGCGTTTCTTCATCCAACATCATTTTCATGGGGAAGTCTTGTCCATTTTGGACTGAAGAATAGTCCAACGAACGGCAATAGTAAACGGTGCTTAGAATATCGTGCATACAGTCCGACAGCTGCACGGTGCCAGGCTTGGCATTTGCTTCCACTTGACCACGTAAATACGTTGCCTTTCGGTTTTTTTGGTCAAATTCCACTTTGTCGTAAACGCTGTAACGGTTTTCTTTGACTTTCCGAATCGACGTTTGAGGTAGCAAGGTTTGCTTATCGGCGTAGGTGTCGAAATTGTCGCGCACCTTGTAAAACCATTCGTAGCTGTCATACGTCACGCCCGTTGCCGAAAAATGGTAGCGGCTGCCGTCGTCCTGCACCTTGAAAACCACTTCACCCGCGGGAATCCAGACAAAATTCAGGTTGTAATAAACTTTATATGTCAATTCTTCGCCCACTTGAAAGGGGACGTTCGTGACCGCTTCTAAGCAAGTCACAGCGGGTGTTTGAACCGCAAAATCGGTCGCATACTGAGGGGGTGCGATTGCGGGCATAAAAGCCATCGTCATACAGATGAAGGCAGTAGCAACTGCGATTTTAAGCGGTTTCATTTCGTTCATTTTCAGACGTAAAATGTTGATTATCAGTGATTTTTTCATTCTTTCTACTTTGAAAAAAATTAACTTTCAATATAAATATTAAACCTATAAACGCTGGAAGAATAAGATTTATTACCCACAAACTGAACGTAGCTGCCAAAATACTCAAGTCGTTTTGCGTGAATAATCCCCAGATTTTCAAAGCCACTTCGCCACGTGCCAACAAGCCAACAACGGGCGGTAAAGGAATGCTCGTTTGCAGTAAATAAATCGTCGCTATGCAACTCGCGGCGCGTAGAATTGGCACGTCGATGCCGAAAAAACGGAGCATAAAATAGTATTGCAAACTGTAAATCAGGTACCGAACGAACGACCAAAACAAGGCTTCAAACAATTCACGGCGCGTGTATTGCCGCAACGTCCCGACGCTTTTAATGAGACGTGGAAAACGATAAAGGAAACGAATTTTCTTGAAAATAGGAATGACCGCTTCAAGGTTCAAAAACATCAAAAAAAGCAGTCCAATTACGCTTGCGCCCAGCGTGATAATGGTATCGACAACGATTTTATCGCTGTTCCAAAGCGTGATGAGGAAATAAATAAATCCGAGAAAACCGAAAGTTATCAACACCAATTGTTGCGCCCAAGAGCCTATAAACGTGGAAATCACGCCTTTAAACGCGTTTTTTTTCTTCAAAAATAAGATTCTACCGCCAAACTCGCCCGTTCGGTTTGGAAAAAAGAGGGAAAAAGTAACGCCCGCGAACACGGCTTTGAAGGCTTCTAAAAAGCTCAAAGGTTGAACGCGGCGCACCAAAGGCAACCATTTCAGGGTCTCGGCTGCCCAATTTAAAGGTAAAAAAAGGAGCGTTGCAATGAGCCAAAACGTGTTGTCGCCGTGCAGTTCAGAGAAAAAAAGAACCGATATTTCGTCAAAATTTTCGCGTTTAAATAAATCGTACCACAACAAAAGGAGGAACAAAACAGCAATTAAAGACTTAATCAACCACGAAACATAGCGCGGTTGATTTTGTATAAATTCGTTTATTTTTTGTAAAGTTTTGATAGAGCCGACGTTTTAGAGGATGAAAAGTAGTGGTCAAAAATGTAATACGGAATCGAGTCTGTAAATCTTTAACATTTTGACGGCGGCAAATTTGGGCGTTTTTTTACGAATTGCGTTATGTTGCCATCTGTAATTTTTGGGCGGCAATAAATTTGACTGTTTACGCGTAAAAATGGACCCCTCAGTATAAATGCCAAAAAAGCCATTCCGAGCGCGTCGAAATGGCTTTTAAAACGTCGGCGAGGTTTCAAACCTCGCCGACGTTCGAGTCGCTAAAAAATTTACCACTGCTGCGTTTGGTGCGGATAGCGAATGACATATTGCTCCTTGACCAAACGTTTTAGACGTTCTTTCAATTCGTCCATGTTTTCCTTCGTTCCTGCGGAAAGAATCACCGATTCCCCGTATTTAGTCGTCAAATTGTCCAACAAACCCGCTTCAATATCGGCTTGCGTTGTGGCATCTAACAAATCATCGAAGTAGCGTTCGCGGTATAAATCCATTTTATTGAACACCATCAGCGTCGGTTTTCCCTCGACTTTGAGGTCTTTCAAAGTCTTTTGCACCGCCGAAATTTGGTCTTCGTATTGCGGATGTGCGACGTCAACGACGTGGATTAAAATGTCCGATTCGCGGGTTTCGTCGAGCGTTGATTTAAAGCTTTCGACTAAGTGATGCGGCAACTTTCGGATAAAACCAACGGTATCGGACAGCAAAAACGGCATGGCTTCAAAAACCACTTTCCGAACCGTCGTATCGAGCGTTGCAAACAGTTTGTTTTCCGCAAAAACATCGGCTTTTGACAACACATTCATCAACGTCGATTTGCCCACATTCGTGTAACCCACCATGGCCACGCGAATCACGGTGCCGCGTTGTTTGCGTTGCGTTTGGGCTTGTCGGTCAATCGTTTTGAGGTCGTCTTTGAGGAACGAAATCTTATCACGGACGAGGCGACGGTCGGTTTCAATCTCCTTTTCGCCCGGTCCACGCATCCCGATTCCACCCTTCTGTCGTTCCAAATGCGACCACAATCCACGCAAACGGGGCAAAAGGTACTGCAATTGCGCGAGTTCGACCTGCGCTTTAGCCTGTGCGGTTTGGGCGCGGCGCGCAAAAATATCAATGATTAAAGTCGAGCGGTCAAGGACTTTTACCTTCAAGGCTTCTTCCAAAATACCTTGCTGTTTTGGCGACAAATCGTCGTCAAAAATCACCATCGTCACACCTTCGTGCGTCTGAATGTATTGCACAATTTCCTCAACCTTGCCCTTGCCCACGTAATGCCGATTGTCGGGATGCGGCAAGCGTTGCGTTATCCGTTTGATGGTTTCCGCACCCGCTGTGAGTGCCAAAAATTCGAGTTCGTCGAGGTATTCGGTGGTCTGTTCTTCGTTTTGATTCGGTAAAATCAGGGCGACCAAAATTGCTTGTTCCGTCTCTTTTACAAGTCCTTTTCCACGATTGTCGCTACCGACTTGAAATTTATTTTCTTTATTGTTCAAAATAATTCTGAATGTATTGACGATGAAAAAAATGTAGTCGGCAACTAAAGTTGCCGCGTTATTTATAGCAGCAACTAAAGTTGCCCACTATCCTATTAACCACAAAAGTAGGCGACAAAGTTCGTCGGCTTTTTGATTCACCCTATTTTTAAAGGCGGAAATAATTAAAATGTTTTGTTATTTTTCTAAAAAGGGACCCCTCAGTATAAATGCCTTCATTGAGCTGCCAAATCCGCCGTTTTCATAAAACCTAAAATCTCGGCGCGGTATTCGGCAACCATTTTCACGCGTTCTTCCGACGAAAACCACATAACTTCTTGCATCACAAGGGCAATCGGTTCCAGAGAATCGAGCGTTAATTGCCAATCTGTCAATTCCAAACCGATGCGACGGGCGCAAACATCCCGTAAAGTACACGCCATTTCTTCCACGCACGCGTGAACAATTTCGCATTTCAGCATCGGCGAACCGGGCAAAATCGCTTGTCGCAAACTCGCGTCTTTCCAACACAACGCCAAAACTTTATGCGCCTCCGAGCCGTAACGTCGGTTAAGTCGGCGCGTCACGTATTCGGGAACGGCGTAGCGGCGCGCCATGAGTTTGTAGTCGTCATGGTGCCAATTGTCGGCACCGACGAGCAATTGTTCCGCCGTTTTGCAAACGGAAATAAAACCTCCCGAAGGAGAATCGGGACAAGCTCTCAGTATTGACTCCACTTTATCAATCGTATCCTTGGCCATGAGTCGATAAGTCGTCCATTTTCCGCCCATTATGCTGATTAATCCGCTTTTTTTGCAAATTTCGACCTCGTGGTCGCGCACAACGGACTTGCTATCGGCAGTCGGGTCGGCTTGCAAAAGCGGGCGCAAACCACCAAACCCGCTTCTTATCTGCGTTTTTTCAACCGTTTTTGAAAAATAACGATTGACGTATTTCAAGAGATAATCGACATCGTTGCGTTCAAGCGGCACGTCTTTTTCCGTCAATGCGCAATCATCGTCCGTCGTGCCAACCAACAGTCGGCGTTGCCACGGAATCATAAAAATCACGCGTCCATCGTCCGTTTTAGGCACTAAAATCGCCGTATCGCCGCCCATCATATCACGTGATAAAACCAAGTGTACGCCTTTACTCACGCGCATCCGTTTCCCCGCGTCGGGATTTGCCATCAATCGAATAGCATCCGAAAAAGGTCCCGTTGCGTTGATAAAAACCTTGGCGCGGACGGTCATTTCTTCATTTTTCAAAACATCACGGACTTTCAAAGATTGAAGGGGCTCCTCCCGATTATCTCGGGACAAGTGCGTATTTCGCTCAAATTCGAGCGCTTCCACGTGATTTAAGACGGTTGCGCCTTTTTCAGACGCCGTTTTTATCAGTGCCAAAGTGTAGCGGGCGTCGTCAAATTGACCGTCGTAATACAAAACGGCGGAGCGCAAACCTTCTGATTTCAATTGTGGAACCCGCTTCAAAGCGGCCGCTTTCGATAGCCATTCACTCGGCGCGAGATTGGTTTTTCCCGCGAGGAAATCGTAAATTTTTAAGCCAATATTGTAGTAAATTCCTTCAAACCACGAATAACAAGGCGTCATGAGTGCCAACGGCTGCGCCAAATGCGGGGCGTTTTTTATCAGCGTCCGTCGCTCGTGCAAGGCTTTATTGACCATTCTGAATTGTTCAATGTCGAGTTTTTTGACGGCTTGCTCCAAATACCGAACGCCGCCGTGGAAGAGTTTTGTGGAACGAGAAGACGTAGCCGAACCGAAGTCATTTTTTTCAATCAAAATAACTTTCAGACCGCGTAATGCCGCGTCTAAAGCGCAACCCGCGCCCGTTGCTCCACCGCCAATAATGCAGATGTCGAAGTCTTCGGTTTCTAAATGATTTAGATTTTTTAGTCTATTCATAGTTGTTTTTGGTTGGTTTATGCAAATGAATGTTTTAGTATTGAATCGAG
>JAYUKJ010000187.1:0-1552 GCA_043764555.1 Saprospiraceae bacterium
CCTAATTTGCCCGATTTGGCGGCATCTGCCGTGTAATTCACCTGTTTGGCGTTGTCGCCGTAAGCAAACCAACCTTTTTTACCATCCTCAAAACCTGCATTGACGGTGAGTAAATTGGTTTGTGCGGATAGGGTAGTGGCCACCAAAAGCGGCAATACGAAAGCAGAAATGCTTTTTTTAATTGCGTTTGTCATTTTTTCTAATTAATTAATTATCAATGTTTTAGATGTAAAACGGGGTAAAAATCCCATTTTTACTGAGGGGGGTATAGCGCATTTAGTAAATTCAACTTCGCCGATGTTTTAACCTGACGTTTTTATAATAGACTTGTTATGGACTGATAATTAATGGTTTATAAAGTGTGTTGACTCTACGAGTCAAATATTCAGAGTTTGAAAATTGTGTTGTTACAAATATGTTGAGCCTAACGGCTCAATTAGACAGTCCGTAATTGAGCCGTTAGGCTCAACATATTTATAACACACGAACAAAACGTTTTTTACTTGACTCGTAGAGTCAACACATTTCATAAATCACTGATAATCAACTAACAACAAGTCTAATCAATACCCAGGATTTTGCGTCAGATTTTTATTAGCCACCAAATCAATGTATGGCAATGGCAACAGCATTCTGTCTGTATTGATATAGTCGTAATCTGTAATTGGCTTGGCGTATTCCTTTGCCATGTGCGCTTTCATGGTTAGGACAAAAATATTCCAACGGATTAAATCATAATAGCGTTTGCCTTCAAAAGCCAATTCTCGGCGGCGTTCGACGCGGAGTTTTTGGCGCAAATCCTCTTGATTCGTATAAGTCAAATCGGGCAAACCTGAATGGGGCTTTCGGACAGAATTTATATGTACTAAAGCCATGTCCAAATTGGCTGCCCCGCCTATCTCTATCAAGGCTTCGGCGTACATCAACACCACGTCGGAATAGCGCAAAGCGTGAAAATCGTTCTGATTATCAAGGCTATTGGCCAAATTATCAATGTATTTTCTTACAATCGGCGTTGCTGTACCCGTTGTGATAGCGATAACGGCTGAACCTGATTTACGGGCCATACTGACACCTCTGCGCGTATCAGCAGCAAGGTAAAGCGAATCAACGGCGTCTTTGGTTATTATGATAGACGCAAACTGATAATACCAATATTGCATCCGCGTATAAGCCAAAAAATTGGCTGTTTGGCCCGACACACCTTTATAGTAGAAGATTTCTTCCTTGTTGGTTGCTTTTAGGGTCACATCAAAAATATCTTTGTAAACAGGCATGATGTCCACGTCAAAAGTGGTTTTTTTGTCAATTATCTCTTTCAATTTATCGGCTGCGTTTTGAAATTTTGTATTGTCATTCATCGGATAACCGCCCATAACCAAATAGACATAGCCCAAAAGTGCTTTGGCGGCTACTTTGGTTGCACGTCCACCGTTTGCGTCATTGTAGCCGTAATTATTAGCCAAATTTTCTTCTGCATATTGCAAATCCGCAATAATCTGCTTGTAAACATCGGCTTTAGATGCGCGTTTTGGGAAAAGGCTATTAATAT
>JAYUKJ010000188.1:0-5129 GCA_043764555.1 Saprospiraceae bacterium
TGGTTCAATAGAACCCGAATTAACGTAGTCAAAACGGCAATCATGAATAAAAATACCTCGTGTCGCAACGTTAACGGGCTGAGAAACGCGAATTCTCAACCCCAATCTGTTGTCATTGAAGCGGCTGTCACCAATATTGACGAAATTTAAAAGATTGATATTACTATTAATCACAATACCTTCATTCAAGTTATTAAATAGGCAGTTTTGAATACTCACGTTCGCAACATTGGCGAAATTCAAAGCTGTACCAGTGATGGAACCCTGAAAAGTCATGTTATCAATGGCATTCATCTGATTAATACCATTAGTAATGCTAATTTGGCACCGTGCGCCATATTCGATTAAACCATCAGATAAAGTGACTGCCCGACCGTTAATTGTCAAGGTGTTTGTTGTAAGCGGAGCGGGTGTGTTTAACCGAATTAGCCGCGTTGCTCTGCCCGACCCCCTCAGTAAAAGGTCGTTGCCGAGTGTAAATATATGCCCCGCATCGAATTGAAAAAAGCCGTTACCTGAGAAAATCATGTTGCCTTCAATAACGAGTTGTCCGCCATTGCGCACTAAAATCGTTGATTCTGAGCCGACAAGGTTGATTCTTGCGCCAGAGTTGATGATGAGTCGACCGCCGCTTTCGACGATGACCTGCGCTGTATTGTTAAGTTGTAGGGTACTATTTCCTTGTAATTGCAGTGTGCCGCCTCTTTCAATAATCGTTTGAGACGCATTATTCGCTTGTAATGTACTACCACCTTGCATCGTCACAATACTTCTGTTACCAATTCGTAACACGCCCGCATTACTCCAACCCGCGCCAAGCTGCACTTGTCCACCGCTCTGCACAACAATATTGGCATCGCAAGCGCTCGTTGCTGTTGCCGTGAAAATGGGTTTTGTTGTAGGTGCTTCCGAAGTTGGGCGATTGACGTAAGCCGTTCTACCGTTGTTGTTGATGCCCAAAATGCCACCGCTTGCCACCGTCACGCTTGGAATCACCGTCCGTATCAAGCCGTAATTGTAAGGCTCGGCGAGCGGGCTTTGAAGCGTCACTTGCGCGGCTTGCATTTGAGAAATAATAAAATCACCTAACTCTTGGCTGATGTTTACGTGATTTTCATTTTTAGGCGTTTGATTTTGCTTTGGAAAAAATACAGCAGCAAATGGAGTAACGCTTACATTTGGTGAAAGAGGATTTGCACCAATTGCAGTAAATATGTCCAAATTCACATTATCCACGCCCGTTTGAATATCTAAAGCGCTAATACTCGGGATAAAAGTTTGTCCATTTATGGCTCCCGCAGGAACGTCGTTTGGTAAATCTTCAAAATTCTGCCCCATCAAAGACGTTTCTACCGCTTTTTTGAGTGTACGGGCAATGTCTTGTCGGTTGCCACCCGGTGCATTGTCCCAATTCCGATAATTGTGATTAAATGTAAGTGTTTTGCTATTTAAAACAGTATTGGTTGTGTTTGTTCCCCAAACCGGATTAAGGTAACGATTCTGTTTAGTCTGCGTGACAACAACGCTAATTTGATTAGAATTTGGTACTGGCACGACGCTCAGACCAAAATGAAAAATATCGAGCGACCAACCTTTAAGAATTTCAAAACCTACCCCCCAGTCTGAAAATTTAGTCACATTAGCAATTGAAGATGCGCCCGATGCCGACAGTTTGATATCTGCGGCCTGTATACTCGGATTAATCGTGAAACCACCTCGAGCGACGTAAATCCTTCCTGATCCTTGGAAATTTCCTAAAAGTGCAGAACTCGCATAGCCTTGTCCTACACCAAAGCCACTGCCGTTTGCCGTCGCAATATTGCGCGTTTTACTTGGGTAACCGCCAATTTGCACCATTTCAGCGGCAAATAGTTGCCGTAAATCGCAACCATTTGTCTGCTCAATTTTATTGAAGTGATGCACGATTAATTGTTGCGCGGCGGGACGGTTCAAGTTATTCCATTTGGGTAAAATGCTGGCACGGCTTTCAGCACCGCCGAAATTGGCATTGAACCAAATAAACGATTGAACGGATAAAGCGATATTGGCGCCCTGTTGTGGTGAATCAAAAGACACGTATAAAGCGGCATCGTGATTAATACCTTGATTTTCCATCGTGCGCAAGGCCCATTTAGCAACTTGTCCGCCCATACTCGCGCCCACAATGAGATTGGGAAAACACGTACCCGTAGTACCTGCCCTTTTTTCACGATTGACGAAGTTGACCACTTCAATAAACGCCAAACCATTGCGTTGAATCCAATCTGCACCGTCCGCAAAATCGCAAAAAACAATGTCATAGCCGTCGTTTAACATGCGCTGCACCAACGGATTGATTTGACCAAAAGTTTCATTATCCAAATCATTAGGGTCTTCAAATATGCCCGTTATAAAATTATCCCAACCAAAATCACCAACACCCACTGTTCGGTCGGGGCCAGATAAATTAGGGTCACAACGCGAAGGTGCTGTGCCAAAATCAATACCTTCCAAGAAAATTAAGGGACGGCGCACGTGGCCCGTCGCATTCGAAGGACTCAACAGCGTATGCACATAGATACTCGCCGTACCCGCTTGACCATCTTTTGCCGTTGGCAAAAAGCCTTGACAAGTGGGTGAAAACGATGCACCCGTAATCAAATCACTGCGCGTAGGTGTCCGATAAATAGGTGAAGCAATGGCACGGAATGAGCTGAGTTTGAGCGTTTGCGTGAGTGACGCAGTACCCGGTAGTGTGGAGACTCGAACGAGATTGTTGGTCAAGGACGTGTAATCTACATCGAAAGACCGCGTTATTGGCAAATCTGCCTGCGCGAAAGTAAGCGTTTGAGATTGTCCGTTGCCAAAATCAATTTTGAAACTCGTTACGAGTGGTCCAGGGACGCGTTGCAAAGTAACATTGAACCTGAAACGTTGAGAGTTGTAAGGTCGGTCATCAAAACCGCCCGCAATTTGCAACACAAAACTGCTTGATTCAGAAACAGAATAAGTGGCGTTGACGTCAATGCGTTCACTACCGCATTGAGCAGTCAAGAAACGACTTGACAAGAGGAAAAACAAAGCTAAGAAAAGCCGAGAAATCGGCAGTTTGGACATTTTGAAATAATTTTTCATTATTATTTACTTTTAAGTGTGAGAAAGTTATTTTTAGTAGCTTCGTTTTAGGCATAACTAAGGCTGTACGCCGCTTTTGCGAAACATATTAATTACTGATTATAGCTTACCGCTAATTACATCAGACTAAATCAATTGAAAATTTAGATTAATAGAAAATATCTAATTTGGTAGTATCATGAGGAGGCATAAGAACTTCAATTATTTTTAAAGTTTCAACACCATTTCGTCGCGTTTTAAACCCTATTTTTAATGGATATTTCCTGCTTCCTACATCTTTTGCAATAACCGATGTATCAACTGTCCTTCCTGAGAAAACGCCATATTGAAATTCCATGGCATCTTCTTCACCAACTGGATTGATGTTTTTAACATGAATTTTAAGCCATCCAAATGGCGACATAAAAATGTTCACCACATTTGACGCGCCATCTGGAACCAACACCGACTGCGTGTACTCGTTATAATTGGGTGATGCATTAACGGCGACGACGTCATAAGTCATGAGGCGCTGTGCCGTGTATTTAAACTGATAATTGCCCGATGCGTCGGTTTTGACGGTCTGAATCGTCGTGTTTTTAGGCGTCCAACCGCCGCCAGAATAATCACCTTCCACAAGTTTGACAGTCATGTTCGGAATGCCGACGTCGGAATCCGCTTCCAAGACGCGCCCTTTGACGGTCGCTTCGTAGGTTGGAGACTCTTCTTTTACGCAGCTTGAGAAGAGGAAATTGATAAAAACCACGATAAAAAGATACTTTTTCATTGTTTGAAAATTTAAAAAGTGACTGAAACGGTTTTGACATTAAGAGATAAATAAGACCCCGCAAGGTCGTCGGCGGACAAGGAGAAAAAACGGGTGTTTGGTGGTGTGATGCATGATGAATAAGTGTTTTAAAAATTTAAAAATTAGTGTTCTGAAGAATTGTAAAATTGACGTTTTGAAAAAGCTAAAATTAGTGTTTTGAAAAAGATTAGTGTTTTGAAAATTTTAAAGACCCCCTCAGTATTTGACCTCTTTGAGTTTCTTTATGATGCAAAGTTGCAGACCTTGACTCCGAAAATTTCGGAGTGAGAAAAAAATTAAAGTTTTTTTTCCGAAAAGCCCATGAAAAAATAAATCTCACGCGTGAAACAGTAACTCTCCCTTTCCGTGTCGTAACAAATCGGTGCATCGAATTCATCACGCAAGAACTTCAAAAGCGCAAAAAGCGTACTTTGCGAGATATTCAGCCGTTGTGCCAAAGTCTCAGGTTTACCCGTCGCTTTGCGCTGAATTAGGGCCGTCAAGCGGCGAATGTGATTGAGTTGGGTATTTAATGCCATTATAAAAAGTGTTTTGTTTATAAAAAATGGTTGAAAGCGGAAGTTCTGAATGGAGAAAAGTTAGACCCCGCAGGGTCGTCGGAGATAATAAAGAAAGGAAAAAGACGCGTTAAAAAATGGGATTTGTCGAGCTTTCAGAGCGAAAACGCCTTTGATAATTACAAAAAACGACGCTAAAAAGACAAGGCGCTTTGGGCTAATTATAACAAGCCCGTTGTAGCGAAGTGGCGAAGCGGCGAAGCGGCGAAGCGGCGAAAATAAAATAATTATTCGTCATTGTTTATTGTTTTAAAGACTAAGGTTCGGGCAACTAAAATGGTTCGTATTTGAATAGTGGCGCAAAGTTCGGGTTAATCAGTGCCTGAAAATCAGCGAATATCAATAATAGTCAAATTTTTATTTATTGCATATCAATAATTTTATACCTAAAAAAAGGTATTTATTGTCGTAAAAGTCACTTTTAAGACGTTTATACTGAGGGGTCCTTTTAAACGAAAAATGATAAACGAAAAATGCCTACGACATCGCGTTTGACGTCGTAGGCATTTTTAATTCCTTAATTTTTAATTTTTAATTCAAATTCAAGGTTTTGCCACTTTCGGTTTAATCGAAATCGCGGGCGTTTTACGTTTTTCCACAATTTGATTGAACTTCGGCACCTCATTATCAATAATTTTATTAAGTTTAAC
>JAYUKJ010000189.1:0-5125 GCA_043764555.1 Saprospiraceae bacterium
ACAACGCGCCACGTGACGGCTTCCATCGGCACATTTTCGATGCTGCGTTGGTAGCGCAATTCGTATTCTGCCTTAAATCGGCGTTCAATTTCTGCCAAATTGGCGACGGATAATTCGCCATTCGGCAACGTCACCGTGATTTCATGCCCTTGCCCTGCGTAACGCATTTCGGCAATTCGTTCGACAATTGCCGTTGATTTATCCACCGAAGCGCGGTCTAAAAAGTCGAAGCCTTTTGCTTCCATTTTGGTGAGAAAAGTATTGATTTTCAACCAATTAGCGTTGTTTAGTTTCGTTACATAACTCGTCATTTCTTCACTCGCCACGGGCGAAACCAAGAAACCCAAAGCCGACGCCACACCCGCCCCGACGGGAATCAGCATCTTAGGCGACCCGACCAAACGCGCCACATTGAAGGCATGAACGGGACCCGCACCGCCAAAAGCAATCATCGAATAATGCCGTGGGTCGAGTCCTTTTTCCAAAATATGCACCCTTGCGGCGTTCGCCATGTTCTCATTCACGATGCGATAGACGCCTAAAGCCGCTTCTTCGACCGTTATACTGAGGGGTCCCGCGAGATGCTCAAAAATGGCTTGCCGCGCCGCTTCAACGTCGAGTTTCATCGTTCCACCGAGAAAATAATCGGGATTTAAGTAACCCAAAACCACATCGGCGTCCGTCACCGTCGGCATCGTGCCACCGCGACCGTAACACGCGGGTCCGGGTTGCGACGCCGCACTGTCGGGTCCAACGGTCAACAATCCGAGCGCATTGACGCGCGCAATTGAGCCGCCGCCCGCCCCAATTTCAATCATGTCAATCACGGGAATCCGAACGGGCAAACCCGACCCTTTTTTGAACCGATGCACGCGCCCCGCTTCAAAATGGTTCGTGATTTCGGGTTTATAGTTGTGAATAATGCTCGCTTTTGCCGTCGTGCCGCCCATATCGAACGCCAAAAGATGCGACAAATTGGTCAATTTTCCGAAAAAAACCGCCGCCATCGAACCACCTGCGGGACCTGATTCTAAGAGTTGAATTGGCGTTTTTCTTGCGCCTTCAATCGTCGTCAATCGCCCAGAAGAAATCATGATGTTTATAACGCCTTGAAAACCAATGTCTTGCAATTGTTTTTCCAAACGTTTTAGATAATCATCTGTAATCGGCTGCACATAAGCATTCATCGCGGTTGCGGAACTGCGCTCGTATTCCCGAATTTCGGGCATCACTTCGCTCGATAGCGACACGTATATATGTGGGTAATTTTTTCGGATAAATTGACCAATTTCGACCTCATGTTTTGGATTCGCAAACGCATGAAGCAAGCAAACGCCGATGGAAGCGACCCCCTCAGTATCGAGCCGTTCCACAACGATTTTCAAGCTTTTTTCGGATAATTGAGTGATAATTTGCCCATTTTTATCCATCCGTTCTTCAACGCCAAGCCGCAAATTGCGCGGCACAAGCGGCTTGGGCATCGAGATAAAAAGGTCGTAAATATCGTAACGCATTTCGCGCCCAATTTCCAACACATCTTCAAAACCTTCGGTCGTGATAAAGCCCGTTTTCGCGCCTTTTCGCTCAATAATCGCGTTTGTCACGAGCGTTGTGCCGTGAACAAGCGTCTCAATATCTTGAATTTTAACGTTGAAATTGGTGAGGATTTCGCGCACGCCGTTCATAATCCCAACGGCAGGGTCGGGGTAAGTCGTTAGAGTTTTGCCGAAATGCAGCTTGCCCGTCGTGTCGTCCATTAAAACGAGGTCGGTAAATGTGCCGCCGATGTCAATGCCAAGTTTCATAATTTGGTTGTGGTTTTATTTTAAATTTCATTAAAAATAATTAGCATTTTTTGTTAAAAATAATGCAAATAGTTCTACATTTGTGCTGACAAACAATTCAATTTACCATTAAATTAAATACTATGCGGATACGATTTAATAATTTATACTTGGGAAATCTGTATGAAAAAGGAAAAATTGGCGGTAAACCAAGATTTAGCAAATCCGTCATAAAGGGGTTCAAAGAAGTCATTTTAGCAATGGAATCCATGACATCCTCAATAGATTTGTATCACTTCAAAAGTTTACACTTTGAAAAATTGAAAGGTGATTTAGAAGGCTATCATTCAGTGAGAATTGACAAAAAGTATCGCTTGATTTTGAGCATCGAAAAAGACGAAATTTTCATTGAAGAAGTCATCGTTATTGAGGATTTGACTAATCACTATGACTAAGCATTAAACTAAATATCTATTAGTAATTTCTGACTTAATGTCTTGATAATCAAATTTTAATACACTATTTATTATCTTAATTAAAAAATTTCAAACTATGAAAGATCATGTAGTTTTATCCAAAGATGGTAGAGAAATTCACACCGACATTCTATTGCATCCAGGCGATATTCTCAAAAAAGAATTAGCAGCAAGAGGTTTGAAAAAAAACTTTTTCGCTGAAAAATTGGGCATTCACGCAAGCCAATTAAGCGATTTATTAAGCCGAAAAAGGCACGTAAACGCGCCACTTGCACTCAAATTAGAGGAATTATTGGACATTGACGCCGCTTTTTGGATGCGCGTCCAAAGTGCCTATGATTTGGAATCTGCACGGGATGAAATTCGCTTAAAACAAGCAGCTTAAACTCAGGCAATTCTCAATTTTGAGAATTGCCTAATTTTTTTATTCTTCCACAAAATCCAAGTCTTTTCCAAACGTTTCCTCCAAGTTCGTCATGCCCCAAAAAGCCAAAACGACGACGGCAATGCCAATCAAAATGGCACTTTTGGTGATGCCAAAGGGACCCCTCAGCATTTGGAACGAAAGCGTCAACGGAATCGTCGAAGCGCGGATGAGATTGACCGCCGATGAGCCGACGAGCGTTCGGACGTTTGTGCCAAATTGTTCGGCTGCGAGGGTCAAAAGCGTGATTGTGTAGCCCGCGCTGATGCCAAAACCGACAAAAATTGCGTAATAAATCGCCGTTGATTGCTTGCCGATTGTGAAGTAAAGTAGGCACATCAAAACGTACAAAGACATGAACGTATAAATCGCTTTTTTTCGACTTTTCAAATATTGGCTCAACAAGCCAATCAAGACGTCGCCGAAGGCAAAGCAGGTGAACATTATCATCAAAACGGTCGCCACGGCGGGCGCTTCTGTCATGCCCATATCGCGAGAGATTTCGGGCGTAAAAGTGATGAGAATACCCGTGATAAACCATCCGGGAACGCCAACGATTATGATGCTCAAATATTTAATCAAATTGCGGCGGTTGAAGAACAAAAGACGCAAATCACCTTTTCTAACTGATTGATTCTCAATGTTTTTGAACATTCCCGACTCGACAACGCCCATGCGTAAAAAGAGCAACATGAAGCCTAAAATGCCACCAAAATAGTAAGCAATACGCCAATCGTAATTGCCGCCGACATACGCCCCAAGCACGGCGCCGAACATACCCAAAGAGCCGATAAATGCCACGCCGTAGCCGCGCATTTCCTTCTTGATTTGTTCCGATACCAAGGCGATGCCTGCGCCGAGTTCGCCCGCCAAACCGACGCCTGCGAGGAATCGAAGTATAAAATATTGCTCAAAATTGACGACAAATCCGTTCAAAAAAGTACAGAGTGAATACATGATGATGGAGCCAAAAAGCACGGACAATCGCCCTTTTTTGTCGCCAATTATGCCCCAAAGGAAGCCGCCAATGAGCATCCCTGCCATTTGTGCATTGATAAGCACAACGCCTTTTGAGAGGATGTCGTCGGCGGATGTGATGCCGATACCCATGAGGCTTTGTCGCCGAACGGCTGAAAAAATGATGATGTCGTACATATCCACAAAAAAACCGAGTGCGGAGGCGACAATTGCGAGGATGACTTTTCGAGACATTGTGAGTTAGGTTTTTCGTTTTTTTATTTAACACATTTTTTGTTTAACACATAGGCACATAGGACACATAGTTTTTTCTTTTTTGACATAAATGCGCTAAAAATGGCTTTTATACTGAGGGGTCTTATTTTTCATAAATTGTTGATTTTGAATATTTTATGAAAGAAAAAAAAGAAAACTATGTGTCCTATGTGCCTATGTGTTAAAAAAAAATGTGTTAAATCAAAAATTATTTTCGTTCAATAATGTCCATAACCAAATGGACTAATTCGCTTGGATTGTTGGTAATGCCGAAAGCAAACGGCGGTGTGCCACGGCTTTCGGTATGCGCAATGAGATAAAAAATCATCGGGAGGCGCTTGTTTTGAGCGACCAATTTTTGCAAAAATTCAATGCCCGCTTTGCTGTTATCGCCGCGCTTCATGTCCGAAATAATTAGGTCGTAAGGCGTTTCGGAAATCATTTTCTCGGCCAAATTTTCGTCAAAAACACGGTCTAACTGCACATTTAAGGCTTTTATCAACCGCATTTCGCTTAATTCAGGTGCATCAAAATCATCGTCAAGCCACAACGCTTGAATCGGCTTTTTGCAGTCTTTTACTGCTGCCATTCGGGTAAACAACGCGTTTTTTTGCGCCTCCGACAACTGCATTTGCTTCCGTGTTATAGACGCGTCCAGTTCTTTAGCATCCATTGTTTTGCGCAAAATTGAATCATTAATATCATCCAAAAACGGCGTCAAAGTAGGCGAATTGAGCGACATATCCGCCAAAAGCTCGAGCGCTGCGTTAGAAATTCGGTTGCATTCCAACACATCATCGGCGTGCGCCAAAATCCCTTTGCGTTTGTCGCTGTTGAGTTTGCTCAAACGACCCCTCAGTATAACGGCGTCATTTTTCAAATCTATCGACGCGAATGTCAATAGATTATACATTTCATTTAAAGCTAATTCTATTTTGCCGTCGGCAATTAAGTCGGTGACTTTATCAATAAATTCTTTCATTGGTAAACGATTGCTACTTTGTGGATGTAGATTCTTAGTGGGCAAAAATAGATTTTAAATTGATTAAATAGCTTAACAATTGAAAAAAATCAATTTTAGGGGACCCCTCAGTATAAAGCATAAAAAAGCCGCATTTCGATGTCCAAATGCGGCTTTTTTATGCTTTATACTGAGGGGTCCCCTAAAATTGATTTTTTTCAATTGTTAAGCTATTTAATCAATTTAA
>JAYUKJ010000190.1:0-5123 GCA_043764555.1 Saprospiraceae bacterium
TTGAGTAAGAAAAATTCGTGTAATTCGTAAAATTCGCTAAAATTCGTGTAATAATAATCACTAAATGGACAACACGATTTTGCCAAATTGTTCGCCCGAATCCATCCGTGCCAACGCCGCATTGCCGCCCGAAAGTGGATAAACGGAATCAATAATCGGGACAATTTTATGCTGCCCAACGAACGCAATCATCGCCACAAATTCTTCGGGCGAACCCATCGTCGAACCCATGATTGTCAACTGCTTGTAAAACACAATTTGCGGGCTAACGCCCATCAAAGCACCCGCCGTACCACCGTAAAAACAGAGCCGCGCACCCGCCGCACACGCCTTCACGATTTCCGCAAAACCAGCGCCAACTGCCCCGTCAATGACGACATCGAAGCCGCCCGTTTGTGCCGTTGCCACCTTTGCCCAAGCCTCGGTTTTGTAGTTAAAACCGCCTTTTGCGCCCAATTTCACGGCTTTTTCTATCTTTTCTTCCGAACTCGACGTCACCCAAACTTCGCAACCCGCCGCCACGGCAAACTGCAAAGCGAACAGCGCCACACCGCCGCCGATGCCCGAAATCAAGACTTTATCGCCCGCTTTTGCTTGACATTTTGTGAACAAAGCGCGGTACGCCGTCAAGCCTGCGAGTGGCAAAGCGGCCGCTTCTTCAAAGGTCAAATGCGCGGGTTTTGGTGCATAATACTCGTTGGGAACGAGCGTATATTCGGCAAAAGTACCATCAACGGGTAAGCCTAAAATTTCATACGTTTTGCTCTGAAAACGCGGATTATTGCCCCAACCTCTGCCGGGATGCAAAATGACGGGCGTGCCGTCGGGCAACGTTCCTGCCCCATCGCTACCCAAAATTGTGGGAAATTTCAAGCCCGCGTACAAGCCTTTTTGAATCCACACATCGCGGTGATTCAACGAAGCCGCTTTTAATTTCACCAAAAGAGACCCCTCAGTATAAACGGGTTTTTCTGCGTCTTGAAACGCTAACGGCTCTCCTTTGCCGACTAAAACCAATGCTTTCATTTTTGAATGTTGCTTTTTAATTATGAATTTAATGGTATCACGGACTTCAGTCCGTGAATTAAGAATATCACGGACTGAAATCCGTGATACAATGTTTCAAAGATGCAAAAATAGTCTTTCAGTGGATTTTTTACTGCTGATTTTAAAGATTTTATGCACATCCCAATGGGCGCGCTTGCGTTTTTTATTGTCGCCTATTTTTTAATGCTTAATTTTTAATTTTAATTCCCAATTACATTTACCTTCGCTTTCGAAAGTATTTTTTAAATTAAAAAACAAACTGCTACAATGATGAAAAAATTATTTAACGCGAGCCTCTTTCTCTTCTTCGCTTTTCCCATGTTTTCCGCTGCCCAAAACCTTGCGGGTATGTATGAACGCGAAAAAGATTTTATGAGCAACCCAACCGTATTAATCCTCAAAGAAGACGGTAATTTTGAAATTTCGACGGGCGGCACAAGCGTCCGTGGCACTTACACGGTTGCGGAAAACAAATTGAGTTTTAAGGACGAAACGGGCGATTATCCCGACACACTCGCGGGTTTAGGCATTTTCACCGTGACTCTAAACGGTGGTGCCTTGTCCCTAAAAGCCATCAAAGACAAAGCAATTCAACGCCGCGATGTGTTGACTGGCTCAAATTGGAAACGCTTAAAATAGATAAGGCACCCCTCAGGATAAAAGCGTTTTGACACTAAGGAATCGTTAGAAAAACAAAGCGAAAATTGCTAAAAATAACAGACTTCAAATTACAACAAATTGATTTTCAGTCGTTTGCAAATTTTCAATTTTTAATTTTTAATTTTTAATTTCCTTAAAAGATGTCCATCCCTAACAAGGTGATGGACATCTTAGCTTACGGAACTTGGTAGAAATCTGTAAACACATAAAATACGTAGATAACTCAATCGCTTTAAGGCGTTTGTCAGAAAATCTAATGTCCACTAAGACATTAAAAAATATAATAAAACCAACAGCATAAAATGCAGACAATTAGCATCATTATTCCAACATTGAATGAAGCCGAAAACATCGGGAAAATCATTGACTATTTACGGCAAAATGCGGATGCTTCTTTGCTCGAAATCCTCGTCGTGGATGCTCAAAGTGCCGACGATACTGAGGGGTCCGCTCGGCGACACGGGGCAACAGTTTTGCAGTCGCCTAAGCGGTCGAGAGCGGCGCAAATGAACGCGGGCGCGGCGGCGGCGAAGGGCAAAATTCTGTATTTTGTTCACGCCGATTGCTATCCACCGACGACCTATTTAAGCGATATTGCCGACGCCATCAATGCGGGTTTCCCGATGGGTTGTTACCGCTACAAATTCGATTCTAAGGCGTTTTTATTAAAAATCAACGCGTTTTTCAATCGTTTTGAGCCATTAATCTGTCGCGGTGGTGATGAAACATTGTTCATCGAACGGGCGATTTTCAATCAATTAAATGGCTTTGATGAACAGTTTTGTATTATGGAAGAATATGATTTCATTGGACGCGCACGGCAACAATTTAAGTTCCGAATCATCCCAAAATATGCCGTCGTAAGCGCGCGTAAATACGAGACAAACACGTGGTGGACAGTCCAAAAAGCCAATGCAAAAGTCTTTTCGATGTTCAAAAAAGGTGCTGCGCCAGAAGACATGGCTGCCACTTACAAAAGAATGTTAAATTATCGTTAGAATGCTTAATTTTGCTCGAAATAACGTTCCTTTTTTCACAAAAAACGTCTTAAAAACGTTTATAATTAATAGCAACTATTTAATTTCTATTCGTCTTAATTCACCTAATAATTAATAAAAAATAATGAAAAAACTAACGACGACGGCTATCTGTTTTTTAATGATTTCAAGCACGAGTTTCGCTCAAAACGACGCGCCCAAACAACAAACGCAACCCGATAATCCAATGGAAGCCATGCAGCAAATGATGCAACAATTCTCAAAAATGTTTGGCGGGGAAGGCGGTTTGGAGCGAGGCGATTCCACACAAAACTTTGGTTTTCAACAGTTTAAGCTACCTTTTGGCAACATGGATTCAACGATGAACAAGGCTTTTGGCTTCACGTTCGACGGCAATGGTTTCAAATCAATGACGCCCGAAAACGGCGATTCCACATCCACGCAAGGCTTTTCTCAGATGCAAGAACAATTCAAAAAAATGATGCCCAATATGGATTTTGACAAGCTGTTTCAAGGGCAAACGCCCTTCGGTTCAGACCCTTCGGTCGTTTCGCCAATGGACAAAAAACGACGCGAAGAAGAACTAAAATCGAAGAAAAAATACCAAACCGAAAGGCTTTAAATAGTCCCAAAATGTCTAAAAAACGGCTTTATACTGAGGGGTCCCTTTTTTTAAAATTCCAACAAAAAAACGCCATTATCTGAAACCAGATAACGGCGTTTTTTATATTATTTCAGATTCCAAATTTCAAATTCCAAATTTGTCAAGTCTTTAAATTTGGAATCTGGAATTTGGAATTTGAAATCTGGAATTCAAATTAATACCCCAACAAACGCAACATCGCTTCTGCGTCTTGCTCGTCGGATTCCATCCAATCTACAAAATTGCCATTCTCGTCTTTATCCACCAAAATACGCTTAGGCGACGGCAAAAGGCAGTGTTTTACGCCACCATAACCGCTTAAAGCGTCTTGATAGGCGCCCGTATTGAAAAAACCGACGCACAAAGGGTCTTCCGATTTAGAGAATTTTGGCAAGTAAACCATGTTCAAATGCGCCTCAGAATTATAATAATCGGCATTGTCGCAACTCAAACCACCGATGTTTACGCGCGTATATTCCTTGTTCCAATGGTTGATTGGCAACATAATAAAACGCTCATTGATGGCCCACGCATCAGGAATAGTTGTAATCAATGAATTGTCAACCATGTACCAAAGCTCGGAATCGTTTTGTTGTTTTTGACCAATAACGCCCAAAATTGTCGCCCCGCTTTCCGCCACCGTGTATTTACCAAATTCGGTGTAAATATTCGGACAAGGCACGTTGTCGTCATCGCAATATTCTTTAATATTACGGACAATTTCCTTAATCATATACGCATAATCGTATTCGAAATTCAACGAATTGGCAATCGGCAAACCGCCGCCGATGTTCAAGGAATCCAAATCGGGACAAAAGTGTTTCAGTTGACAATATAACTTAATGGCTTTGCGCAATTCCGACCAATAATACGTGTTGTCTTTGATGCCCGTATCGACGAAAAAGTGCAACATTTTGAGCTTAAACTTCGGATTTGTCAAAATTTTATCTTTCACAAAATTCACAATCCGCGTGTGCCGAATGCCCAAACGGGACGTGTAAAACTGGAAATTAGGCTCTTCTTCCGTCGCTACGCGAATACCGATATTGCAAGTTTTAGCAATATGTGCATTCAATTGGTCAAATTCGTCGCGGTTGTCGCAAATCGGAATCACGTTCGTAAAACCAACGCTGTTGACCAAAAAGGCAATTTTTCGGATGTAACCCGCGTCTTTAAACCCGTTGCAAACGACCGTTATGTCTTTATTCGCCTTACCCGCTTGCCACAATTTATGCACCAAATCGATGTCAAAAGCCGAAGATGTTTCGATTTGCACGTTGTTTTTAAGCACTTCATCCAGCACAAAACGGAAATGCGAGCTTTTAGTACAGTAGCAATAAAAATATTCGCCATTGTAATTGAGGTCGTCAATCGCATCATTAAAATGCTTTTTAGCCTTCTGAATTTGCTGACTAATTTTCGGCAAATACGTGATTTTCAACGGCGTCCCGTATTTTTTAATGAGTTCTTCAAGGTCAATCCCGTGAAAATGGAGGCAATTATCTTGCAAAGTGAAGCCTTCCTGCGGAAAATAAAAGGTTTGGTCCACCAAGTCAAAATAGGTATTTTTCATTGACAATCAATAAGTTGTGCGTGATATAAAAGATTTTTAGCTATTTAATCCCAAACATTTAGTTTGGAATCGCGCAAAAGTACGGTTTTGAAAAGATATTTTTAAAGAAAATGAGCATCGCCCCATTTTATCTAAACATCAAAAAGAGGACCCCTCAGTATAAACCCTAAAAAACGCGTTTTTTAGGGTTTATACTGAGGGG
>JAYUKJ010000191.1:0-5112 GCA_043764555.1 Saprospiraceae bacterium
CATAAATATACAGTAAATGATAATTATAAATCAAGTTTTTAACAAAATAAATTTTAAAATTATGAAAATTGCAATTTTAGGAACAGGCAACGTTGGACAAACTTTCGCTGAAAAATTCACCCGCCTCGGACACCAAGTGATGTTGGGTACACGCAATGTTGCCGACACAATGGAACGGAAAGCGACAGATAATTACGGCAGTTTGCCCTTTGCAGAATGGCACGCAAAAAATCCAACCGTGCAGGTAGGTACGTTTGCAGAGAGATGAGCAAGGGATTTTGAATAAAATAACGATGTTTGGGGAGGTCAATACTGAGGGGGTCATCAGTAAGATTGTTTGTTTTATTGACCCGAAAGAGTGATTTATTAACCCATAATCGCTTGACTACTGGTTTGATAATCAAGCGTTTGTGGATTTTTATACCCCTCAGTATTTCACCAAATAAATATCAAATCTTAAAGCAAAGTCGTCTCCAAATAATTTTCATAAAACTCCTTCGGTGTGTAGCCCGATAAGGTTTCAAAATCGTGGTTAAAATGCCCTTGGTCGTAGTAACCACATTGTAGAGCAATATCAGTAAGCGGTTGCGGATTGTCCATTAAACAATTCATCGCATATTCAAAACGGACAATACATTTTACATTGAAACAATGGATGTACCATTCAAATCTGTTGTTAAAACATCGCTCATATAGTCAAAATAGGGGCGAATGTTTTTAAACGTAGTATTGAGTATATCTAAAAAGTCGCCGCTTAAAACTTCTTTGTCCGTGAAACGGCGTTCAAAATAAAATTGCTTATGGCGAAGCAATGGGATGGCGGGATTGTCTTTACTGAATCCTTTGGGTGCAGTTGCGACTGTTGCGCCTTTCATGGTGCCAAAAGTGGTTTTAAAAGTTTCCTGTCCCAGCATTTTTTCCCAGTCGCTGAAATTGATGTCCATGTCTTTGCGGATGCGTAAGGTATCCTCGGGGCTGGGCGAGAAAAAACCACCCGCTGCCATTGAACTATTGGGACCGAGCTGAAAGTAATAACCGCCTCTTCTTAGTTTGGATGCCCGTCTAAAACCACCGCCGAAATACGTTTTATAAGGCGTTTTGTCCTTTGAAAAGCGGGTATCATTGTAAATACGCATCAAACTGGCTTTGCCCGAGGGTGTTTCAAGGACATCATGGATGTACATTTCCTCTAATAAGGCATCCGCAAAAGCAACCATGTTTTCATGTACGGCTGTATAGCGCGGCTTGTTTTGAATGAACCATTCGCGGTTATTATTTTTAGACAATTCTTCTAAAAATTGAAAAGTGGCGGCTGCAATTACAGGTTTCATCTCTTTATTTTTTGACATTTGACGATGTGATTTTTAAACAAAGCTACTAAAAAAATTGTAAAACTTTGTTTTTTTGCCTTTTTTGGAAACAAAGCATCCCCTCAGTATTTCAAGCCTATTCAATTTTTTTCTTCATCAAAATATATGATTCTAACTTTTGAGTATCAATTATCCGATTCGTTTCCTCATTGATATTGTCAATTTGAGTATTGACGATGAAATATAAATGGGCATCAAAAATGTCAAAAGTTGTCGGAATATTAAAGGTAGAATCAAACGGAACAATCTTTTCTTTCCGAATTATCGTCGTCCTTTTATCGTCAAAATAGTAGCGAAACACACCGTTTTTATCCATATCAGCGTGTTGATTGACAATACCTATCAGTGGTTTTTATAAAATTTTAAACCATCAATACCAGAACAATCTTTATTCGATACATTTAAAATCTCTTTTGTTTCTATATCAACAACAACGATTCCGTTTGATGAAGCGATATACAATTGCTGATTGTCTTCTGAAATAGCAATGCCGTTTGAATGGGCAACGAGGCTTGTGTCTAAGTGAGTAGGTCAACGCATATAATGTATCCCCTTTTATGGTCATGCCAAAGCCTGATAAATAACCGAATTCGTTATTTTTGATAAAATCCCTCGGCTCACTTCCGTCAAGATTAAAAAGGTATTGTGAGTCCGTATGACGGTGTTTTAGGTTTCGATTTTTTTTGAGCAAACGATTCTCACCTTAGATTTCATTCACTACGACGCTTGGTTGACTGAATAATTGAGTGAAATACTGAGGGGTGTTAACTATTCAAAATTCCTTTACTTTTAGCGTAAAAATAGCTCAAAACTGCACAAATTGCCAATAAACCAATGCCCCACGGCGCGTAAATCAGAACTTTTCCCGTCCATTCGGTAATGACATTCGGCGTGTCGCTGACGCGTTCAAAAATCCACGCAACGGCGGCGATATTCGCTGCAATTGCGCCGAAAATTCTGAACAGACTGTACAATTTTGTTTGACTTAACAAAATAAATGACGGTAAAATCACCGCCATAATACCCAATTGCATCAATTCAATCCCGATATTGAAGCCCAAAATGCTCAAACCCATTTGCGTTGTGTCGAGGTTCAGAGGCGTTAAAGTATCTGAAAAAGCCAAGCCGTGAATCAAGCCAAAACCTGCCGCGATGTAAATTTCTTTCTGATAAAAAATCGGTTTTAAAGCGTGAATCGCGGAGATGAGAATCGAAAAAGCAATGCCAATTTCGATGATTTTGCTTGAAAAAGGGATAACGCCCAAAGTCCCAAGCAACAATGTGAACGAATGTCCAACGGTGAAAGCCGTGATGATTTTTATTAATTTGAGGAGACTGTATTTTAAGCCGCCGTATTGTCCCCATTGCTTATTTGAAACAAAAAGCGGGGCAGGTAAAAGGAGTACCAAAAGGAACAATAAATGGTCAATGCCTTCGGAAGTGTGCTTTATACCCAGACCAATCACGCTTTTGAAACCGCCCCACAAACCTTCGCTTTCAAGATTAATCATCAACGGAAAAATCTGATTGTTGCGCGGCTCGACGGCAATAATACCGACTTCCGACGGGTGTTCTGACACAATCCCCGTTTCCCAATCTTGCCGAATAGAGACCAAAGCGTTGTGCGTCACAACTTGGTGCATCACAACATCGTAGTTCAAAATAAATTGCCGACTGCTCGCTCCCGACGGCGGCGTGAGCCACATTTTTACGATAATATCCTGTAAAGTGCCGCGTTCTTGGGCGTTTTTGACGGTTTCAAGTTCAATGTTGCCAACCTCAACCGACCATTTTTGACCTTCCATACTGAGGGGTCTAACGTGCGCTTGCAAATATAATTTGAGCGAATCTATGTAGTTTCCAAGCAATTGTTCCGCCGTTTTTGGTGCGCTCGGATTCAAAGCCGCACCTAATTCGCCGACGGGCAAACGCAATTCAGCGGCCACGCCGTTTGACTTTATGTCGAGAAAAACTAAGGTGTTTGGCGAGGGATGTGCTAAAAGAGCGTTTGCAAAAAAGAGGAGTAGAAAGAGGGTTCTGATTTTCATATTGAAAAAATGCAACACGATTTTCACGTCGTGAATATTTAAAATTTGATGAACCTAATTCACGACCTGAGGTCGTGTTACTAAAAAAAAATGCCGCAAGTCCTGCAACTCGCGGCAATTTTATGGATTTAACAGCATATGTTGTTGAAAAAAGCCCAAAATACTGAGGGGTCCCTTTTGGGAAAAATCATTATAATTTATTGCTTCACCAACCGTTTTGCCGCCCGTTCGCCATTGTCCGTTTCGAGCGTGTAGGTGTAAACACCCGATGCCAAACCACTTAAATCTACCGTTACGGCATTGTCGCCGCTTGGCATTTTTCCTTTTGACACCGCTTTTACCATGCGACCTGTTAGGTCATAAATGGCAATTTTTACGCTCATTTCGCTTGGTAACGTGAATTTTAACGTCGTTTGATTCGCGGTCGGGTTCGGCGAACTGTCCATTTTATAGATCGACGCATCTATATTTTTTACGGTAGATGACGGATTGCCCGTTCCGCCGTAATCGCTCGTGCGGTCGCGCCAAACGGTGTGCGGATGCGGGTAGGTGCGAATGATAACGCCGCCTTGTGTTGAATATTCAATCCAAACACTCGGTCCGTCAATTCGGACGTAATCGCCCTGCGTGACCATGTTGCCAGAACCGACAAAACCGACGTAGGTATCATTGATTTCGGCGGTGTATTTGGTCATAATTGTGTTGGCGTTTGCTAAATCTACGTCGGCAACATACGTTTTTATGGCTGCCAAAACCACCGTTTTTTGGGTGGCGTCGAGGTTGCTGCATTTCAAACCAAGTTTTGCCGTTGGAAATTGCCAATCTTTTTGTGGACCTAAAACAATGTCTCTAAAAGTGCCAGAAAGCGTTGCGGTAATCCGTTGATCTGCCGTAAAACTTGGTACAATAGCGGCAAAAGCGAGGCGTTCTTCCTTCATCGGCTCCCAAGTTCCACCGTTTTGAGTGAATTCAGTGTAAGGCTCAGTTGCGCGAAAAGAAGGTGTTCCGCCGACGAAATTTCCGTTTTTGTAGGTGTTGGCAAACGCCAAGTGATGTCCACCGAAATATAATTCCCACGTACCCGTCAAGGCAGGTGCGCCGAGTAAAGCGATGTAATAATTGCCTGAAGTGTAATCTGCCCCGCCGCCAATTGCGCCCAAATTATCGTCGGCTGCCAAAATTGCTTCGAGTTCATTGTAGCCTTCCGCACCCGTACCCGATGCCGCTTTAAGCAAGTTTTTAGCCGCCGCTAACTGCGTTGCCGACAAGGCACTCAACTTGATGCCGACGCGATTTTGGTAAATACCCGTTGGGAAATTTGACCATCTCGCGGCATTTGTCAAACTGTAATCCAAGTAGCACGTCGTTACTTGTGCGGCTGTCAAAGTCGCTTTGAAAGCGTTAGCCGCGTCAACCACTTCTTGCGGGGTTGACGGCGGCGGCGGCGTGACGGCTGTTTGTTGCGGGCTGTCTCGGAACTTAAACGCCCAAATGCTCAATACAATAAGTACTGCCACGGCGAATCGAATTTTGGAAAAAAGATTTTTCATCGTAAAAATTGATTTTTAATTGTTGAAAATGAGCGTTGCATTATTGATTGTTAGTACACGTGAAAGGACGTTTCCGTTTCCTCGTTTGTTAAAAACGCATAAAAAAAGTCGGATACACGCTTGACGTGTCCGACTTTTCTGTGT
>JAYUKJ010000192.1:0-5106 GCA_043764555.1 Saprospiraceae bacterium
TCGCCTTCGCTGTGCGCCATGCGCGGAAAGAAAATCTTATCGGCAGGGTCGAAGGAGTAATCCACCTTGCGGTCAACCACCACGTATTCGTCGCCAACGCGGCCGTAGCGGTCTTGAACTTCCTGTCCGCTTGGTTTAGCGTTGAAATTTGGTCCAAAAAGCAACGGGCGCTCGCCGTATTGCTCGCGGTTGAGGTAAGGAATGACGCGGATTGGGTCGCTTGGATTGTTCATATTAATCGGTGGATTGGCGTTTGCGCGGAGCAAAACCATGCCGACGGTCGAAAAACCAATAGCCGAAAAAGCCAAACCCATAAAAATATTTTGCAATGTTGCGTTTGAACGGCGGTGCGCGAGGCGCAAGGCAAAATAGGACAATGAGCCGATAATGCCGACGGTCAAAATCAAACTTGGAATCGTGAAAGGCAAGCCGAACCAGTTAACGCATATCATTTCGAGTTGTCCCCAAAGCGTCGGAATGCCCGTAATGACGAGTGTTTGGAGCAAAGTAATCGACACAACGCCGATTAAACCCGCAACAAGCATCCCCAACCACGTTGGTTTTTCCGTTTTTTTGAAATAATAGAACAACGCGAGGGCTGGAAACGTCAACAAGCTCAACAAGTGAACCCCCGTTGACAAGCCAGCTGCATAGACCGATAGTTGCATCCAACGGTCGGCCTCGGGCGTGTCGGGTTGGTTGTACCACTTTATCATTGTCCACAAAGTGAGCGTCGTGAACATCGTTGACATGGCGTAAACTTCGCCTTCGACGGCTGAAAACCAAATCGATGTGGCGAAAGCCGTTGCCATACCTGCGGCAATGCCCGCACCCGCAAGAGCGATAAATTCTGAAGAAGAAGGTTCGTTCTCACGGCCGTTTAAGGCAATTTTACCCAAAATCATGGTCGTCCAGCAAATGAACATCGCAGCGGCGGCGGTCGAAAGTCCCGACATAACGTTGACGGAGAACGCAATTACTGAGGGGTCCTTCGAGAAAAGTTGTCCGATGGTGATGGCGAGTTTGCCCAACATTAAGAAAAAGGGCGCGCCCGGCGGGTGAACCACTTGCAATTTGTAGCAGCCCGCGACGAACTCGCCGCAATCCCAAAGACTGCCTGTGCGTTCGACGGACATTATCATAACTGTCCCCGTTATCAAAAACACGAGCCAACCGACGCCGTTTGTTCCTTTTTTGTATGAATTCATTGTCTAATCTAATAAAAAATGGATGATTGAATGATTGCTGAATAAGTCCGATAGATGATTTTTCGCGCCGCGAAAGTAGAATTAAAAATTAAAAATGAAGAATTAAGTAGATGTACGATGTCTTAATTCTTAATTTTTAATTCTAAATTCCCTAAAATCGGCGGCAAAGCTAAGCATCGGCGGCAATTTTCCAAGTGCTAAGTAGGTCGCTAAATGCTTAATTATGGTTAATTGAAGTTAAAGCGCGCATTTTTTAGCGTTTATACTGAGGGGTCCTATATTTCGCTATTTTGGGAAAATTAGGTTTTTAAATAAGCCTTAAGCTGCCGCCACGATACAAAATCTCCAAAAGTTGTTTTGAAATTTTCGTCACCGCCAAAAGCAACAAAACCCTGTGTCGCATCGGCACCCGCTAATTGTTGCCAATATTTTAAACCTTCAAAAAAAGAGATATGAGCCGTTGCATTTGACTTAATCTCAATGGGTAATAGTTTATCAATATTTTCTATGAGTAAATCAATTTCGCGTCCGTGATTGTCTCGCCAAAAATATAAATTACTCTTTTTCCCATCATTGTATCGTCCTTTTAAGACTTCCAATAGGATTAAATTTTCAAATAAACCGCCGCGTAGGTAATGTGCTGAAACCTGCGTGGCTGCTTCCAAACCTAATAGATTACAAGCCAAACCCGTATCGGTGAAGTATAATTTAGGCATTTTGACGATGCGTTTATTGAAATTTTTAAAATGGGGTTGCAGTAAAAAAATAATATGACTCGTCTCTAATACCGACAACCACGCCTGAGCCGTCGCATGACTTACGCCAGCATCAGTTGCCAACGACGCCACATTAAGCAATTGTCCAATTCGTCCAGCGCAAAGCCGTACAAACCGCATGAAGCTATTGAGGTCACCAACTTGTCGGAGTTGGCGAACATCTCGTTCAACGTATGTCTCCAGATAAGCAGAATAAAAATCGTAGGGCGACATATTTTGGGCATAAATACGCGGAAAGCCACCCTTAAATAAGCAATCATCAATGGAATCCGTCGCCCAAGTATCCGTATTTTTGAGTTCTTCAAGCGATAAAGGCAACAAGCGCAAAATTGCAACCCGCCCTGCCAACGATTGCGTAACCTGCTCCATCAGCAAAAAATGTTGCGACCCCGACAAAACATATCGTTTTTGAGGGTCACTATCCATCAAATTTTGCAAATATGAAAAGAGTTCGGGAGTCCGTTGCACTTCATCTAAAGTAGCGCCTTTCGGAAATTGTTGCAAAAAACCACGCGGGTCGTCAATTGCCCGCGCCCGCGTGTCGGGGTCTTCGAGCGTGACGTAAGGCAAGTTGGGAAAAAGGCTTTTGATAAGCGTCGTTTTACCACTTTGTCGAGGTCCAGTAATCATCAAAGCGGGGAATTGTTGGTGCAATTGCAAGGCTTTTGATGCCAATAAACGTGGAATCATTTTGTACAATTTTATTTTCAGAACAAATAATTGTACAAATATAAGTACGATATTTTTATAACACCCATTTTTTTTATTGTTTTTTGAGCTAAAAACCTAAAAGTGGGCATTTTTGAGCGTTTATACTGAGGGGTCCTTTTTCGACTAAATTTTAACCTTTTTTCAAAATGAGCCGAATAAAACACTTATTCGGCTCATAAATGTATTACTTTTGAGCCAAATAAAAATTCTAATCGGCTCATGATGTATAATTGGCAACAAAAAGATTGGCGGCAATTTCAATACGAAGAAACCGCTTTTACGAGAACAGCATTGTCTTTCATGGCAATAGCAGGGCAAAGTCTTGGCTATTTAACTGGTTTGTCGAACGACGAGCAAGCGGAATCTATCATCACGCTTTTGGTCAAAGAAGCGATAAAAACGTCCTCAATTGAAGGTGAATTGATTAGTCGTGTTGACCTTATTTCTTCAATTCGCAAAAATTTAGGCTACCCAACACCTACGCATCGCATCAGGGACAAACGTTCGGAAGGCATTGCTACTTTGCTGGTCAAAGCACGAGAAAATTTTGACAGCGATTTGACGGAAAATCAGCTTTTTGACTGGCATAAATTACTCATGTTAGGCAATAACAACATCATTACTGGACACTACCGCACGCATATTGAGCCGATGCAAGTTGTTTCGGGGTTTTATGGCAGAGAGGAAATTCATTTTGAAGCACCGCCTTCTACCCAAGTTCCTTCGGAAATGCACGCGTTTTTTGACTGGTTCAATGCAACAAAACCTAATGGACAATCGCCTATTCCTAACCTATTGATTCGGGCAGCCATTGCCCATCTTTATTTTGAAACAATTCACCCTTTTGAAGATGGAAATGGGCGTATCGGACGTGTTATTGCCGAAAAAACCTTAGCACAAGGCTTGAGCAGACCTATTTTAATGAGCCTGTCAACAGCAATTGAAGCCGATAAACAGGCTTATTACGCGGCTCTCAAACAAGCACAACGGACAAATGACTTGACCGATTGGATTTTTTATTTTTCTAATATAATCCTCGAAGCACAACAGGATTTTATGCAAACGATGGCGTTCTCATTGAAAAAAACGGCATTTTTTGACCAACATAAAACCCAACTAAACGAAGCACAACTTAAAGTCCTTAATCGGATGTTGGAAGAAGGCGAAGGCACATTTATTGGTGGCATGAATGCCCGAAAATATCAAGCAATTAGCCACCTCTCGAAAGCAACTGCTACGCGACATTTGCAGGATTTGGTAGAAAAAGGGGTTTTAATCGCTCAAAATGGTGGTGGAAGGAGTACGAATTATCAAGTGAATTTGGAATAGAAAACTGAAAAAAGGGACCCCTCAGTATAAACGCCGTTTTTTGCTCATTTTGAGTAGAAAACGGCGTTTTTTATGCGTTATACTGAGGGGTCCCTTTTTTCTTATGAAAATCAAAATGCCTTGTTTTAGAAAAAAAAGTACGGATTAATTATCAGAAAAATCATAGCTTTGAGTCATGAAAGAATTGAAACTTCTGCCAATCGGTGTCCAGACTTTCCTTAAAATGAGGAGCAATCCTTATGTGTATGTTGACAAAACAGAACACGCCTATCGGCTTGCTATCACCGAAGGTATGTACTTTTTATCACGTCCGCGTCGCTTCGGCAAATCGTTGATGGTTTCAACATTAAGAGAGCTTTTTGAAGGTAATCGTATCTTATTCAAAGGATTATGGATAGAAGATAAATGGGATTGGTCACAAAAAAGTCCCGTTATTCAGTTGTCTTTTGCTTCGATGGCTTACAAAGAATTGGGCTTAGACACGGCTATAAAAATTGAACTAACCCGAATGGCGACCGAGGTTGGGTTAACTTTCACAACCGATAGTTATCAGCAATATTTCAAAGAACTTATTCTTTTTTTACATCAAAAACACGGTAAAGTCGTCATTTTGATAGATGAATATGACAAACCAATCACTGATTATTTGGAAAAAGAAGACCTTCCACAAGCCAAAACGAACCAAAAAATAATGAAGGCTTTTTATTCTGTGTTGAAAGATTCGGAAGCTTTTATCCGTTTTCTTTTTATTACAGGCGTGTCAAAATTCTCTAAAGTATCCATTTTTTCAGACCTAAATCATCTGAAAGATTTAACGATTCATAAGGATTTTACGACAATTACGGGATATACGCAGGAAGAATTGGAATCAAATTTTGAAGCACATATTAACACTGTTATGTCCTACCAAAATATGAGTAGAGAAGTACTTTTAGCTACGATGAAAGAGTGGTACAATGGTTTTAGTTGGGATGGTATTAATACATTATACAATCCGTTTGGTACGCTCAATTTTCTTGACCAACAGGTATTTAACAATTTTTGGTTTACAACAGCGACGCCCACTTTTCTTGTTAATTTGA
>JAYUKJ010000193.1:0-5094 GCA_043764555.1 Saprospiraceae bacterium
CCAACAATCAGATAAATCACGGTGGCGGCGCCTAAGTATTTTAAAACGGTGTTACTTTTTCCCATTATTTGCGGTTGTTTTAAAAGGTGTTCTTGAACCTAATTGGTTCATATACAAATCTTTACACGCGGATTCACAAAAAATTTGGTCAACGTGTTCGGGTTCAAATTTTTTGGCACAACCAACACAACGGCGCTCCAATGGTGCTTCGTTGATGCCGTTCATTTTATCGGCTTTTTCATCAATTTTGATTTGTCGATAAAATTTATAAAGATGCCAAATCACGTTTAAAATGATACCTAAGTAGTTCAACACATATAACCGACACTTTTTGAAACACATAGACACAGTAGGATACATAGTTCTAACTAAATGATTTTCAAACATTTATATATATTTTATGTGCCTATGTGTTCTATAAAAAAAGTAGCGATTAAATATATTGACCTACTTATGACGGCGCTGATATAGTTTAAATTTGAGTCGTGCGCCACGCCTACGGCAAAATTTACTGTGTTCAATGGCCATAAATTACCGTGTTCAATGGCCATAAAATGGTGTTCGACACATTCAAAGAATCCATGTGATTATATATTCTTTTAATGATTAAAAACGCTGTATTCATCATCTCAAATAGGGTTTTATACTGAGGGGGTGATACTTTTAGTCATTGAATTAAGATTTATAAAAAGTATGTAGTAAACCCCCACAAAAGTAAACGATTGGTTTTAGTTGAACAAATTTTTTTAGACCCCCTCAGTAGAGACGCGGTTAATCGCGTCTCTACATAAAAACCCCGCCTAACTTCTGCTTAATTTTAATTTTTCTTGATAAAACTAAAAAACGAAAGCCGTATTAGTCTATTTTTGTCGCCCTTAAACAATTAAAACAAAATATAATACTTCTAATCGTTTAAAAGCACTCAAAACGAAAAAACATTATGGCAACGCCTTTTCAGACGGTTCTAAATAAATTCAGAAAATACGCCCATTCAGAGCGTGATAAAGGCGATAAGTTCGAGCGTCTAAAGCGGACATTTCCACGTAGAAAAGATGCGTTTTCCAAGTAAAACGGATAAAAGTAGTATTCTTTTCAACAGCCGCATCACGATAGAAAACATCCCTTCGGCAGTTTATGAGTACGTTGTGAACGGCAAAAGTGCCATAAAATGAGTAATGAAGCGGTACGCCATAACGACGCACAAAGACAGTGGCATCCGCAACGACCCGAATGATTGGGCAGAGGAAGTGGGCAACAAACGGTACATTTTGGACTTGGTATTGAGCGTTATCACGGTGAGTTTGGAGACGGTGGCGATTGTGAAGGGCTTGCCGACATTTGCCGTTTAAGGGTTGGAAATACGTCTAAAAAACACAAAATAAGAGTGCATAACAAATTGTCCTTTAAGGCTGCAACTTTCCGAAAGTTTTTAACTTTCCGAAAGTTATTTCACGATAAAAAAGACAATTTGTCATACACTCATTTGCAATTGATTGGTTACCAATCGTTAACAAATTTTGGTTCTCTGACATTTTTAGTGGAACACCGATTAAAACAGGGTAAATTATAGGAAGTTTTACAAATTTCCTTGGTGTATTTACCTATCTCCACTAAAATTGTCAAAGCTCCCAAATTTTTCATTTTTCATTTTTCACTTACACAATATGGCTTCTCGAAAAATAAATGTATCGTCCGAAATCGGTCAACTACGCCGCGTCATTATTCACCGCCCCGACGAAGGCATTAGCCGCATTTCCCCGCGCCGCGCCGAAGAATTGCTCTTCGACGACATCGTTCATTTGCCGCAAATGCAGACGGAACACGATATTTTCACGAATGTACTGAGGGGGTTCCTCGGCGCCGAAAATGTCTTGGAGACGCGTCAATTGTTGACCGAAGCCCTGGCCGCCGACGCTGAAACGAAGCGCGAAGTCATCGAAATGATTATTGATTACGAGGAATTGCCGTCGAATTTCAGCCGAATGTTGACCGATTTGAGCAACGAAACGCTCGCTGAAACGCTCATAACGGGCAATTTGGCACGGGAAAAACACATCCTTTTCGACCCGATTCCGAACTTCATTTTCACCCGCGATATTGCCGTTACGGTCAACGACCACATCTTGATTTTGAAGGCTGCGAAAACCGCTCGATTCCGCGAAAACTTCTTGGCGCGGTTTATTTTCTTGGCGCATCCGATTTTTCAAGAAACGAAAAACGCGGGAAAAATCATCAATTTGAACGATGTTGACCTATTTCCACCGTCGAAACGGGGAGAAAGCATCAGCATTGAAGGTGGCGATTGCATGATTTTGAACAGCGATTATCTGCTCATCGGTTGCTCCGAAAGGACGAATGCTTACACGGTTCGGCGTTTGAGTGAACTGCTTTTTGACAAAGGTGTTGTGAAAAATGTGGTGCAAATCAACATTCCGCAAGACCGTGCGTGTATGCACATCGACACCGTTTTTACGCACATCAATGCGAATCATATCACGGCTTTCAAACCGATTGTGGTGGAAGGTTTGGCGTCGAATGTGGAAGTTATTCGCTCAAACGGGACTTCAACTTTCTACCCCTCAGTAAAAGATTTTATGCGGGCGGAAATCAATCCTAAAATGAAATTTATCCTCAGTGGCGACGGCGAATCACCGTATCAGGAACGCGAACAGTGGACGGACGGCTGCAATCTCGTGGCTATAAAAGCGGGCGTTGCCTTGACTTACGACCGCAATCCGAAAACGGAAGAAGCCTTTAAAGATTATGGCTACAAAATTGTTCCCGCACGACAATTGTTGGAAGATTTTAAAAACGGACTGGACCCACAAAGCGTTGAAAATACGATAATTACGTTGCCATCTAACGAACTATCTCGCGCCCGCGGTGGCTCACATTGCATGACTTGTCCGATTGAAAGGGATTAAAATATATCGAAAAGGACCCCTCAGTATAAATGCTAAAAAGCCTCGAAAATGTCCATTTTCGAGGCTTTTTGGTTATGTTTAAAATCATTCAAAGCAATTCAAATCTGAACGCTTAGTTTCTCCTATTTTTCACATTCTGAAAAAACAATCTGTTTAAAACAAACAAAACGCGCGTGTTTTACGTATAGAATTTAACAAATTTGAAAAAATAGTTAGAGGGACGCGAATATTTTTTGATATTTGCCCAATGTTCGTCCCCTTTAAAGTTCTAACTTTCAATGACGATTTTATCAGGTTTTTCTCATCATAAAAATACACCTATCATCATGAAGCATTTATGTCTAATCACGTGCGTTTGCTTATGTCAAACGACCCTTTTTGCCCAAACTTGCCCACCTTCAACGGTCAAAAATGTGCATATCGTTCAAAAAGGCGAAACTTTGTACAGTCTTTCCAAACAATACAAAACAACAGTTGCCGACTTATGTAAATTAAACAATATTGAAGAAAACGCTATTTTAAGCGTTTGCACAGCTTTAGACGTCGTGAATCCGACGCCTGCGAAAGCGGCAACAGCCGTTCCCGCGAGCTACAACACTGTCGTCGTGAAGGCGAAAGGAATGCCTTATTTTAAGTCGAATAAGCGAACGCACATTGTTAAAAAAGAGGAAACGCTCGATATGTTAGCCGAGTATTACGGTTATACCCGCGCACGGTTGATGTATATGAACAATATGAAAAGCGCCAAAGATTTGCGCATCGGTCAAGCGTTAATCGTCAATGATTGTGGTTCAGCGGGCGAAACGACAACTCAAAACGCGGCGTCTGATGTGCCACAATCCTATTCGATTGTCGCCAAATCTTCTAATTCTAATTACAATTCTGCCAACAATTACGTAACAACAAATCTATCATCGACCAATTATGCAGCCGATAATTATTCGACAAATGATTTGTTTACAACGGCTACGCACAGCGGCGATATGATCGTAAACAACGCGCGTTACAGTTGGAATCCGAGCTACAAACGCGTGATTCATGTGGTTTCGCAAGACCAATTATCGCAAAAAGAAACGCTTGAAAGTGTCGGTCGTTTGCACGGTTTGACGGCTTCGGAAGTCGCTTCGATGAACGGTTTGAGCGCTAATTCGGGTTTGGTAACGGGTCAAAAATTAATTCTCGAAGAGCGGCTCGAAGCACTTGAAGCGGCGTCGGACGGCTTTATGTCGTCTTCTTCCATGCCTTCAAATTATAATATATCACCCCCTCAGTACACGACGTCTTTGACGGAAGTTCCCGCGCCCGATAACCACACAACGAGCTACCTGAATGCCGCTTCAACGCCGACGGTCAACAAGACGAGCATGACGCCCGATGAAATAAAAATGGTGGAAGAAATCAACGCAGTTCGCAGAAATCCAGCGGGTTACATAGCATTTATTGAAAAATATATAAAGGATTTGGAGAAACAAGGCGACAATAGAAGCAGCATTGCGGCAGCGCGTGAATTGATTACGGAGTTGTTTGCCATGCCCGTTTTATCGACTTTGCAACCCTTAGAATGCATCTATTCGGCGGGTAAAAAATACGGTATTGAGCAACGCAAACGCGGCAGCGCCGAGCATCAAGGCATTGACGGCTCGATGCCGTGGGACCGCATTATTCGGTCGTGTCCGTCGTTGAAAGATGGCAACGAAAACTTAGTCGGCGGACCATCGGATATACGCGAAGCCGTGATTTTATTATTAGTCGATGATGGTATCGAAAGCCGCGGACATCGCCGCACGCTTTTGCAACCTAATTGGAAATACATCGCTTGTCATAAAATGGGTCAGGTTGGCTCGATGCCTAACTATTGGGTGCAACAATTTGGGTATTAAATTGGCGTATTTTAACAAAAAAAAGCCTTGAAAACACGTGTTTTCAAGGCTTTTTTGGTTTTATACTGAGGGGTCCTATTCAAAAAATGCATCGTATTGATTCCCGTGTCCCATCTCCCGTTGCGGCGTTTTTATCGGTGTATTCAAGTCTAAAGTATCTTTTTTCAATACCAATTCATCCTTAGAAGTACCCAATAAAAGCGAGGTGCTTTTCTTTTCCCACTCGTCGAGCATCTTCAAACCTTCTTCTTCAAAAACGCCATTTTGGAGGTCAATACCTTTCATAACGG
>JAYUKJ010000194.1:0-5091 GCA_043764555.1 Saprospiraceae bacterium
CGATAGCACGAAAAAGCCGTGATAATGAAGGACAAAAGCGCATAATTAGGCTGTTCAACGAAAGTAAAACCCACGTTTGCTTTTAACAATTTATACAGAATTGCCGCAGGAACCACGCCAAAAGACACCATATCGGCGAGCGAATCGAGTTCTTTGCCCATTTCCGATTTGACATTTAGGAGCCGCGCGACGAAACCGTCCAAAAAATCGGCGATGAGACAAACGACTAAAAAAAAGACCCCCTCAGTATAACGCTCATTTAGGATGCTCACGAGCGCGCATGAGCCACAAAAAACGTTGAGCAAAGTCAAGGCGTTTGGAATATGATTTTTCATGAATAGATTTTTAAAATTGAACAACGAAGTAACGACGCCTTTTGAAATCAGACAAGTTTTTCCAAAATAAGTCGCGAAGCCAGCGCCGATTTTAGCATTTTTGAACCCTTCGCGCTTACCTTTGTTCCATAGAAAATAAAATCATCCAATCTTTTACTGTACTGTTATGATATTTGACACTGAATTGCTCCCGCCGACCGTCGCAACGGCATCTGCCCTCAACACAATCGAAGAAGCGCTGGCCGACATTCGAGCGGGCAAAATTATCATCGTTGTTGACGATGAAGACCGTGAAAACGAAGGTGATTTTATCTGCGCCGCCGAGCTGGTCACGCCCGAAATGATAAATTTTATGGCAACCCACGGCCGCGGTCTGATTTGCACGCCGATTGAGGAAAGTCGCGCCGATACGCTCGATATGCCGCCGATGGTTCCCTCAAATACGGCCCTGCACGAAACCGCCTTCACGGTGTCGGTTGACCTTTTGGGGCAAGGTTGCTCGACGGGTATTTCGGCTTACGACCGCGCAACGGGCATCCGTTGGTTGACGAATTCAGAAGCAAAAAGCACCGATTATGCGCGTCCTGGGCATATTTTTCCGCTTCGTGCCAAAACGGGCGGCGTTTTGCGCCGCACGGGACATACCGAAGCAGCCGTGGATTTGGCACGCCTTGCGGGTCTATTTCCGATGGGCGTTTTGGTCGAAATTCTGAACGAAGACGGTACGATGGCGCGGTTGCCGCAATTGCTTAAAATTGGGGAAAAATTTAATTTGAAAACCATTTCCATCGACGACTTAGTGGCGTATCGCATGAAAACGGAACGTTTGGTAAAACGCGAAATGTCCGTGAAAATGCCGTCAAAATACGGAGAATTGGAGGTTTTTGCGTACCAACAACTCACTTCGGGCGACATTCATTTGGCCATAAAACTCGGCGATTGGTTGCCAAACGAACCCATTGCGGTGCGTGTGCAATCTTCGACGGAGCCAAATGATATTTTGGGCAGCCTGTTTGGTGATGCCGAATCGTCGATTCATCAAGCCTTTGAAATCATCGCAAAAGAGGGGAAAGGGTTGTTTTTGTACATTCAACAAGCCGAAAAAGGGCATTCGATGTTGCAACGGCTTAAAGCCTTCAAAGCGCAAGCTGACCGAAATGCACCGCCTCAGAACGCGCTCGATGCGCGGGATTATGGTGTTGGCGCGCAGATTTTGTGCGATTTGGGCATCTCCAAAATTCGGTCGATTACGCGCTCGCAGCGGCGGCGCGTGGGTTTGATTGGCTATGGTTTGGAAATCGTGGATGTTGTAAATTTCTAATGTTTGGACAGTCGAAGTTTCTGATATATTTCACGAATAAAAAAAAGCCCAAATTTTCTACAATAGAAAATTTGGGCGTTTTTATACGTGCTGATTTTTTTGTTTCTTAAAATTGTTATTTTTAACAATTTTAAGAAACAAAATTTTTAAGTCATGCCGTTTTTTAGAAGCTGTACGACTAAGTTATGCTAAAACATTTTTAACACGAATTTTATCGAATTGTACGAATTATACGAATTATTAGATGTGAAAAATTCGTATAATTCGTACAATTCGATAAAATTCGTGTTAGCATAATATAGTCGTACAGCTTCGTTTTTTACCTCTTTATTTTCTCTTCGAAAACCTTGGTCAACACATCCGTCAACACTTCATGTTTGCCTTCAAAACCGACGAAATCCATCGTCAAACCCTTCTCTTTTGCCAAAACAAAATGTTTTTGAATGCCTTCTTGATTGATGAATTCGTCATTGTCACCGCAAATAAACGTCAATTTTTTCGATTCAAAATAAGGCATAATAGGTTGATAATCAACATCTTCGGGCAGAATACCGCCCCAGAAAATGAGGTGGTTGTAGTCGGGCATACCCCTCAGTATCCAACGCATTTGCGTTGCGCAGCCTTGCGAAAAACCGAATAAAATGACTTTTACTGAGGGGGCAACTTGACCGCGAAAATGCGCGAAAACAGTGTCTAAATACGCCGAATAATCCGCGATTTCGTCCAGCCTATCCTGCCGCGTCATCCAACTTGCACCGACGACATTTGTCCTGAATTGCCAATAAAAACGGTTCAAGGCTTCGGGCGCCACAACAAAATGCGTCGTCGGGTCGAAACCTTCAAATTTGCGGATAATATTGCTCGCGAGTTGTCCGTAGCCGTGCGCGACGAACCATAAATACTGCGTTTTTTCGGAAGGTTCGCCGTGTGTATAGACGTGCGCCGTTTTTTCGACTTTAAACGTGTGATGCATTTTATTTTCGCATTTTTTAATAAAAAAAAGAAGTCCACAAAGGTATAAAACCCGCTGTGAACTTCTTTTTTATCGCATCAATTGCTGCTGTTTTCCTGATTTTTTTGTAGCCGCCTCATAAACACTTGAGGCGGCGTTCAACAAAAAAAGTAGTTAATAAATGGGTTAATTAAAGGGTAAATTGAGTTATCAAATGGTGATTTTATATTTTGTTCAACGGTATTTGTCAAAAATTAAACGTTCATACTGAGGGGGCCTATTTTTCGCCGCTTAGTCGTTTCAGATGCGTGAAACGACTTTAGCGACAACGAAAAATGTAAATAAATGGGTTAATAAATATTGGGTTTGTGGTGTTATCAAATGTGGATGTAAAAAAAAAGTTTTAAGGCTTTAAAAGTTCTTTTTGCGAAAAAAACGGATGGTTGAAACAATTATTTTACGGTTATGATTAACAGAAAACGGTTATTAACAGTTAGTAAACGGTTTGAGCTAAACAGCTAATTTGTACCTTAATACCTACTTTCACATTCTTCTTAGCATAAAAAAGAAAGTATTTGATATTGACTTGCTTTAAGGCGCTAATTACGAAGATAAATATACAGAAGCGCCTTGTTTTTCGTACAATCAAATGAGTTAACGGTTATTATAACTGTGTGAATGGTTATAAATGGTGGGTAAGTGGTAGAATTCAATAATTCATTTTTTCAGTAAAAAATAATCTAAAACGGCTAAAAACAACCATTCACGCAGTCGTTGGCGCAATTAATTAAGTCGTAATTTTTTATTAAAGGAATAAAAATTACTTTTGGAAATAAATAGCACCCATTGATGAATCTCAAAAAATTAAGCCTCATTTTATCTCTTTTTTTCGCCTTTATACTGAGGGGGCCTATTTTGCGTGCGCAAACGCCGCAACGGATTGCGAATGTGCAGTTTCACCTCGATGCGCCGATTAATTTTATACTGCCCGACCCGAAAGGGTTTCTTTGGTTGGCAACGGATAAAGGTTTAATACGATATGATGGTTCGACGACCGAGACCTACACGCACGACCCGACAAACCCGCAATCGTTGCCGATAAACACGATTCGATGTCTCTTGCACGACTCTAAAACGGGGTTGATTTGGATTGGAACGGACAACGCAGGCTTGGCGTGTTTTGACCCACAAAAGCCTAAGAATCAGGCATTTACGACGTATCGCTCCGTGCCAGACGACTCTAAAACAGTCGGCTGCAATGTGCTGAACGCCTTATGGATGGATGAAAATGGACATATCTGGATGGGCGGTGACGGCTCTATTTTGACGGAATTAGTCGCTCAAACGCGTCAATTCACCCGACATTCAAAATGTAAAGATTGGGGGACTATTTTCAGCGTAAAAGATGGCGGCAACGGGAATTTATGGTTAGGTACGCGGCGGAAAGGACTCGTTCTGTACGACACTAAGCAGCAAAAAGTCTTGAAAGAATGCAATTACAGTGAAGAATTGTCGCGGACGGTGAAAGGTTTTGATGCCAATATGAATGTGGCGGCGAATGCCTTTTTGGCACCCGATAAGCAATCGATTTGGTTTCTTTACGGCATTTCAGGACTGATACATTTGGATTTGAAAACGGACAAAAAAGAGGTTTATAATCTTGGTTTTCAACCTTTTATGACTAATAAATTAAACAATATGCTGCATATTGAACCCGATGGAAACAGCAATTTTTGGATTGCTCATGCGGATGAAGGTGTCGTTATTTTTAACCCTCAAACGCGGCAAATTGAGCGCCGATTGACGGCAGAAAGCGAGTTGGTAATGGGGAAGATGCCGATGCGGGTCAATAAAATTTATGCCGACAAACGGACGCATCAGACGTGGCTCGGAACGTCGAAAGGTTTGTTTTCTTACAGTCCAATGAAAAATATTTATACCAATTTAGGCCCCCTCAGTATAACGCCTAAAATTTCGGAAAAAATCATCGCAATACGTGAAAACGTGTTGAATAACCACCGAAATGTCTGGATTTTGACGGACAAGGAGGCGCTAAAAATGGACGGGAATACGCGTCAAATCACCCGCCGTTTTCCGTTTCCCAGAGACATCGTGACGAACGAATGGTCGGGGTTTCACATTGAAAAAAGTGGTATTTATTTTCGTTCCGTCAATCGGTTGTCAAAAATTGATGAGAAATCGGGCAAAATAACGGCGCTGCCTCTCAAGCATGACATCAATGGTTTTGTCGATGATACGTTGGCAAACGGAGAGGCAATCCATTGGTTATCAACGTATGACGAAGGTCTTTTTCGCCTTCGGCAAAATGGGCAGTTTGAACATTTCCCGCAATTGCCCACCAAAACGCTGTTGTCCGTTTATCGAGCGCCCGACGGTGTTGTTTGGATAAACGCCGACAATGTGGGTCTGGTTCGTTTGACGGATAAAGAAAATGTGCGATTTGACCATTTTTTGAATAACCC
>JAYUKJ010000195.1:0-5084 GCA_043764555.1 Saprospiraceae bacterium
GCAGAAAATATTGAATTTGAAGGACACGACGCGCACATTACGCGGATTGTGATTGGCGATTCTCGGCGTTGTCGAGCGATAACAGACCGTTTGTTGCGCGATTTTAGCGTTTATTTACAGCCGATAAATTTTCCGACCGTTCCAAAAGGGGAGGAGTGCTTGCGGATTATCGCAACGGCAAGGCATACGGAAGCGCAGATTTTTGAATTGGTGGAGGCGTTGAAAGCTTGTCTATGAAATTAGAATTGTCGGAGTCTAATTTTGACGCTTAATTCGGTATTTTCAGCAACAACTATAAAAGGAAAATTCACATCAAAGTCCGCATTTAAAACGGCTTCAAGTGTTTCTATATGAGTATTTGGTGATACATGACCTGGTCGAATATAAACAAGACCGCAAAAAGATTTTTTGTCTCTAAATATTAAAGTACCAAAATCGCTATCTTGAGTTAACACAATGCGTTTTTCTTGATAACTGCGTTCTAAAATAGCTTCATCAAGTACACTAAATAGCCTTGCTTTTTTGATGTCAAACACATCGAAGCCTTTTTCTCGAAGAAAATCTTTGACTTCAACGTCAATATTTTCATCTGTTATGAAGCGTAAAATGGAAAATTTCATGCAGCTTTTTGAACTTCAATAACGATTTCATTTTTAGTAAATCGTGCGGCATAACGGATGGCTTCCATTACTGTTTCTTCCGTCAAAAGAGGGTGTTTTGCAGCAATTGTTTGAATACTGCCACCTGTTCCAAGCCAATCCATGATGAGTTCAACGCTAATGCGTGTTCCCTTAATGCAAGGTTTACCACCTAAGATACCTGGATTAGAAATAATGTTAGAGAAAGCGTAAATCATTTTATTTTAAATTTAATCGTTAATTTTCAGCAAGGTAAAAACTAATTTTGGTTTTTCAAAAACTTTTTCAAAAATCAAGAACACCTTTAATTTTATCATATAATTTATGAAAATCATCTGTCGAAAATCAAACCTCTCGAAAGCGCAAGGACAGCTTGCCCGACGGGTTTTGGCGCAACATTTTCCCAATGTTTCGATGGATTTTCTGTACAAAGAAACGAGTGGCGACCTTGATCAAACGACGCCTTTGTATCAAATGTTGAATAAAAACGTGTTTTCAACGGATATTGACGCGGCTTTGAGGCAAGGTTCGGCAGATTTTGCGGTTCATTCTTTAAAAGATGTGGGGGAAGAACGATTGTTGGGTGAGGGTGATTTTGCGGCGGCGGTTTTTGAAAGGGAATGTCCGCATGATGTGGTGATTTTCAAGACCGATATTTTAGAAAAACTTAATAAAAAACAGGCTATTCGTATTGGCACATCTTCGCTGCGTCGGGAGGAATTAGTGCCGCCTTTTTTGCAAAAAGCATTGCCTAATTTCGACAATTCTAATAAATCTAATAAAGAAAAACCCGTTATTCAGATAAAACCAATTCGTGGAAATGTCGAAACGCGCTTGCGAAAATTGATGCATTCGGACGATTACGACGGCATTGTTTTGGCGGCGGCGGGACTGAATCGTTTGCTGAATTCTGAATTTTATTCAGACACTAAAATCTTGTTGCAAGGCACGTTAAAAATGTGGTTGCCGCTTGTCGAGTGTCCGCCCGCTTTGGGTCAAGGGGCGTTGCTGATTGAATGTTTGAAGACGAACTTGGAAGCGGTTAAAATGCTTAAAGCCATTGATAATCAACAACTTAAAGCGCAATTACTCGCCGAGCGTGCGGCAACTTTAGATTTTGGAAAAGGCTGTCACCAACGTTTTGGAGCTATTTTTATCGAAAATAAACCCCAAAATGACGCTTATACTGAGGGGTCCTCTTTCATTGTTTCAAATGGAAAAACTGCGGAAGGTGCGTCTGCAAATCGCTTTGTTTTCGACACGGATAAGCGTTTAGAAGGTAAAAAAATCGTTTCGGCAACGGACTTCATGCGCGATTTTTTTGATTATGAATTTTATGAAAAGGAAACTATTAATAAAACATTAAATGCTCATGCGTTTGATTCAAATACGCCGTTTTTTATCGCTCATCATCGCGCTGTGACGCCTGAAATATTGCCGATACTGAGGAGTCCCAAAAATTGGGCATCGGGTACAAAAACGTGGTTTGAATTGGCAAAAAAAGGGATTTGGGTGGAAGGTTGTGCCGATGGTTTTGGGATTGATTTTTTGAAAAACGTTTGGCAATCGCCGCTTGCAAATATCTCAGAAAGCGACCTTATTTTGTTGACAAATGAAGATTCTGCGCTCGATTGGCAACGCGAAGGACGCAAAGCAATCGCCACTTATCGCTTGATTTCCAGCCCGTCTGATGGATTAATTGCGGCATTAAAAGGTGCAGAAGTGATTTTTTGGACAAGTTTTAAGCAATTCGAGGCGTGTAAATCGTTTTATACTGAGGGGTCCCTCCACGCTTGTCCTGCGGGAAAAACGGCGCGAAAACTGCGTGATTTGGGCATCGAACCCGTCATTTTTCCGAGTATTAAGGCTTTTTTAGAATATTCCAAATGTCAGATTCCAAATTCCAAATGAGTCGTTGGAATTTGAAATTTGAAATAATTTGAAATTTGAAATAATTAAAAATGAATCTACGTCGCCTTCGGGCAAACAACCATATCCGCGATTTAGTCGCCGAAGTAACCGTCAGTCAAAATGACCTTATTCAACCCATCTTTGTGGATGAAACCTTGTCGCAACGCGCACCCGTCAAAAATATGTCGGGTGTTTTCAGCGATACGGAGGCGTCTATTTTGCATCAAATTGAGAACGATTTGAAAGCGGGTGTTTCCAAATTCCTACTTTTTCCGGTGCCGAAAGACCGTTTTGAGTCGGCTTTCAGATTCGATTTTGCTCAAAATGTGGTTGCCAAAATCAAAGCTGAATTTGGTGATGCGTTGTGGCTCATCAACGACGTTTGTCTGTGCAGTTACACGACGCATGGGCATTGTGGCGTGTTGAATACTGAGGGGTCTCGAATGTTGAACGCGGAGTCCGTAAAAATCCTTGCGGATTATGCTTTGGGGTTGGCACAAGCGGGCGCGGATTGCATAGCCCCGAGCGATATGACCGACGGGCGGATTGGCGCAATTCGGCAAATTTTGGACGAAAATGCACTCGAAACCACGTCAATTATGGCATATTCTTCCAAATTTGCTTCAAATTTTTACGGACCTTTCCGCGATGTTTGCAAATCATCGCCGACGGGAACAAGTTTAAAAAATCGCAAAACCTACCAAATTGATTACCGAAATGGCAGCGACGCCGTGCGTTCGTCCCTACGCGATGCGGCAGAAGGCGCCGATTTTTTGATGGTCAAACCCGCTTTGCCTTACTTGGATATCGTGACAAAATTGAGTCAAAAAACCGATTTACCCATCATCGCTTATCACGTGAGTGGTGAATATGCCGCGATTGATTTGTTGGCACAAAATGATTTGATTGACAGAATGGCAGCACATTTGGAGATTTGGACGGCGTGCAAACGGGCAGGCGCGACGGGCATAATTACGTATGCCGCAAGAAGTTTTAAGGAAATAAAGTAGTCGGCAACTTTAGGTGCCGTTAAGCCAAAACAAGATATTTTACGCGGCAACTAAAGTTGCCGACTACTTTTTTGGCTGCTTTTTCGACTATTTTTACTTATCTCGCCCGTTAAAACGAAATAAGATGAACAATACACCAACCATTTTCTGACTAACTTCCGTTGACGCCTATCGCGGCTTCGTCATGCTCCTCATGATGGGCGAAGTGCTTTCTTTTAGCAAGGTTTCCGAAGCCTTTCCCGCGAGTGGATTGTGCCAATTCAATCGCCGCTTACCTTATGGAGCACACGATTGAAGGCTTTATTGATGAGTCGTAGGCAACGCATTTTGGACAAAATTACACCCATAATTTTGGGGTGAGTTACGCGCCTTTGATGCGCGGCGCGTTGATTCTATTTTTTGAATGGCTGATTCTGTTTTGGCTGTATCGGAAAAAGATTTTTATGAAAATTTGGATGGATTTTCAAGACATATATTTCTTCATGCAAATATCAAGAGTCACGGCGACAACTATGTAAGTTATTGATTTTCATCAAATTACGAAATTAAATTAAACATAATATAAATTATTTTATTCCAAATTCCAAAAAGCCAACTTGGAATTTGGAATCTGAAATTTGGAATTCAATAAGAACATAAATGGAATCATGTTATGCCCAAAATCTCCGCCACTTCTTCCATCGGCAAATTATTTTCGGGCGCCTGTTGCAACGCCTCGACTTCTTGCTGTACGATGCGCAAAATGCGTGAAATATACTCCGCGTGAAGTTTTTGCCGCGCTTCGGCTTCCCCATCGGTTGGCACAAAAGCCTCAATTTCAGCATTGGAAAGGATGCCTTTTGATGCCAAAAGTCGCTCAATTGTGTCCAATCGCTCGCGCAAAACCGCCACTTCGCCCGCAACGGCCATCGTGATATTTAAGACGCGCTCAACGGCTTTGTCTTCCAAAAAATAAGGGCGCGCACCTTTCGCTTTGTTGCTCGCCATACGAATATAATCTATTTCTGCCATATTTTAATTATTGATTTTTAATGTATCACGGATTTCAGTCCGTGAATAATTAGACTTCACGAATTGCGGTCCGTAGTAGGAATTCTAAAAACAGGACCCCTCAGTATAAGCCGCGTTTTTAATTTAAAATGCTTAATTTTTAGCTAAAATTAGACTTTCCACGCGCCAAAAACGTTCCACACCGCCGAGCGACCAAAGTCCTCTTGTTCTTTCGGTTTTGGCTTCGTAAAATCTTCATTGTCGTTGACGGCTGCTGCGCCGAATTGCAGCATATTTTCTTTTTCAAAACCCGCCGATGCCATCCAATCTCGGGTGTCCACATCGTGCATTGCGCCCCAAAAAGGTTCGTTGTTGTGGAAGGCATCCCAGTCGCGCATAAACTGCTCAAAAAGGGACATTTCGGGCGTGTATTGCGGCTGCTCAATGTGTAAAGTCAAGCCGCCCTTTTTCAATATTCTATGTATTTCTTTTATAATACCAAACATCGCTTTATTGGACGTTTCGTGCAAAAACA
>JAYUKJ010000196.1:0-18881 GCA_043764555.1 Saprospiraceae bacterium
AAGGCAGCGATTCGGCTTTGCGTAGCGGTATCAATTGGGTCTTTGCCCCACGTCGTTTTAACCTCGGCGCAGAGCTGAATCAAAGTGTGCGTGATGCGGTTGAGTCCGTGCGTATCGTCGTCCAAACCGAGCGCTTGATTGCGGCGAATTTCGTTGTATTGCCCCGTCAAAAGCAGCGTTTGTTGGTACAAAGCCGCGTCTTTGTTGTGCAACAATTCGGCGAGTGCGGCGCAAGCGGCATCTGTTTGTCCTTCGCCGAGTTGTTTTTCGATAGCGCGGGTACATTCGGTGTATGTCATAGCCTAATTTTAATTGGATGAGCGGATTGTTTTTCTTTCAAAGGCCGAATATACAGCGTTCTTTCAACAAGCCAAATATTACGACAAGGAAGATGTCAAATTTAAGATACGCCATGCGGATGTCTTTATCGAAAATATTGACAAAAGAGGACCCCTCAGTATAAAAGCTCAAAAAGCCTAAAAACGACGTGTTTTTAGGCTTTTTGAGCTTTTATACTGAGGAGTCCTCTTTTTTGCCATTCAGCATAAATCGCTTACAATTTTGCGAAAAGCATAAGCGATTCCTACTCATATTGCTTATCTTTATGGCTGAATTAAACAATATATCCTTAATCATCATCCATAAACCTACACTCAGCATGACGCTTCCTTCATTAAATCAGCTTACTTACGCTTCGATTAAGAGATTAGTCCTCATTGTTTTTTCAATTATTTCAAACAACGGCAATGCCCAAATACAGGTGCAAGTGACCACAAAAGAGTCGCGTTGCAGCGCCGATGGGCAAATCATTTTGAAAACCACGGGCGGCACACCACCTTACACTTACACCTTAGGCACAATCCGTCCGCCGCAGACGAATGACACATTTAATCTCTTGGCATCTGGAGCTTATTTCATCCGCATCGTTGACAACAATGGTTTGACGGGCAGTGTTATCGCCAACGTCGCGGGCGATTACCGAGAGCCGTCGATTCAATGCGCGGTCAATAAATCAACCGTTACTTTGACGCCGACGGGCGGGCGGGCGCCGTTGCGTTATACCTATTCGGCTTACGGAACGGGCGTTTTTACGGCGCCTCAGTCGAGCAATATTTTCGATTGCATCCCCAACGGCGCGCATATTTTTAGAATTATTGACAGTTGCGGCAATTTTTTCTCCATGCCTTGCGTCGTCAATATGCCGCGCCTAACGAATACCACAACTTGCCAACAGGTGAATGGGAAAACCACGCTCACGACGACGGCTTTTAGCGGTGGCGAGCCGCCGTATTTGTTCACCTGCATTACGAATAACAACGATACATTCAGAAACACAACGGGCAATTTTACAGGGTTGTCGGGTTGCAGTTTTACACTAATTTTTTCCGACAAATGCAACCAAAACGCGCAAGTTTTTGATTGTGGCGTCGTTGAAGCGTACGTGCGTTGCGCCAATTTCAAGGACCGAACCGCGTCAATTTATGCCGTCGGTGGCGCCCCGCCTTACCGTTATCGGTCATTGGACACCACCAACGTAAGTGCCAATGGGCAATTCACCAATTTGCCCAAAAATCGAGATGTTTACAATTTTGAAGTGAGCGACGCTTGCGGACACACCAAAACCATCAACGTTTTCAAAATGGATTTGTACGACGTTGTCGGTGCCAAAACTTGTCCTTACACGGGAACGATTTTGGTCAAAATCAAACAAGCCGTTCCCGAACCCGACAGCTGCGGCCGAGGCTGCTCATCCTTCTACCCATACCGTTTTAATTGCATAGATTGCGTGCCGCCGCGGACGTTCACGGACGCTGGAGAAGTCGGTCAAAGCAACACCATTCACACCGTTGACGTCTCGCCTTTGCCGCAAGGAACTTTCCGTTTCAATGTCTTTAATGGCTGCGGCGATTCCGTCCAAATTACGGTCGTAACGAAGAAAACGAGTCCACCTTTAACGACTGCTTTCAACTGCAAAACCAACCAAATAACCGCCACAACTGATTTGACTGGAACAACTTACATTTTAAGAGATTCTCTAAAGCGTATTTTAACGACCAACGCAACGGGCGTTTTCAGCGCGCCTTATTCGGGCGGTTTTTACGTCGATGCTATCTATTCGGATTGCGACACGGCGACCCGTTTTTTAAGCACCATTATACCAAAAACGACCTTCTGTTTTGGCATGAGTTCCAGGGTCAATGCGGCGGGACAATGCGCTTTTAAATGGATAATTACGGCATCGGCTTTTGAAGCAAGTAGTTACCGATTAACGGATTCAGCGGGCGTAAGTCTGACCAATAACGCGGGCATTTTCAGGGATATGGAACCCAATGCGACCTATATTTTAAAGTCCGATTGCGCCACCGACACCATCCGAACGCCCGCGGCGCTTCTGCCGAATTTGACGGCAACGGTCTTCGCCAATTGCACAGGTCGGTCAGCGGTTCAGGCCAAAGGTGCGCGGAGTCAAGTGGGTTGTTTGCAAAATGTGAGAGACAAATATTTGATATATGACAACCAAGGCGTTTTGATTCACACGAGCCAAACGGGTTACTATGATTCATTGAGAATCGGCGAAACGTACCAAATAAAGTTGCAAAATCCCGAAGGTTGCATCGTCCAAACCCTCACCATAAAAGCCGCCGCTTACCAACGTCCCGACTTAATTGCCACCTATGGCGTGGTTTGCGGCAGCCAAACGACGGCAAATATCCGCGCTATACTGAGGGGTGGTACGCCGCCGTTTACGTTCCAAATCACGAGTCCTGCGGGCGTTCGTCCGTCGGTAAACACGTCGGATTCTTCGGTCATTTTTAGCAATTTGCCCGTAGGAAACTACATTTTTAGGGCATTTGACGCTTGCGGCGTGAGTTCTGATTATGCCACGAGCGTCGGCAATTTTCAATTCACACCGACGACAAAACGCTTCTGCAATGGTACTTTAATCCTCGAAGTGCCGTTCATCGACAGTGCCGTTTACAATTGGACAAACGGCGCGGGCAACACCATTGGCACCAACCGAATTGTGGAACTAAAAGACACAACTGCCCAAACTTATACCATCACAATCAGCACCCCACAGCCGTGTAATTTTACAAATACCGTTACGATTCCGCGTTTTTCGACCATCAGAATCAACGCCAATGCGGGCGTTAATTTCAGTTCTCAATCACCAACCGCGCCGCTCAAAGCCACGCCTTTGGGGCCAGGACTCACGGGACGTTGGCGACAAATAGCGCCAAGTACGTCGTCCGTTACGTTCAGCAATGTGGGGAGTGCCAATTCTAACGTTAGCGTCAACACCTACCCAGGGATTTACACTTTCGTTTGGGAAGTGACGGATAATATCAATGGTTGCACGGTTTCGGACACGGTAACGGGACTTTTTTGCACGCCAGACAGCGCTGAAGTGGGAACATTTTGGAGTAGCAACGTTCTTGGTTGCAATCAGTTAAGCAGAGCAACAATAGAAATCACACAAAAGAGATTCAATCAAAGTAACTTAGATATCACCTCCACTTTCACCTATCGTTGGTCAAACGGAAGGACGGGCGCCGTAGTTGATAGCCTTCCGTTTGGCACTTACAACGTTACCATCACGCCGATTTCGACTTCCGCTTGCAATCCTCCAAGAGTTATTACGGTCACAACGCCGCCCAAGACACCGCTTCCATCCCGCACCATTGACACGACTTTATGCGCAGGTTCTTTCTTGAAAATTGGGACTAAATCCTACACAACGGCGGGCAATTATCGAGATACCTTGTTGACATCAAGCGGTTGCGACAGCCTTATTGTCAACAGCACTGTGAAAATAGTCCGCGTCCCCATCGAAAATCTCAACATTTTGCACGATTTGATAGCTAAATATTGCGGCGATAGTTTGGCACTCAACAGCAAGGGCGACACGGCGAGTAAATACCAATGGTTGTGGCAAAATGTGCCTTGCCCGACGTGCCAAAATCCCAAAATATTGCCCCTTTCGACGCCGATTTATTACGTCGCCGTGACCGATAAAACCACCAAATGCACGGCAAAAGACAGCGTAAAAGTGCAAATAGAAGGCAGTTTTAGCGAGCGCATTCCCAACGCTTTTACGCCAAACAATGACGGTATCAACGATATTTTCAACGTTGTTCCCGACAATTGCATCAAAATTGTGCGGCGCTTACGCATCTACAACCGTTGGGGCAATCTCGTTTTTGACAAACCCGATTTGTCGCCGCAGAAAAAAGAAGGTTGGGACGGTCTGAACAACAGCAACGCCTTAGGTGCCGACGTCTATGTCTTCGTCATGGAAATAGATTTTGTGGATGGTACGTTTAAAAAGATTTCAGGCGAAGTGAATTTGCTGCATTGAAAAGGACCCCTCAGTATAAAAGCTCAAAAAATGCGAATTAAGAGTTAAAACGACACTTTTGACTCCATCCAACACGAATTTTAGCGAATTCTACGAATTACACGAATTACACGAATTTTTTTTCAGGAATAAACCTAAGCATTGTGGACTTTCTTTATAAAATTAAAAATCGCTTGAAAAAAATTCGTGTAATTTGTACAATTCGCTAAAATTCGTGTTAAAAGTGTCTTTTCAAGTCTTAATTTGTATAAAAAGCCTGAAAAAACGTCGTTTGTAGGCTTTTTGAGCTTTTATACTGAGGGGTCCTCTTTTTTGAAATAATTAGTGGTTTTAAAACCCATTTCAACGGATATTAAGTTTCTTTACGCTCATTTATTACTTTAAAAACTTAAAATAGAATGTCCAATAAACCCATTATCCACACGCTTGATTTGAAATTTTTAGGTCAAGACGACACAATCGCCGCCTTTCTCGTCGTTGCCGATGGCGAAATTGCACTCGTAGAATCAGGTCCGTATTCCACTTTCGAGAGTTTAACAGCCGAAATTAAGCGGCTCGGTTATGATTTAAACGACATAAAAAAGGTCTTTTTGACCCATATCCATTTCGACCACGCGGGTGCGGCTTGGGCATTTGCAGCGCTTGGCGCCACGATTTATATGCATCCTTTTGGCGAAAAACACATGATTGACCCGTCGAAATTGTACAATTCTGCAAAAATGATTTACGGCGACAAAATGGATTACTTGTGGGGAAAAATGGAAAACATCGCGCCCGAACGCATTCATTCGACCGCACAAGGCGAAAAAATTCCGTTTGGCAACGGCGAAATGATTGCTTGGCACACGCCTGGCCACGCCAATCACCACATCGTTTGGCAACTCGGCGACGACCTGTTTGCGGGTGATGTGGCGGGTTGTAAAATCAACGGCGGCATCGTCGTGCCGCCTTGTCCGCCGCCCGATATTGACGTTGAAGCGTGGATTGAATCGCTGAATCTCATCAAAAATCTGCGCGTCAAACGGCTGTATTTGACGCATTTTGGCGTCATTACAACCGTTCAAAAACACTTAAATCAACTCGAAAAACGCTTAATTCGTTGGTCAAATTGGTTCAAACCACGCTGTGAAAAAGGCATGACCAATGCCGAAGTAACGCCCCTTTATCAAGCCTTCGTGAACAAAGAATTGACCCGTTATGGCATCGTTGGCGCGCAATTGCAGCAGTATGAATCGGCAAATCCCGCGTGGATGAGCGTCGCGGGTTTGATGCGGTATTGGCACAAAAAATTAAAATGATTAGATGTGACTTTAGGTTTGACAACTTTTAAAAGTTGTCAAATCTTTTAATATGAGCGTGAGAAATGGAATTAGAAATTTTAAAAAAAGACCCCTCAGTATCAGAGGCTCTCGGGACGATAATTTTGGTTCACGGCGCTTGGCATTCCGCCGTTTGTTGGTCCGATAATTTTCTGCCTTATTTTGCCGAGCAAGGCTACCGAGTCCTTGCGCCGAGCCTTAGGAACCACGGAAACAGTGCATCAAACGGCGCGTTGCGTTGGCGACGAATCCGAGAATATGTTGCTGATATTCAACAAGTTGTAGAAACACATTCGGAAGGAAAAACATATCTAATCGGTCATTCAATGGGCGGTCACGTGGTTCAAAAATATTTAGAATTGAACCCCAATGCGCCCATCGAAAAAGCCGTTTTATTGTGTTCCGTACCACCGCACGGCGTTTGGCGCGCCACGCTGAAATCGATTTTTAAGCACCCAATTTCGTTCATTTTGGTCAATTTAACGTGGTCATTAAAGCCATTAATTAATTCAAAAAAGAAGATAAAAGAGCTGTTTTTTACGGATAAAATCAGTGAAAACCAATTGGACACTGCCTTTAAAAACGGGCAAGACGAGTCCTATTTAGCCTATTTGGATATGCTATTTTTGGATTTGCCGAAGCCTCAAAAAATCAATACCCCCATTTTGGTCATTGGCGGCACCGACGATTTTATTTTTAATAAAAAAGACGTTCTGGCGACCGCAAAAGCCTATAATACTGAGGGGTCTTTTTTTGAAAACGCCGCACACAATTTATTTATGGAAGACGGTTGGGAAGATGTGGCAAAAGTTATTTTGGATTTTTTGAACAATCAAAAAAAGGATTAATCAAGCGCCACGATACATTTGAATCCTATTGCCTATTTTTCCGTAAAAGATGGACAATTAATTCTTTTTTCAAGATATTACGTTTATTTTGCACCACAAAGACACAAAGTTTACAAGGCTTTTAACCATTAAAAGAACTGTGCGCTTCGTGTCTTTTTTTTTAGTCAAACATAATTTATCATTCATAATTCATCATTCATCATTCCCAAAATGAGTTTAACGGATAAAATAAAAAACCTCATCGCCGACGGCAAAACCCAACAAGCCGTTGATATGTTGCAAGCGTTTTTGAAAGAAAAAAGCGGCGGTGACCCTCAATTATTGAATCAAACTTTACTGCTCGAAGGGCAATATAAGGAGTTGCAAAAAAAGGTGCAACTCGGTCTTCAAGACGCAAGCGGAGACATCAACCGCATCAATTTTTCGTTGCTCAACTTGTGCGATGAAGCCGAAAGTTTGATGACCGAAGCCGATAAAAAAGCCGAAATTGCGGCCGATACTGAGGGGTCCAAAAATCTGTCGATGAACCCGCTTGTTATCTTCGGCGTCATTGCGGCAGTGGCGATTCTGACAGTCGTAGGTTTATTGTTTTTGAACAAAAGCACGTCGAAAGCGTCAATTGGACAAGCAAATCAGCCCACAGAAGTCTTGCCTTTGCCTACGCCGCAGGTTGCTTTATCCAAAAACTGGAGCGCTTTAGAGTCCGTTTTGAACGTAACCGACCGTTATTATGGCGACTATAAAATCACGATTAAAAGCGTAAAAGCCGAGAGTTTTGACGCAGACCGCGACCGATTAACCGTAAATTTGACCCTCAATTGCGTAAAATCATATTCAGGAAAATGTTTAGGCAATTACTTAAAATTTAGGTTAACAACGGCGCCAAATCAAGAATTGGAACCCGAATCAGACCACGCTTTTGATACGCAATCGGACAAAACGACACGCGAAGAAACGGTGAGTTTCATTGTGCCAAAATCGGTTGGTTCAGGTATTTTCGACGCCTTTTATGTCGATAAACCCAAGTCAAAAGCGACAACTAAAATAACGCGTAATTAATATACAACCGAACGCCGCGTGGTTCTTGGCACAACCGATTGGCGTTCAGTTTCACGTTAAAAGCACAATAAAATGTAAAAGCATTACCCAAATGTAGGTCAAACCAAAAAATTGAATTATGTTTGACGACACTAATAAATCTATTACCACCTATTCTAATACGTCGTTTAAAGTTGCGTTTATTTAATTATCACAAAATATTAAAATTAATATGTTTAAAAATTAAATACACCATCTAAAAAAGACACAAATTACTATTCTAATTAATGGCATTATTCAGTACAACAGCAGAAAAGAAAGCGCCAAACGGCGTCGCAACCTCAAACGGTAGCACAACAGCAACAACGACGCCCGAAGGCGCAACGTGCGTCATCGCAAGAGGCACAATTATCGAAGGAAAAATCACTACTTCGGAAAATATTCGGATTGACGGCACGATAAAAGGCGAAGTGCGTTGCGAAAAACGCCTCGTTATGGATGCAGGCGGACTCATCGAAGGCAACGTTTTTGCGGGTGAATCGACCATAAAAGGGCGCGTTGTCGGCACGGTTTCCGTCATAAACACGCTACATTTGCTCGAATCGTCGTTTATAAAAGGTGACATTAAAGCCAAAAAACTGCACGTTGAAGAAGGTGCAAAATATGACGGAAAATGTTTAATTGGTTGATTGTGAAACGGAACGCTGTGTTCCGTTTATTAAAACAAAACGGAATGTTATTCGACAAAAACCGAATAACATTCCGTTTTACATTAATTGAAAATGGGACGTATTAATCAAGAAATAGTCGAATTTGCTTTTTCTCAAAAGGCAACGCCCGCCTACGAACTCAACGTTTTGATTGGTTCGGACAGCATTTATTATCTCATCAACGACGCGCAATTGAACGTTTTGGCGCTCAAAAGTTTTCACTTTGACCAAGGTCAAAAAGGTGATTTAGCAGCCCATCTAAAGACCGCTTTTTTCGACGACCCGTTGCTGAAAGAGACCTATCTAAGCACCAAAATCGTTTTCACAACGCCTCATTTCACGCTCATTCCAACAAAATTTTACAACGAAAACCAACACACCGCCTATTTTGAAAATCTAACCGAACTCATCGGTTATGACCACATCGCGGTTGACCCAATAAAAACGCTCGATGTTCAGAATGTGTATCTTGTTGACAGTCAACTTCTTGCGATAGCAAAAACGATTCTTCCCGCTGCCCAACACCACCACATTTTTTCGAGCCTCATCCTCGGTTTTCAAAAAATAGCCGAACATCGCGGCGGACATCAACTGTTTGCGAACATCAGAGACGGACAGTTGCAAATCCTATTTTTCGATGGGTGCGACCTCGTTTTTGCCAATAGTTTTTCGTTCAAAACACCGCAAGATGTGATTTACTACCTGCTCAATTGCTACGAACAATTCAAGCTGAATCCCGAAGTGACCCCCCTCAGTATAAGCGGCTCTTTGACCGAACATTCCGATATTTTCAAATTTGTTTATCGCTACATTCGGCACATCAGCTTCGTCCCTACCCCAGCCTATTTGCGGTTTGGGCAACAATTCACGGGGATTCCAGCGCATTTTTATTTCGATTTATTTTCAGTCAATTTGTGCGAATAAAACAAAAAAAATGTCGGTAGAACTTGAAAGTTCTACCGACATTTTTTTATTGAATTATTGCCATTTCTTCCACTTCGACTTTAGAATTTTCATCCTTAAACAATTGCGCTAAAAAATCTTTTAGCAGCAACATTTGCTTGTCCGTAGGTTCGTGAACGAAAAAATCTAACAACTCCGTTTGAAAGGGCGTAGGTTGCAGAAGTATCGATTTTTCTTTTTCCTCAACCCGCTTCTTTTCAAAAGACAAGGAATCTTTGACAGTTTTTTTTGTATCAAGACCATAAATTTCATCCGAATGCAAATAAAAAAGAAAAGAGTTTAACTTTTTTACCTGTTTTTCAGTCGCTTCGCGCGCACACAAACCTAACAACTCTGCCTGTAAGTCAGTGAGTTGTGGCTGTTTTAGCTTATTTTTTTGGAATAAGACATAGTTTTCTAAGATTGCCGTTGCAAGTGCCAATTTTTTTGGAAAAAGAACGACATCCGCATAAACATCTAAGGCGGGGTCGTACCTAATCTCATTAAGTATATTTTTATTCGGTTGCATTGTATCCTTCATAATTAGTTTATTTTACGAGTGATTAAAAAAGCTAAATAATTTATATTTTTCTGATAGCTCAATAATTTACTTGGTGTAAATCCTTTAATGTCAAATAGTTCTGATAGCTCATCAATGTATTTGCTAATAACCATTTGATATAAACGTATTCTTGCTGGTGTACTCCCAACTATAAAAATGTGTGCCTTAGGACGTCGCTTGGTAAAAATAACGACTGTATTTACGACTGTTGCTAATACTTTTTCAAGGTCTTGATTGTTAGTAACAACCAAATCATCTATTTCTTCTGAATTCATCTTTTTGTCACCAAAAGCAAAATTGTAGGCATTTTTAAAGCATTTAATCCTGATTTTCGAATAGTCAACGCTTTTCAAAATACGTCCTTTGGGTCCTTCACTGATGAACTCGAAAGTAGTTTTGGTTGGATTAACTTCCAATTTGTATTTTTCTAATCTCATAGGTGCTTGTTTTAGATGATTGATTTTCACTTACGAAAATAAGTGATTTGACATAAAAAAAGGCGTTTCTTTCTAATTATTTATGCTTTTTTCCAAAAATGCTTCAAAAACCAAAATATACTGAGGGGGTCTCCTTTTTCTCTTTTCAACACATCTCGTGGATAAATAAATTTAAAAAAAATAAAAAATAAGTGAACTTTGCGGCGCCCAAATGCGTTTTATAGGCGTTAATTAAATTATTTTTTACACTCTTAAATAGAATAGAAACATGGCATTCCAATTCACAGACGCAAACTTTAAGGAGTCTGCACTTGATAATAAAGGCGTAACACTCGTTGATTTTGGCGCAGAATGGTGCGGCCCTTGCCGCCAAATTGCCCCTCTCATCGACGAACTCGCCGAAGAATTCAAAGGCATTGCGGTTATCGGCAAATTAGACGTTGACGACAATCCTGAAATTTCCACTAAATACGGCGTGCGCAGCATTCCGACACTTCTGTTCCTCCGCGATGGCGAAATTGTTGACAAACACGTCGGCGGCATGACAAAATTGGGGATTAAAACAAAACTTGAAGCCGCTTTGGGCGTAACGGCTTAATTAAGACCCCTCAGTATTGGCAACAAAAAACCTGTTCGTTTCGATGAAATGAACAGGTTTTATTTTTTTTATGGCAACCGTTTTAAGATTTATCCGTTTATTTGTGGATGGGAATTTGAAAATGACTGGTTTTCAGTCGCTTGCGAATTTTTAATGCTCAATTTTTAATTTTTAATTTCCACAATGACTCTATTTGAAAATTACGAAGTCAAAGACCTCTCGAATCTTGAACTTTTGGCGAAACAAGTCGTCGAAGGCTTCATTATTGGTTTGCACAAGTCGCCTTTTCACGGTTTTTCGGTCGAATTTGCCGAACATCGGATTTACAATCAAGGCGAAAACATGAAAAATATTGATTGGAAAGTCTTTGCCCGAACCGACAAGATGTTCACAAAACGGTTTGAAGAAGAAACCAATTTGCGCTGCCATATTTTCCTCGATGTGTCGAGTTCGATGTACTTTCCCGATGCCACAAAACCCGCGCAAAACAAGCTCGGATTTGCCTCTTTGGCGGCGGCTTCGTTGATGAATTTATTGATGAAACAACGAGACGCTTTTGGTTTGTCGGTCTTTAATTCGGAAGTTCATGAGCATACGCGGGCAAAATCTTCGACAACGCATTATCGCTATTTGTTGAGCATTTTGGACAAATATTTGTCCGAAAAAGAACATTTGAACCGAAAAACGTCGGCAACCGAGGCAATTCATCAACTCGCTGACTCGATTCACCGCCGTTCGTTGGTCTGCATTTTTAGCGATATGTTCAACAATGACGACGATAATGAAGCCCTTTTTACCGCTTTGCAACATCTGAAATACAACAAACACGAAGTCGTTTTATTTCACGTAGTTGACAAATCAAAGGAGTTAGAATTTGAATTTGACAACCGTCCAACAATATTCGTGGACATGGAATCGGGCGAAAAAATTCGCTTGCAACCCAATCAAGTTAAGACTTTTTACACCGAACAAGTCGGCAAATTCACCGATAATTTGCAAGCCCGTTGCCTTCAATATAAAATTGATTTCGTCGCGTGCGACATCAACTCAGGTTTCAAAGAAATTTTGCAAACATATTTGGTAAAACGTCAAAAAATGGCGATATAAAATGGTTAATCGTTTACGCAAAAAGCGACTGTTTCGAGGTTTTGAAACAGTCGCTTTTTTTATTGTTGAAAATCCGTTGCGAAGTTTTACATTTGCGGTTGAAAAAACGGAATTGAGGGACCCCTCAGTATAAAAGCCGTTTTAGGGCATTTTTACTTCTAAATTTTTAATTTTTAATTCAAAAGATGATTGATAGCATTAAAATAGAACGCTTTAGATGTTTTAACGAAACTGAGTTGACAGGTTTTCGGCGGCTCAATCTATTTGGTGGAAAAAATAATGCGGGAAAGACGTCGCTTTTGGAGGCGATTTATTTGGGATTGAAAGCGGATAAAAAAGCAATTAAACAAATGCGGTCAAAGGGTAATGATGAAGATTCTGAAACTTATTTGCACTATCAAGCAGTAACAAATAATTCTTTCTTTATTTCTATAAAAGATTCTGAATCAATTAGTTTATCGAAATTTGAATTTAATTATAATAAACCAGATGTTATTTTTGAAAAAGGAACCGAAAAGCATAGTGGTAACTTTAAAGACCATATTGCAGGAAAAGCAATGACATTTCCATCAAAAACTTTTATAGATAATAATAGAGTAAGTTTTATTTTAGCTAAAGATAATCAATTTCCAATTTCATACGATTTAAGCCATCAATTTAACGAAGCCGACCGACGTGGCGAAAGCGACGAAATTCTGAACTCGATAAAATTAATTGATGATTCGATTGACGAACTCAAAACGTACAGCGACCGCAGTGATATTTTTTTAAGAAAAAAAGGCGAAAAACACCGTTTGCCACTGCCCTATTTTGGTGATGCCTTGCAAAAAATGATGCGTTATGCGATTACAGCCGCGACTTTGCACAGCGAAAATGGTAGTTCAGAAATCAAAAAATATTTGTTGATTGATGAAATCGAAAATGGCTTGCATTACACCGTTCATGACGAGTTTTGGGAAATGCTTTTTAAATTAGCAATAGCATACAACATTCAGATTTTTGCCGCAACGCACAGCCGAGAAATGATTGAAGCCTTCAATCGCATCAGTCAAAAAGACGATTTTAAAGGCGAAGCGGCGTATTTTGAACTGTTTAAACACGTAAAAACAGGCGAAATTGCGGGACATATCATTGAAGCCGACGTTTTGGATTACAAATTAAAAAACAATAAATCGCTACGCGGCGAATAACCAAACACCTTGAAAAATGAATAAACTAATTGTTGAAAGCAAAAATGACAAGGCATTTATTGAGGCGTTAATTCGACATTTAAACGTCGCGGCGGAAGTAGATAAGCCAATTTTTATTGACGATTTTGAAAGTCTCGACGGTTTAAATCCAACAAAATTGACCGTAAAATTGAATGATGTATTTAGCGAAGTGGCTAAAAAACCCATTGAAAAAATCGGCATTTTACTCGATATTGACAACGAAGGCGTGGACAACAGACTTCAACTAATCAATGATTGTTTGCAAAATACCTCGGCTAAATCAGCGCAATTTATTAGCAAAACAAATGAGTTAATTCGCTACAAAATTGAAGGTGTTGACGTAGAAATCGCGTGTTTTTTCACAAATGTCAATGGTATTGGCGAATTAGAAACAGTTTTAAAAGCCATTAAAAACCGAGAATCCATTTATGCGGATTGCTTAGAAAGTTGGAAAGAGTGCCTGATTAGAAATCGTAAATCTATTTCGGATAAAGATTTTGACAAATTTTGGGTCGCCAATTACGTGCGTTTTGATACTTGTTCGAATAGAGAAAGCAGGCGTGCAGGTGAAAAATGCAGCCTTCAAAATTTCGATTATGTTTTAGAAAAAACACCACCTATTTTTAATTTTGAACATGAAGTTTTGAATGAATTAAAAGACTTTTTAAAACTTTTTTCTTAAAAATAGGACCCCACAGTATAAAGCCCATTTTTGGGCAAAAAAAGTAAAAATGCGTATTACAAAACTGCAATTACAGAATTTTAAAAGGTTTACCGACTTGACAATCGCGCTCGATAAGCCTTATAAATTGGTGTTACTCGTTGGCTCGAATGGCAGTGGGAAGTCGTCGGTTTTTGATGCGTTTGAGGTGGTGTCTTCTCACGAAAAAAAGAGTAAAACTATTTTTGAAAAGAATTATCACGCTAAAAATCAAGGAAAAAAGTTTAGCATAAGTATTATGACTGAAGAACGTTTATTCGATTTTAGTTCTGATAATCAATTAGTTAGCTCAATTTCTTTGAATCAACAGAATGCATTTTATGGTCGGTCAAGTTTGCGTCAAGTACCAAAATTGGAACGATTGAGTTTAGGAAAAAACTCTATAAGTTTTGAGCATGACAGCGATAGACCAAGACAATTTATTGACCGCGATGAACGGTTTGAAAACGATATTGAAAAAATTACAGCGCGAATATTGCAAGAAGTTTTCAATACGGATAGTGACACAAAAAAAATTAGAGACGCATTTATAAATGAAATAAATCAATCTTTTGAACGCATTTTGGGAACAGATACGGCGATTTCGCTGCGTTTGAAGCAATTTTCACCTCCATTAGATGGTGAAGTTGCCAATATTTTATTTCAAAAAGGCGATTCAGAAATCCATTACAATCTATTGAGTGCGGGCGAAAAAGAGGTGTTCAATATTTTGATTAATCTGTTGAGTCGGCGCGATATTTTTAAAGATACGATTTACTTTTTTGATGAAATTGATTTGCATTTGAATACCAAATTGCAATTCAATTTAATCAAAGAAATTACGGAACATTGGATGCCCGACAATTGCCAATTTTGGACAGCAAGCCATTCGCTTGAATTTATTGAATATGCCAATCAAAGCGAAAATGCGGTGTTAATTGACCTCGATGAATTGAATTTTGACGTGCCGCAAACAATTTTGCCAACGCCTAAAAACACGTTGGATGTGTATGAAATAGCGGTGCCTAAAAAGCTGTTGGCAACCATTTTTTCGGGGAAACAAATCGTGATTTGCGAAAATCAAAACGATAAATATTTTAATACGCTTGGCTTAAAAAATAAGATTTTTGTTGGTGTTTTAAACAACAATGCGGTCTTTGTTCGGGTTAAAGAAGATGCGAATTTGTACGGCTTGCGCGACCGCGATTTTTTAACGAATACCGAGATTGAACGCATCGAAAAACGATACCCGCATTACCGTATTTTGCGTTTTTATAATTTTGAAAACTACATTTATCATCCCGATAATTTAACGGAATTAGTGCCAAATTTTGATGTTACTGCGTATAAAAACGCGATTATTCATCAAAAAAATGAAAAAGCGGACTACATTATTTCAGATTTCAAACGCGCTCGAACGACGTATTTAGAGTTGAAAGAAGACAAAACAGAGGACTCCAAAGACGGCGTAAACACCATTATCACCGATTTAAGAAGTGACGATTTCGACCGTTTTTATCGCTATTTTGACATGAAAAATCAGTTCAACAAAAAAGGTATTGAACACCTTAACCTATCAAAAGAAGCATTGGTGTCAACCGTTTGGTTTAAAGATAAAATGAAAGAAATCCTAAAAGAAGACCCCTCAGTATAAAAGCAGTTTTTGGGCATTTTAGCTCACATAATTTTAAATTCTTAATTCATATAAAAATGTCCGCATTTAAAGACTTGGACGACCTACCAATCAATTGGTCAGACCACGAAGATATTGCCATTAAACTCTATGACAGATTCGGCGCAGCGTTCAACGAAGGTAAAATTTACCGCATTCGTTTCACAGAATTGCTCGAATGGATTTTGGAAATCGACACTTTTGAAGGCACACGCGAAGGCTCAACAGAACCGCATTTGGAGCAAATCCAAGCAAAATGGGTCTATGAATGGCGTGATAATAACCGTTAAAATTAATTAAAAATTAAAAATTAAGAATTGAAAACGACAAGCAAGCAGTCCCTCTGATTGTGCGTTGTCGTTTTCAATTCTTCTTTTTTAGTTCTCAATTTTCATTTAAAAATTAGAATTCAAAGCGATAACTAAGCAGTTTGACCTAACCGTTTAGTGGTCGTTTTTAATTCTTAATTCTTAATTTTTAATTCAAATTATGGAGTTTACAATAGAAAATGACTTGAAAAACGCCGCGACCATCAAAAATGTCTTGGCGTATTTTAGCCGCATCACGACGTTTGTTTTTGACGTTGACGGCGTTTTGACCGACGGAAAACTCCTCGTTACTGAGGGGGGTGATTTTTTGCGAACTTTTCACAGCCGCGACGGGTACGCCTTGAAAAGAGCGGTAGAAGAAGGCTTCAATGTCTGCATCATCACGGGCGGAAAGGGTGGAAGTATCGAAAAGCGCTTGACTCAATTGGGCATCAAGCAGTTTTATACGGGGGCAGGCGATAAGCTCGAACTGTTTAGAAATTACATAAGAACCCACAATATTGACCCTGCCGATGTGCTGTTTATGGGCGATGATTTGAACGATTTTAACGTGATGCAAAAAGTGGGTTTGCCCTGCTGCCCCGCCGATGCTTGTACCGAAATTTTGGGCATAAGTCATTATATTTCAACCGCAAAAGGTGGCGAAGGTTGTGTGCGCGATGTGATTGAAAAAGTGATGCGATTGAGAAAAAAAGGCTACGGAAATTGGCTGGATAATATTTCGGTCAGTGGATAGGATTTCAGATTTCAAATTTCAGATTTCAAGATTTGCGCGCCATTTTCAAACTGTTGATTTATAAGCGTATGCTACATTGAAATTTGAAATCATGAAATTTGAAACCCTATGGAATCGTTAAATGAAGTGTTAATATTTTAAGAAAAACGCTTAAAATACTGAGGGGGTCTATTTTTCAAATTATTTTTGCACATCTATTCTGTTCTTCAAACCTTAACTATTTAGCTCTAATGTGTAAAGGGTTCATTTCAAAGTAATTGACAACTTTTTAAGGCTCAATACATGAGGAACGTATTTGTTTTAATGCAATAGATGTCGCATCATGAAAAATAAAATCACACTTCTTTTTCTTATTCTAACCACTCATTTAACGGCTCAAATTGCCGAAAAAACACAAAATCCACGACACTTTTCCGTGCAATGGCTCGGTTGGACACTGCATCCGTACGGTGGCTCGATGCCGCAAAACAACCCGTGGAAACTAGACCCGAAAGCGACGTTTTTGATAAATCCTGGCGTGGCGTTTAGCTACGATTGGCAACTCAACAAAAACGTTTTTTGGCGTGCAGCGGCGGGTTATTACGGCGATTGCGCGCTCCTGCACGCAGGTTATGTGCATTTTGGTTTTCGGTGGGAAGCCTTGCGATTTGGGCGGCATTCGTTCAATGGTGGCTTGGGGCCAACGCTCTTTTTTCGGCAAGATTGGCACCGATTTAAAGAATACAAGGGCGACCCGATTTATGGCAACCGCGTTTGGCAAGGCTGGCAATACCGTTTTATTCCCGTCGGGGAAGTCGAATATTTGTTCCGCATCAACAAGCGGTGGCAGTTTCAGTATTCCGTTGTGCCAGGTTATCCCGTCGTGATTAATTCCAAAATGGGCGTTCGTTTTCTGTTAAATTAATTGGGGATTTCTCCACGGATTACACCGATTTCCGCTGATTTAGGCATGAAATAGCGTGAAATAGCGTAAAATACTGAGGGGGTGCTTTCAACGATATTCCCTCTTCGTAAGCCTTGTTGGGGCTGCCGAAGATTTTATTTTCAAGCCGAATTCTAAGAAAATTGAAGCAATCTTGCTAGGATATTACAATTAAAAAATCCGTGGATATCCGTGTAATCCGTGGAAAAAAATTATCACAAAATAAGATGAAAAACACCGTAACCCTTCTCCTTCTATGCCTCATTAGCTATGCCTTAACCGCTCAAAATGCGACAAAAACGAAACCCAAGCATCATTTTTCTGTACAATGGTTAGGTTGGACATTTCACCCCGAAGGCGGTGGTGCGATGCCGCAAAATTATCCATGGAAATTGGATAAAAAAGCCGCGTTTGTCATGAATCCCGGGATTGCGGTCAGCTACGATTGGGCTTGGAAAAAGCACCTTTTTTGGCGGGCGGCGGCGGGTTATTACGGCGATTGCGCCTTGTTGCCTGCGGGGTATCTGCACTTTGGCGTGCGGTGGCAAGCCCTACGGTTTGGGCGACATTCTTTCAACGGTGGTTTGGGGCCGGGTTTTCTGTTTCGGAAGGATTGGCACCAATTTGCCGCCTATCGGGGCGACTTGATTTACGGCGAACGCGTCTATCAAGGTTGGCAATACCGCTTGACGCCTATCATCGGCGAGGTCGAATATATCTATCAAATCAATGATAATTTGGCGTTTCAATACTCCGTTTTACCCGCTTATCCTGCCGTGATTGTATCGAAAATTGGTGTTCGATGGGCGTTGAAATAGCGAAAATACTGAGGGGGTAATATTTTGACAATCAATAAGTTAATTAAGCAGCCTGCTTAATCGGCTTTTGGATAAGTGCTTTTGCTTCGTCTAGTTCAGAAAAAATAAAGGTACTTTCTTCGTCTGAAAGTTCGGTTGTTTCAATGTAGTTGCGAATGTCTTTAAGGTTGCCAAAAATAAAACTGTCTAACTCCGTCGAAGACAGGTTGAGCATATAATTTTTCATCAACAACAAACGGGCTTCGTCGGTTGTTTCGGCAGCATATTGCGCCCTGAAATTGATATGATTCATTGTTTTTTCTTTTTAAATTTTTACAAAATTGAATCGAATTATTGAGAATTAAAAATGAAATGCTCTTTTCCAATACATTTTTTATTTACCCATAAATACCTTTTCTATGTCAAAAATGTGTTGAAAACATAAAAATACTGAGGGGGTATAAAAAGGAATTTTAGTTACATTTGCGGCTTCAAAAAATACCTTTTTCGTTAAAAAAGAAAATTTTATTTGTGTGAAATTTCTAATCAATTGATAACCAACTAATTGAAATCTGAAATTTCAAATCTGAAAT
>JAYUKJ010000197.1:0-5051 GCA_043764555.1 Saprospiraceae bacterium
CAGTTAGAAGGACCGCTTTTGGCATGACTAATTTCCAAAATCTAAGGTGGCGCGTTTTAGCTATTTCAAACTAAGTTCACTAAAATTGTCAAACAACCCCATTTTTTGACGCGGACCTACGATATTATGGTTAGAAATAACAAAAATATCCCAATTCGCCTCGTCGTTGAAGACCAAATGCCCGTGACCAAAGAAACAGATATTAAAATTGATTATTTGGAAGACAGCGGCGCGCGATTCAATCTGGAAACGGGGAAATTGGTTTGGGATTTCACGTTGAAACCAAAAGACAATAGGAAATTGACGTTTAGTTTTGAGATTAAATCGCCGAAAGAAAAAGTGCTAAGTGCTTTGTGATTAACGCGTTGCGTTACATTTTAGATTGGGCAACTCGCAAAAAGTTGCCCAATCTTTTACGCGTAAAGCATCGAAAAGACCCCCTCAGTGTAAAGCACTTTCCCCGTAAAAAACACCCATTTAGCGCAAAAAAAGCGTTTATACTGAGGGGTATCTAATTTCAATTTCAGCCTTAATAACAGAATAATAATTGCAGTTTAAGGTTAAAATAAATCAATTAATTTGTTTTTTAATTATTATACAAAATATACATATTGAATTTTTAGTCACTTATTAAATAAAAACTATTTGCTATACTCTAAAAAAGGTAAATGTTAGATGTGATAAAAAAAGAACGTCATTTATTTGTTAATAGAAAAATAGTTTCCATGCATTCGCACGTACTTAAAAGCAGAGCAATCGTAAAACAATATTTCTGAACCATACTTAACCACTCAATCAAGACAATTAACGGAAGCAAGATTTTAAACTGAGACTAAAATTTGAGTTAGCAATGAAATAAGAAACCGCTTACTGTACCGTACTATTTTTTTGATTGCTTTATTTAATCCATAAAAAAGGCAGATTTTTGTGTTTCCACACACCATCAACCTACCTTTCTATGGATAAATTTATCATTGAGTCTATTTCTGAACACCTAAAAGGAGCACAAATAGTATCAAATTTGTCGCGTCAAAAGATGCTCGTCATGACTGTTTGCTCGCTTATTCAGACACGCTCGGTCGTGTTAGCTGATTTGGCAGTCAACTTAAATGACCATGTTAAAACCGTTTCTAATGAAACGCGCCTTCGTGATTTTTTTCGCGAAGCCGACCTTGATTACACGGCTTTAGCAACTTTTATTTTCAGTTTTTTAGCCGCTCAACCAGGTCAAAAAATACGGCTCACGATTGACCGTACCAATTGGAAATTCGGGTCTCATTCGACCAATATTCTCATGGTTATTGCCAGTAAAGGGGTTCATAATATTCCGCTCTTTTGGGATATGTTAGACAACCAAGGCGGCAACTCAAATTGTGAACAACGCTTAGAAGTTGTTCAAAAATGTATCGCTTTATTAGGTGCTACACACATCGGTCTCGTCCTTGGTGACCGAGAATTTATCGGGCAAATATGGCTTAAATTCTTGAAAATCAACAAGATACCATTTTGTGTAAGAGTGCCAAAACATCATATTATCGAGACCACAGATGGACAACAATATTTGGCAGAAGCCCTTTGGAAAAACGCGAAAAAGCCCACCCGTTTTAAAAACTGTATGGTCGATGGCGTTTGGGGATGTGCCGTTATTGCAACAGATGCAAAAGGTGAACTACTGTATTTATTTGGCACCGCAAATGTCGATTATTTAGAGCAATTTTATAAAAAAAGATGGACAATTGAAACCGTTTTTCAAGCCTTCAAATCACGCGGCTTTAATTTAGAAGATACGCACCTTAATATCGACGAAAGGCTTAAAAAACTCATCGGTATAGTGAGTATAGCTTACGCTTTTTGTTGTGCATTAGGCATATTTATTCACGAAAACGAAAAACCTATCGCCATCAAAAACCATAAAGGAAAAGCAAAAAGTTTCTTTAGATATGGCTTAGATTTTTTGAGAGATGGATTTAAAGTCGGCTACAAATATAGAGACAAATGGATACAGATTTTTAAAGCATTCATTAAATTTATCTTCGTAAACAATTTATTATCAAGTAGTTAAAAAAATAGTACGGTACAGTAGTCTTTTTGGCAACTCATCGCAATGATTGCCAAAAGAAGGAGGAAAAAGAGATTCTTTTTCATTTTTAAAATTATTTTTACGTTGTTATAAATTGTGTGCGTTTCAAACCGCACACGAGAATACTGTTTCGGCGGGTTCAATTGATGAACCTGTCGATTTTTTTAGGAGGAATTTCCCATTAAAAAACGTTTTTTGAAAAATTATGAATAGAAACGACGTCGCTTTCAAGCGGGAATGCTCGAACGATTTGTCCGTTTGAAAAAGCTGATTTATGAGAAAAAATAGCTGTAAGGCTGTAAGGCTGTAAGTAAACTTGTTTCATTTTATGGGTATTGTTAGTTATGATTAAATTTATTAATGCCCAAAGGTCAAACCTGATTTTGAAACGACCAAATTATTTATGTTCTTTTAACCAAATTATTTACCATTATTTATTCGGGTTAAAGTCATATTTACTTTACTAATATTTTAAAATTAACAAAAAGCGCGGCGTTCACTCGGCGCGCTTTTTTTTGCAAAAATGCGCGACGAAAAAGTACCCCTCAGTATATCGATGCAAAAAATGAATCAATCAATGAAAATAAAGTATTTTTTAGAATCAAAAATAAACGGTTGCTTTGTCCGACAAAATAAAATAACTACGGAGTCAAAATAATTAACGCATTTTAAAAACAAAGGGCAATTTATGAAAGGAGTCAAATATTACATCGTGGACGTTTTCGCCACAAACAAGTACGAAGGCAATCAATTAGCAGTGTTTATAGATTTAGAAAATCAGTTATCTGATGCGCAAATGCAACGCATGGCGCGGGAAATCAACTTCGCCGAAACGACATTCATTAAGGCAATTAAGAATGATGAACGCTGCGTGGTGCGGATTTTTACGGCCGAACACGAAGTGCCGTTTGCGGGGCATCCGTCGATTGGTACGAGTTATATTATCGCCAAATTTTTATTGAAAACATTTCACAATCACTTGATTTTGGAACTAAAAATTGGCGATATTCCCATCACTATTTTGACGCCTAATGACTTAGATAACAGCGTTTTCTTCATGCGTCAAACCCAACCTGAATTTAGAAATACCTTTACGCACGCCGAAATTTCGACAGAATTGGGCATTTCTTTAAACGATTTAGACCCCTCAGTACCGATTCAAGAAATCACGACGGGATTGCCTTACATCATCATTCCGCTTAAAAATTTGGCGGCAATGGAAAATCTGAAATTGGACGTAAACGGGTTTATTCAGTTTTTAGAAAAACGAAATAAGTACCGAACGAATAGCCCGACGGGTCATTCGACGTCTTTGTTCTTTTTTACAAAAGCAACGTATAATGCGGGAAATCAGTATAATACACGTATGTTATTAATTGAAAATGGTCGCCTTTCGGAAGATGCCGCAACGGGCAGCGCGAACGGTTGTTTTTTGGCATATCTGTTGAAACACCAAAATGCACGCATCAAAGCGACCGTTGAACAAGGTTTTCAGATGCAGCGTCCGTCGTTTATCTATCTTGACGGTGCTTATACTGAGGGGTCCTTTGACATCAACGTTGGCGGAAAAACGCAGCTCATTGCCGAAGGCGTTTGGTATATTTAAGAGATTTCAGGTTCCAAATTTCAGGCGTATAATTTGGAATTTGAAGCGTGAAATCTCGAATTTGAAATTTGAAATTTAAATTATGAAAAACCAACTCATCAACGGGGGATTATTTCTCACAATTACGGTCATTTGGGGCAGTTCATTTATGCTCATGAAGGAAGGTTTAATCGAATTGACGGCGTTTCAAGTGGCGGCCATGCGGATTTTTAGCGCGGGTTTGGTGCTGTTGCCCGTTGCGATTCGGCAGCTTAGAATTATGCCTAAGGAAAAAATTAAGATGGCGGTTTTATCGGCATCAATTGGCAATTTCTTTCCCGCTTTTCTTTTTTGCGTCGCGGAAACTAAAATTGACAGCTCACTTGCGGGCATCGTCAACGCTTTGACGCCGCTTTTTGCGATTTTAATGGGTGTTTTATTCTTCCAAATGCCGTTTGTTTGGAAAAAAGTCGCAGGTGTTTTGGTCGGTTTTGTCGGTTTATGCCTGCTATTTTTGCCTAAAAGCGACGGCATTGCGTTCGACCAAAATCAATTTTATGCCTTATTTGTCGTTGCCGCAACGATGTTATATGGCATCAATCCGAACCTCATTGTCAAGCATTTGAAAGGCATCAATTCACTGCACATTGCGGCGATTGGCTTGTCTTTTTTAGCGATTCCGTCGTTTTTTATACTGCTTTTTACGGGTTATTTTTCGGCGTTTTCGATGTCGCCAAGTTTCGTTCGAGCGACTGCGGCGAGCGTGATTTTGGGGGTTTTCGGAACGGCGGCGGCGCAAATTATGTTCCTCATGTTGCTCAAAAGAACGGGCGTTGTTTTCTCTTCGTTGGCCACGTACATCATGCCTTTTGTCGCCATTTTGTGGGGCGTTTACTACGGTGAAAAAACGACGAATTGGGAGTTTTTTTGCTTGGCTATCATCCTGTCGGGCGTTTATTTTGCCAATAAAAAAACGGCGTAAAATGTTGATTTTAAAGTAATTATGATTTAACAATTCTTTCATAATTATTGACTTTGTGTCGCACGTTAGACTTTGTTCACATTCCCGAAGGGAATATATGTTTATAGAAAAATACAGTAAGATTTAGTTCAATCCCGAAGGGATTGTATGTAAAAACTACCGTGAAATACATACAATCCCTTCGGGATTAAGGACACATTGGGCATTCATTGTCTATAAACATATATTCCCTTTGGGAATTTAAGACACTTTATATTTCGCGACATAAAACCGATAATTCCGATTTTTTTAAATTGTAAAAAATCTAACGATTCACGCGTCTTTAATTGCCATTTACCAAAATGGATTTCATATACTTTGTCTTACCCGATTGAGTGATTTAATCGGGTATTTTTTTATCAAAA
>JAYUKJ010000198.1:0-1518 GCA_043764555.1 Saprospiraceae bacterium
GACAAATAATGACCCCTCAGTACAATTGTACTTTTTACAAGAATTAGCCGAATTCGTCAACGACCCCGATAAGAATTTTTTGTTTTTAACGACTTTACATCAAAATTTTGATGCCTATTCGGTGGCTTCGCTTGATGATGTTTTGCAGCGCAAAGAATGGGAAAAAGTGAAAGGGCGTTTTAAAGAATTAACGTTTAATGAGCCTGTTGAACAGTTGTTACAATTAGCGGGTGACTTTATAAGTTCTCAAAAATGGAAAATAAAACAGCCTGTTAATCTTGACTTATTAGAAGCTGTGACGAGTTCGGGTGCTTTCAAATTATTGACGGAGATTGACGCTGATTTTGCCAAAAAACTCTATCCTTTTGATGTCGTTGCGGCAATGTGTTTAACGGTCGCTTTGCAAAAATATGGGCAAAATGAACGCTCACTTTTTAGTTTTCTAACGACGGATGAATACTTGGGTTTGAATCATTTTAAAGTACATCAAGGCAAAAATCCGTATTTCAATTTGGCTTGTGTGTACGATTATTTGGTCTATAATTATTACTCGGTTTTAACGTCTAAAGGCAATCCCGATTTTTTTAAATGGGTCGTTGTGCGCAATACGCTTGAACGGGTATATTTGCATTGTACAGAGCGTGTTGAGGAATTAGAAAAAATAGTAAAAGCAATTGGGCTTTTAGATATTTTAGGCTCGGATGCGGCTAAGATTGATGAAAAGTTCTTAGATATTTATGCACATAACTGTTTGGGAATCAATGATGTTACACCACTTTTGGAAACGTTGGAATCTAAAAAAATTATTCATTTTCAAGCCTTTAAAAAACGGTTTAAACTCTTTGAAGGTACGGATGAAAACATTGAATTATTGTTGCAAAAAATGCGCGATGATGTGCAAATTAGCACTGATTTAATTCCCGAATTGACGGCTTATATTGACGATAAATATGTTGTGGCGAAGGCAATTACTTATCTAAAAGGCACGCCGCGTGTGTTTGAATATAAAATTTCAAATAGTCCGATTCTTAAATTCAATGAGCGCAACCATGAAATTGATGCGTATGTCAATTTGATTTTTTCTAATGCGCCGATTGATATGTCAAAAACGGGCGCGGGTGAACCTATTTTGTACGGTATTTATCGCAATGTTGATGTTTTGAAAAAGTCAATCCGTGAGATTGAAGCAATCAGTAAGGCTATCGGTGAAGTCGCCGTTAAGAAGGATGCAGTTGCACAAGACGAATTACAGCAACTGAAAGATTTTCATTTAAAAGAACTCAATACGCTTATTAATCATCGTTTATTTGATGCAAACAGCCCGATTGATTGGTATTTTGAGGGCAATAAAATAGCGATTGCCAATAAAAAAGCCTTTAACCGCACTTTGTCAACGATTTGCGAAAAGGTCTATTATGCAACCCCTCAGTATCGAAATGAATTGATTAACCGCGTAACGTTTTCTAATAATATTCCGTTGGCGCGCCGCTTTTTTATTGAAGCCTTGTGCGAAAATGC
>JAYUKJ010000199.1:0-5024 GCA_043764555.1 Saprospiraceae bacterium
AAAATGAACGTTGCAGAAATGAAAGTCGAGATATTTGAAACGATTGCTCAAACGCACGACGTGGGAACAATCACCCGTTTCTATGAAGCTATCCATGACGTTATGGAAGAAGAAGATTCCGACGGATGGAGTGATTTGAGTGTTGAGCAGCAGAAAAAATTAGAGTACGCAATTGCTCAAAGTTATGACCCTACCCAATCTGTTTCCTATGAAGATGCGCTAAAAATGATTGATAAATGGTTAACAAAATAGAGTTTTCACGTCATTCGTTGGCAGAATTAGGTGAAATTATCAATTATTTAGAGCAAAATGCGTCTGAACAAGCTGCCAATAAGTTTGCTGATTTGGTAAAGAAACAACTTCACCAACTTAAGTCTAACCTCGTAGAAGGGCGTCCAGTGCCTCCGTTAAAAACAATTCGCTTTGTCCGTATTGGGCAATATCATCGGATGTACTACCGAAAGCATGGTTTAACGCTTCATATCACTCATTTCTTTGATACCCGCCAAGACCCTGCTAAACGCCCTTACTAATTGGAATACTGAGGGGTACTAACTTCAACAATTTAGAATAAAACAAACGGTCGAACGGTCTAAAAACCATTCGACCGTTTCCATTTTTACAATCTTTTTCAGAGAAAAACGACTAACCAAAAACGTTTATAAATCATTAAAATCAAGAATTTAACGATGTTTCTAACCATTATTTTATTGTTCACTGCACTGGCTATCCTATTCGGCGCGTCAATTTCCGCTCCACGTTATAAAGGACCAACGAGCGACCATTTTGATGGCAAACAATTCTTTAATCCGAGTGGACAAAACTCGAAAGGGTTTAGCGACCTACTGAAATGGCAAACCAGCAAAAAAGAAAAAACGCCGTGGTCGGCTGTTCAAAATTTTGAATTTGGCGAAAAACCGACCGCCCAAATTGCGTCAAAAATGACGAAAGAGGACCCCTCAGTACAAAACGCTTTTTCAACCAATTTGAGCGATTTACGCGTGACTTTCGTTGGACATTCGACCGTTTTGCTCCAATTTGACGGTTGGAACGTCTTGACCGACCCCGTTTGGTACGCGCGTTGCAGCCCCCTTCAATGGGCAGGACCGAAGCGGATTGTTCCTGCGGGCATCCGTTTGGAAGACTTGCCGCCGATTGATTTGATTCTCCAAAGCCACAATCATTGGGACCATTTGGACATCGAAAATTTGAAAAAAATCTATGAAAAACATAAACCCCAAATCGTCACGTCGCTCGGCATTTCACCCTTTTTGAAACAGCACGGCATCGAAGAAAGCGTGGATTTGGATTGGAACGCGTCATTTTCGCTCAAAAAAGGCGTTTATACTGAGGGGGCCTCTTTTTCCGATTTGACGGTCACGTGCTTGCCCGCACAGCATTTTTCAGGTCGTGGTGCCTTTGACCGCAATGCCACTTTATGGTCAAGTTTTATGGTGTCGAGTCCAACTTCGGGCAATATTTATTTTGGCGGCGACTCGGGTTATGCGCCATTTTTTAAGACAATTGGCGCGCAATTTGGCAGGATTCGGCTCGCTTTAATTCCCATCGGTGCGTTCAAACCCCAATGGTTTATGTCGCCAATTCACTGCACACCCGCAGAAGCCGTTCAGATTCACTTGGATATAAATGCAGAAAAAACGCTGGCAATTCACCACAGCACGTTTCCGCTGGCCGACGATGGGCAACAAGAACCCGTGGAAGAACTCAAAAAAGCGTTGGTACTGAGGGGTGTTGCGGAAGCCGATTTTTTTATTTTGAAAGAAGGCAAGTTTAGAGATTTGTAGTAATCGCTTCCAATTCAGAAATTTAAAACAGAAAATCACGGGGAAATCAAGGGGGAAATCCTATCTTTGCGCCGCTTTCAGCAGAATACGAAATATTTTTTTAAAATTAAAATAAATTAGCAATTATGGCTACTAACAGAACTTTCACAATGATTAAGCCTGACGGCGTTGAAGCGGGCAGTATCGGTGCAATTTTGAACGACATCTGCGCAGCGGGTTTCCGTATCGTTGCATTGAAATACACGAAGTTATCGACTGAAAAAGCGGGCGAATTCTACGCAGTTCACGCGGCACGTCCTTTCTACGGCGAACTCGTTGAGTTTATGTCACGCGGTCCAATCGTCGCGGCAATCTTAGAAAAAGACAACGCTGTTGAAGATTTCCGTACCTTGATTGGTGCAACAAATCCTGCAAACGCAGCACCGGGAACGATTCGCGCTAAGTATGCAAAAAGCATCGGCGAAAACGCAGTTCACGGCTCGGATAGCGACGAAAATGCGGCAATTGAAGGCGCATTCCACTTCTCGGGAACTGAAATGTTCTAAATTTAGAGACATCGACGCATTAAAAAATGCCGCAATTGATTGAGTTCAGTTGCGGCATTTTTTAATCCTTTTTCACATTTATACTGAGGGGTCCTGCTTTTCACATCATTTGAATAAATAGGTAGTCCTTAAAAATAAAACATCAAAAAAATCAAAAAATGCTTATATTTGTATCAAAATTGGAATAAAATGGATACTTTAAAGATTGAAGTCAGTAAGCAAATGGATGGTTTTGTCTTCGGACTTGACCCACGTGTTCAACGAGAATTGAGCATCGCCTTTCCGTTGCTAAAACCGTTGAAAAGTATTTTTGTCAGCTACGACACCAAGTCAGATTGGACAAATTTATATGCTCGTTTACAAAAACACATTTTCCCCGCGCTCGTTGGCATTGATGATGCGACCGATTGGCACGGAAAAATCCGCGAGGTACGCTTTGTTGAAGCCGTTACCGACCGTTCGATTCATACTTTTGAGATTTAAACCGAGAAATCATGTCTAAAAAAACAAACCTCTATGTGGGCAAAGCAGGGCAATTTGCGGCCATGTCAGAATTTTTAATGCGTGGATGGAATGTAGCGGTTCCTGAAGTTGACATTGGCGACGATATTTTTGTGGTACGCGATGAGAATGGTGAATTTGTTCGCGTTCAAGTAAAAACGGCAACGGCTCAAAAGCGGTCGGACAATTTTAGCGCGCAATTTAGCTTACCGCTTGCCCAACTTGATAGAACTTTCGTTCCCGAATTGGTCTATTGTTTTTTAATAAGACATAACAATAAATGGTTATCTCCTTTACTGATTAATCGTTCAGATTTGCGCGAAAAATACCGCGTCGATGGACTTGGAACGCCGACTTCTGATAAATTATTACTCTATTTTTCTTGTCAAAAAGAACGCATTATCTGCTCAAATGTTGACTTATCGAGCTATGCTAACAATTTTTCATTGTTCCCAGACATTGAACATTGACGCAAAAAAATGCCGCAATTGATTGAGTTCAGTTGCGGCATTTTTTCGGCATTTTCAGTTCAAAAAAGCGTTTCCCGAAGAAGAATCGGGATGCCGTAAAAACGTCATATACTGAGGGGGCCTGTTTTTCATAAAAACTTAACAATCAATAACTTAGCCGCCGTCCTTTGCTGTTCAAAAGCATTTCGACGCCTTTTAAAACGCCCGCGGGTTGCAATTGTCGCCAATTGAAATCGTTGAAATGTCCCCCAAAATGAACGTAATTATCTAAGCGCGTGCTGTGCATTTCGTCGGCAACATGGTCGAAGGTATTGAGCGCGACAATCCAACCGCCATTGAAGGCATCTTGACATTCTTCCGCCCATTCTTCGTAGTACAATTCATCGGAACCGTGAAAATTTAAGACATTCTCGAGGATTAAAATGTAGCGCGAAATGCCTCTGTCGAGCATCAATTCTAACACATTCCGCTTCAAAATTGCGATGTCGTTGTGCAGTGTATCGTTCCATTCACCGATGAATTCGATGATGGCATAACCCTCGTCGTAATCCGCAAATAAGATTTTCAAGTACAGCGTTTCGGCCTCAAAATCGTCCCAATGTGGATTCAAAAGGTAGTTGTAAACTTGGCGCGGTGTGCCGTAAGTTTCTTCATAAAAAGGCGATTTGTCGTCTTCTTCAACGGCATATTCTTCGCGCCAACGGTAGTGTGGTTCAATGTCGTACATGGTTGTTATTGGTTATTAAGTTATTGAGTTATTGAGTTATTGAGTTATTCGTTATTGAGTTATTCGTCACTAAGTTTTCCCGACCAATAACTAAATAACCAATAACTTAGCAACTATTATTCGTGGCGATACCACATCAAAATGGCGCCAAAAAGAGTAATTAAAGCAATTAAAACCGTTGCCATCCGCATACTTTTACGGATATGATGGACAAAAGCCTCAATATCAGCACGGCTATCGGGATATTTGGGATAAATTTCTTTCTCCATTTTTTCTTGATTGAAAATATGACCCGCGCCGAATTCAACCCGTGCTTGAACGAGTTTTCGGTAGTATTTAAACGCTTTGACACGTATATATATGTTCAAAAAAAGCATCGCCGCAAAGATGCCCCACACGATAGAAATCAGTAAAATATACATCTTTTTAAGTGATAAATGATAAGTGAAAATGAAAATTAGGGCGATACAAAAATTTCAATTCGCCTGTTTATTATATCAAAATTTAAGAGCGCAAAGTAAAACAGATAGCTCGAAATTAAAACCATAAGACGCGATTGAGGGGGAAAAAGTTTTAAAAAGTGCCTATTCATTCTTCGAGGGACCCCTCAGTATAAAAGCGATTTTGGACTGTTTTTCACTCATTTTTCTTACGATTCTCGTTTTTCAAGACAAGGCTACCGTTTTCTACTTTTTTTTATCCCCACCATTTATTTGGCTGAAAATTTGTGTAAGCACCTGAAAATCAAGGTGAACAGAAAAAGTCTGCCTCTTCTCCACAAAATCTTTAGCACTTGTCCACAAATCTTCCACACACACATTCGTTTGTCAACAAAGCACGGGTAAAACTTTCCAAAAATAAATGTGGAAAACTTTTTAACTTTGTTCAAACAAAATATTTATCAATGCTTTTAAAATAAAACAATTTCTTGTAACTTTGGGCGACGAATCACTATAATGAACTATAAAATAGGGAT
>JAYUKJ010000200.1:0-5006 GCA_043764555.1 Saprospiraceae bacterium
ACGCCCGTTTGGCAATTGCCCGACCTTGATATGCCCAAACGGATGCAACAAATGAATTATGGGTGCGGTTCGACGGTCAACGCGCGCGACCTTGTGAATAATCCAAAAATATTATACGTTGGCGTTGGCGGCGGTATGGAATTGCTTCAATTTTCTTATTTTTCACGCAGTGAAGCGTCGGTAATCGGCGTGGATATGGTGCAAGAAATGCTCGACGCAAGTGCTGAAAACTTCGTGGAAGCTGAAAGGTTGAATCCGTGGTTTGACCGCAATTTCGTTTCGCTGCGCAATGGTGACGCGCTGAATTTGCCCGTTGCGGACGAATCCATTGACGTTGCGGCGCAAAATTGCTTGTTCAATATCTTCAAAATGGACGATTTACGCAAGGCTTTGGCGGAAATGTACCGTGTTTTGAAGCCGCACGGCAAACTCGTCATGTCCGACCCGACTTGCGAAACGCGGATGCCTGAAACACTTTTGAACGACGACCGTTTGCGGGCGGAATGTTTGAGCGGCGCGATTCCGTTGAAAGATTATATTAAAATGATTACGGATGTGGGATTTGGAACCGTCGAAATTCGCGCTAAACGTCCCTACCGTTTGTTGTCGCCAAATCATTACAACACCGACCGTTTAATTTACATTGAATCGGTTGAAGTCTGCGCCATTAAAGACCCGATGCCCGCCGACGGACCGTGTGTTTTCACGGGTAAAACGGCGATTTATTACGGCAAAGACGAAGAATTTGACGATAAAAAAGGACACAATTTGATGCAAAATATGCCACTTGCCGTTTGCGACAAAACCGCAAATGCCTTGGCGTCATTGGGTCGAAATGATATTTTTATTTCAGAATCAACGTTCCATTACGACGGTGGCGGTTGCTGCTAAATAGCGGGTTTCGCGATAATTAGAAATGGGTTTTTGAAAAATAGGACTTCTCAGTATAAAATTATTTTTTGATAAAAAAAGCCGTCGTTTTCATTAACGGCGGCTTTTTTTTATTACGTATTTAGAATTTTAATACAGATAATCAATTGACAAACAGTGAAATACCCGCCGCTTGCAAGGCTAAAATGAGTAAACCCACCACGATTCGATAGTAGCCAAATACCTTGAAACCGCGCGCCGTCAAGAAGCCAATAAACGAGCGAATAGCGATAAAAGCCACGACAAAAGCCACGATATTGCCCAGAGCGAGTATCCAAATTTGGTCTATACTGAGGGGTGCGACGACGTTGTTTTTCACGTCTTTGTAGAATTCGTAACCGTCTTTTAGCGTTGCGGCGGCCATGGTTGGCACCGCCAAAAAGAAGGAAAATTCGGCAGCCTTTTGGCGCGTCAATTTTTGAGTCAAACCGCCAATAATTGTTGCTGCCGAGCGGCTCAAACCCGGTAAAGCCATCGCGAGGACTTGAAAACAGCCGATTAAAGCCGCTTTTTTGTACGTGATTTCTTGCTCCGCTTCAATCGGTTCCGTTTCGTTTTTGGCAAACCAATCGTCAACGAACAATAAAATTACGCCACCAACGACGAGCATTATGGCAATAAAAGTGGGACTTTCAAGCAATTCTTTGATGTGTTTATACAACAAAACGCCGAAAAGGGCAGCGGGCATGAAGCCAGCGAGCAATTTTAAATAGAAGTCAAAACTCTGAAAAAAGCGTTTCCAATAGAGCCAAACGACCGATAAAATGGCGCCGAATTGGATCGCTACTTCAAATAATTTGGTGAACGGGTCGCTTTGAATGCCCATTAAAGAAGATGTAATCACCATGTGTCCTGTTGAACTAATGGGCAAAAATTCCGTCAATCCTTCGACAATTGCAATGATAATTGCTTGTAAATAAGTCATATTTTTTCGTTTTTTTTATTTGAAAAATGCCTAAAAAAGGCTTTTATACTGAGGGGTCCTAAAATTTATTTTTTTGGAAAAGAGGGTATAAAAATGAGTAACTGGTTGATAGCCAACGTATTCGCTTTGATTAAATTCTGAAAATTAACGCAAATAGCCGCTTTCAAAAAGCGATTGATGCTAAAAAAAATGATGAATCATAGATTGAGAACAAGGGTTTAATTAATGACTAATTAAACCCTTGTTCCCAATCTATGATTCATCATTTTTTAGAATTAAGAAGGCACGCGTCCATCATAATTCACAGTTGGTTGTTTACGATTTTTTAAAAATAGCATATACTTGAACGCCCAAACCAACCATGATTAAAAAAGGCGCAATGACCGTCCGCGTTGTGCTGTAAATAATCGACTCATCCCAAACGTCAGGCGAAGGCATTGAACCGCCGCTCATGCACAAAAAGCCGACCGCCATGATGCCAAGACCAATCAACATCCATTTATAGGTTTCACGTCCGAAGATGAGGGCGTCGTTGCGTTGCCCAAATACGGAGGGTCCCGAAGATTTTGCGGCGGCTGGCGTTGTTGTCTGCGCGCGCGTTGGTACGGCTGCTTTAGGCTGTTGTGGTTGCGTGGATTGCGCGGGTTTTATTGGCTTTGCCATTACTCTAATTTATTTTTTTTATGACGAAATAGACTTCCAAATTCCAAATTTCAGATTTCAAATTCCAAACTTTAGATTCCAAATTTCAGGTTCCAAATTGTGAGCGCGAAGATAGAACGCCTGTGCCTTAATTTAGGTTAAAAAAGGTGAAAAAGTCGTTTTTGCTTGAAAAAAGCGCCGCGGGTGATTTATTTTTAAAACAAATGTATGTAATTACGGAATTCAATTACATAAAAAAGGAGTGTATAACAAATTCACCTTTTATCGTGAAATAACTTTCCAAAAGTTTTAACTTTTGGAAAGTTGAAGTCTAAAAGACAATTTGTTATACACTCTAAAAAAGAGACCCCTCAGTATTTTGACGTTTTTTATCAATACAAATCGTCCAAACGCATTTTTAAATATTTATTAACGACGTAATACGTACTCATCCAGCTGATGAAAACGCCCAACAGAATCAAGCCGATGCAACTTGCCCAAAACAAGGGATTTGTTAGCAGAAAATTCAATTCGGGCGCTTCTTTTTGGGCGAAAAGCCATAGAACGGCGAGTAAAACGAGTGCCAAAAGGGCGCTAAAAAAGCCATTTCGCACGCCGCGACGGATGTAAGGACTGCTGATAAATCCCCACGAAGCACCGACTAATTCCATGTTTTTGATGATAAAACGGTCGGAAAAAAGATTCAAACGGATGGTATTATGGATTAATGTGATGGCGACAATGATGAACAAAGCGGCAACGGCAAGGGCAATTAAGGCAATTTTTTCGACCGTTTTGGACACATCGCCCATCAAACCTTCGTCCATATAAACGTCACTAACGGCGTCGTTTGCGCGTAAATGCGCTGAAATTGCCGCAATACTGTCGTTATTCAGTCGGTCGGCTTTGAGATTTACGGAGAAAGCATCGTAAAACGGCAACGGCATATCCGCCGCAATGTATTCATCGCCGAGACTTTTGCGCATCATGGCGCCCGCTTGCTCCTTCGATACAAAACGAACTTCGCGCGCAAAATCGGCTTTGGGCAACCAATTTTTGAGCATTTGAAGCGACAATGGGTCTGCATTCTCTTTCAATTCCACCATCATCGAGATTTTTTCCTGCTGATTCGTCACTTGTTGCCGCGTAAACAACAGCGCTGTTCCAAAAAAACCGAGTAGAAATAGAACTAAAGCCACGCTGACGATGCTATAAAAATAGTTTGTTTTTCTTCTTTTCATAATGTATCAATTCAAAAACGCTTAAAATGGTGTAAAATACTGAGGGGTCCTAAAATGCTGCAAAAAACGTTGAGCTTGGAATAAGGATATTGTGCAAATTAAGCGTTGAAACGACACTTTTGACACCGTTTAACACGAATTTTAGGCGAATCGTACGAATTACACGAATTTTTTTCAGAAATAAACCTAAGTATTATGGTCTTTCTTTATAAAATCAGAAATTGCTTGAAAGAAATTCGTGTAATTCGTACAATTCGCTAAAATTCGTGTTAGACGGTATTGAAATGTGTTCAACCCTTAATGCGCATATGTTGTTAATCCGCGTAATCGACGCCTATTTTCGTGCAAAGGTAGGATTTTAGCGCGAAAACAGGCGTCGGCAAGATATTTGATAAAATAAAAAGTGTTAAGAAAAATTAAAACCGCGTAAAGTCTTATTTAATAACGTTTTAAACACGATAACTTTGACAACCTTTGCACCTTTGAAGTCCTCTTTTTGGCATACATTTGCGCCAGAATCCATCGACGCAACAACCGATTTTCAGAATCTTGAAACCCTTATTCCTGTGCCACGTTCTCTCGTCATCATTCCGACATATAACGAATGCGAAAATATCTTGAAGATAATTGACGCTGTTTTCGCCCTCGAAATGCTCTTCCACGTCTTGATTGTGGACGATGGTTCGCCCGACGGTACGGCTCAGTTAGTAAGAAATCACCAAGCGTATTATCCTAACAGTCTTCATATTGTGGAAAGAACGGGCAAGCTCGGACTCGGTACGGCTTACATTGCTGGCTTCCGTTGGGGCATTGAGCGCGGCTACGATTACATCTGCGAAATGGACGCTGATTTTAGCCACAATCCGACTGATTTGCCGCGTCTCGTGCGGGCGTGTACGGAAGGTGGCGCGAACATGAGCGTCGGCAGTCGCTACGTGAAAGGCGGCGATGTGAAGAACTGGACTTGGGACCGCATTTTGTTGAGTTATGGCGCTTCTTGGTACGTTAGAGCGGTTACGTGGTTGCCCGTTGCCGACCCGACGGCGGGTTTTGTTTGCTACTCACGTGAGGTTTTGGAAGCAATTGACTTGAATAAAATTCGTTTTATTGGTTATGCGTTTCAGATTGAAATGAAGTTTGCGGCGCATACGTTGGGCTATATTATCTCCGAAGTACCGATTAAATTTGTTGACCGCGTGGAGGGTGTTTCCAAAATGAATATGAGTATTTTTAGTGAAGCGATTAAGGGTGTTTTGCAAATGCGTTGG
>JAYUKJ010000201.1:0-1511 GCA_043764555.1 Saprospiraceae bacterium
GGGAATCGCGTCGCCAAGCGGATTGTTTTTGCCAATAATTGTCGCCATTTCCAACTCAATATCCAAACGCCGCGTCGCGGAAAAAATCGGCGGCAGCGTTTCATCGGGGCAAATTTGACCTTTCGGACGGTGAAAATTGGTGCCTGAAACAAAAATTGAACTCGCCCGCCCGTGATACGCCACGGGAATGTGTTTCCAATTTGGCAACAAAGCATTCGCCGCGTCGCGAAACATTATCCCTACATTCGTCGCGTGTTGTTCGGACGAATAAAAGTCCGTATAATCGCCAATTTTTACGGGTAAATGAAGATTTACGGCGTTTTTAGCGTGGAAAATCGCATTTTTGGTCTTATATACTGAGGGGTCCCCCGATGTCGAATTCGGTTGCTTCGTGCCGTGTAGTGACGTGTCTGATGTCGGATTACCGCCGCCAAGTGAGGAATTTTGAAGATTCAAAGTCGAATTTTCACCTTGTTCCAACGAATAATTCGCTAAAACCATTTGCAAACGCAACCGAACGGCATCCGTTTTGGTTTTACCCAAGGCAATGAAATCGTTCAAAAAATCGTTTCTGAAAACAGATTTCTTAACGTTTAAATCGTCAAAAGCGCCCATTTGCGCGAGCGCAAAAAGGTCAACAACGTGGTCACCGATGATGGTCGCCAAGCGTTTCGTTCGATTTTTTACCGAAAATATCCCGAAAGGAATGTTGTCAATCGTAAAATCCATATTTTTACTGCTCATTAATTTATTAATTTAAATTAACACATAAGCATATAGGACACATAGTTTTCCTTTTTTACGTAGAGAAAACAAAAACCCGTGTGTCCTATCCGCCTATGTGTTAAAAATTATCCACATATTTAAAACCACATTATACAATGCCAATTTATCATAAATTGGGGAAAATACCCCAAAAACGCCACACGCAGTTCCGAAATACTGAGGGGTCTCTTTACTACGAACAATTGTTTGGCACCATCGGTTTTGACGGAATGTCGTCGCTGATGTATCAAATAAATCGCCCGACAATGATAAAAGAAATTTTATCAGAAACCGACGTTGCGCCCGAAATTGCCGTGCAAAAAGGCATAAAAGCGCGACTGTTCAAAGGTTTTGACGTCGCGCCCAAAGCCGATTTCTTGGAAAGCCGCACGCCGCTTTTGGTCAATTCGGACATTCACATTGGCTTGGCGGCGCCGCAAAAATCGTTGCGCGACTACTTTTACAAAAACGCCGATGCCGACGAAATGCTCTTTATTCACCGTGGTTCAGGGATTTTGCGGACGCAATTGGGCAATATTCCCTTTGAATACGGCGATTACCTCATCATTCCGCGCGGCATAATTTACCAAATTGACTTCGACACAACCGACAACCGCCTCCTTTTTGCCGAGTCGTTTCACCCAATTTACACACCAAAACGCTACCGCAATCACTTCGGACAATTGCTCGAACATTCCCCGTTTTGCGAGCGCGATTTAAAGCTGCCGCAAGACCTTGAAACGCAC
>JAYUKJ010000202.1:0-4988 GCA_043764555.1 Saprospiraceae bacterium
AAACACAAGCACATTCACATCGTAGCTGATGAAATTTATGAATATATAAACTACACAGATGCAGGACATTGCAGCATCGGGGCGTTCCCCTCAGTAAAAAATCAGACAATTACCGTCAATGGTTTTGCCAAAGGATTTTCAATGACGGGTTGGCGTTTGGGCTACATCGGCGCACCAAAATTTATCATTGACGCCTGCAACAAAATTCAAGGACAATCAACGAGTGGCGCGAACTCTTTTAGCCAAAAAGCGGCGGTTGTGGCGCTCAATTCGAGCCTCGAAGCGACGTACAAAATGCGCGACGAATTTCGCGTGCGCCGCGATATTGTCGTCGGTTTGTTGTCCGAAATCGAAGGCTTCAAAGTGCCAACGCCCGACGGCGCATTTTACGTTTTTCCCGATATTAGCGCGTATTTTGGCAAATCGGACGGCGAAACAGTGATTAAAAACGCCGACGATTTCTGCGATTACGTCATGACAAGCGTCTATGTCGGTTTGGTAAGCGGCTCGGCTTTTGGTGAGCCAAATTGCTTCCGATTGAGCTACGCAGCGAGCGAAACGCAATTGCGAGAAGCCGTTCGCCGCATCAAAAGTGTTTGCGATAAATTAAAATAAATAACGCTTTTTGAGCGCAAAAAAAAGCCGTCGTAAGCCTGAGTTTGCGGCGGCTTTTCTTAGTTTTAAATAAAAAAAAATAAAAAATGGCTACCAATATGAATGAATTAGGCTACGTCAAAACGTGCATTGAAAATGGTATTCAGCACATTGAATTTTTTCATCCTGCTCATAATTCGTTGCCTTCCAATCTGTTAAACGAACTCACTATGGCGATTCAAGCAGCTGGCAAGGACCCCTCAGTATCGGTGGTCATTTTGAGGTCGGGCGGCGAGCGGACGTTTTGCGCGGGCGCAAGTTTCGACGAATTGGCGGCAATTGCGGATTTTGAAACGGGGAAAAATTTCTTTTTGGGCTTCGCCAATGTCTTGAATGCCATGCGGGAATGTCCAAAATTCATCGTCGTTCGAGCGCACGGACGCGCAATCGGCGGCGGCGTGGGGATTTGCGCAGCGGCTGATTATTGCGTCGCTTCGCAATATGCGACCATAAAATTGAGTGAATTGTCCGTCGGATTTGGACCTTTTGTGATTGGCCCAGCCGTCGAACGGCGCATGGGTTTGTCAGCTTTTTCGGAACTCACCATCAACGCAACCGAATGGCGAACGGCATATTGGGCAAAAGAAAAAGGACTTTTTAACGACGTTTTCGAGACAACCACGCAGTTAGACGCCTATTTGGCGCATTTAACTGAAAAATTGGCAGCGTCGAGTCCCGAAGCGATGGGTGAAATCAAGCGCGTTTTTTGGCAAAATACTGAGGGGTGGCCCGCGTTACTCGCCGAGCGGGCGGCGATTAGTGGGCGTTTGGCTTTGTCCGATTTTACGAAAAAAGCGATTGCGGCGTTTAAAGAAAAAGCGTAAAAAAAAACGTCGAAAGGGTTTCAGACCGCTTTCGACGTTTTTTTATGGTAAATATTTTGACAAAAACACTAAAATACTGAGGGGTCTTATTTTTTTGTAAAATATTGATTTTCAATAGATTAAAACTTTTGGAAAGTTTCAAACTTTCCAAAAGTTAGCGTAAAACGTCAATTCAAACCTGATTTCGGCAGCGTAAAAAAGAAAGTTGTGCCGACGCCTTCAGTCGATTCGAGCCAAATCTCGCCACCTGCATTTTGAACGATTTTTTTGCACGTGGCCAAGCCGATTCCCGAGCCTTCGTAATCCGTTCGGCTGTTGAGGCGCTCAAAAATATTGAAAACACGGTCTTGGTGTTGCGCAGGAATGCCGATGCCGTTGTCGGCAATCATAAAACGGTATTTGTTTGAAGACCAATCAGTTACGCGAATTTCGATCATTGGTGGCGTGTCTTTTCGTCTAAATTTGACGGCGTTGGAAATCAAATTTTGGAACAATTGCGTCATCTCCACCGACGATGCCAAAACCGTTGGCAAAGGTGTGACGACAATGGCGGCATTCGTTTCTTTCATCGCCGCCGTGAGGTTGTGAATCACGACAAAGAGCGTGTTGTTGAGGTCGATGTTGCGAATGTCTTGCTCTTCTTTTCCAAGTCGCGAGTATTTCAATAAATCATCCAATAAAACTTGCATGCGGCCGACGCCATCCGTCACATAGTCCATAAATTCCACATTTGACCCTTCGAGCTGTCCACCAATGCGTTTTTTGAGCAATTGGGTGTACATCCCAATCATTCTGAGCGGCTCTTTCAGGTCGTGGCTGGCGGCGTAAGCAAAATTTTCAAGCTCATGCATGGACTCATTTAAGCGGTTTTCGATGTTTTGCAATTCATAATTTTTAATATTTATTTGCTCACTTTGACTCTCCAAAGTCGCTTTCTGTTCTTGTAACATCTTGATAATCAACAGTTGTCCGCTTTCAAAAATCATAACGATGAAAAAAATTGCGGCAAAAAGCAAGAAGTAGCTGATGAAATAATAATCCGCATTTCCTATCGTGGGACTGAGTTGTTTGTCTTGAAAATAAGCGTCAAATCGCCACAAATACGTCGTAAAAACGAGCAGAAAAAGCAGCCAGACAATGCCTGATTTTCGATTGGCAAACAGCAGCGCCACCAAAGGCGCGATGATAAGCCATAGCAAATTATCGGAATGTAAACCGCCCGTTTGGGGAACAAAAAGGGCTATCGGGACTGCCAAAGCAGCGGCAATGAGGTTGCCCGCGATGATGAGATTTCCCATTTTTTTGAACAAAACAATCAACAAAACACCGCAAACATTGCTTATCCACAACGGAACGGGGTCGTTTTTAAGGATATTTTGTTGCATTATCCATAAAACGCTGCCCAAAAAAACCAACGACAAGTGTACATAAGTCAAAACTTTGGCCTTCCGATAAGCGTAAGTATCGCTTTTCAGACTGTCGGGAATCAGCTTTTCAATGAAAGCAAAAAAAGGTATGGAAAAAAGGGTGTGTAACTTCATAACAAAGAGCCTACGGATTTATGTATTATTTGTTTACTTGCGTGGAAGAATCAGCCAAATTCTATACCACAATTTCTGAAAATAGATGCAAAATTATTGTCACATTTTGGACTCCTCAGTATAAAAGCAAAAAAAAAAAGATTTTAGACAGTCAAACGCGCGTCAAGTCCAATTAAACGAAGGCTTATCGCGAATGTTCAAATATCTAAAATCTCTTATTTATAAAACCTAAGCAATGAATCAATTAGCCAATGCAAACGTCTTTTGAATGGTGGCGCGCGACAAGCGATTGCGGCCTTCCATATCCTCGATGATGCGTGCCAAAGTTGTGAGCATATCGTAAATGTCTTGCTCGGTATGGTTAATCGTCAAATTCGTCCGAATGCCCGTGCTGTTGTAAGGCACCGACGGAAACGCCGACGGACTCACCATATAACCCGCTTCAATCATGGCTTTCGTGATTTCCATGCCCGCGCGCGGCTTGCCAACACCGACGAAATAAATCGGCGTGCGGTCTTCGTTGACCAACTGCAATTTGAGCGATTTTGCCGTCAAAGTAAAATAACTCATCAATTTGTGGAGGCGTTCTTGGCGCTCCGTAATCTCGGGTGACAAGTGAATTTTTGCCGATTCAACGATGGCCGCCAAGCCCGCGGGCATAATCGGCGTGCTGAACATGAGCGTCGGTCCAACGTTGAGAACGACTTGCTTGAGTTCTTCGTTTGGTAAAACAATCGCGGCGCCCGTTGCGCCAAATCCTTTGCCGAGCGACGTAATCAAGACCAAACGCTCGTGAAAATCGGGTAAACGGTCCAAAATATAGCCTTTTCCGTTTTCACCCGTCCAACTCATGCCGTGCGCATCGTCGATGTACATATGCAATTTTGGATATTTTTTGCACAATTCGAGTAGTGCATCGAGCGGCACGACGTCGCCAAACATGGAGAAAATGCCGTCCGTCATGAACCAAATGCGCTCATACGTATCACTTAATTTTTTTAAGCGACTTTCGAGCATATCCATGCGGTTGTGCCGAATCATTTCGACGTAAGCGCCGCCACTTTGAGCAAAGGCCGTCGCGTTGTGAACGCTCGTGTGGGCTTGTTGGTCAATGATAATGGCGTCGCCGCGCTTGACGAGAACTGGAATCGCCGCCATGTGGGCGTGCGTCGTGTTCTGCGAGATGAGCGTGGGTTTGCCAAAAATTTTGCCCAACAAGGCTTCCGCCTCTTCGTGATACGGGTAACTTGCGTAGGTTCGCGAGCAAGGCAACGAAATGCCGTAGCGCTCAATCGCGTCAATCGCCGCGTTTTTGAGGCGCGGGTCATTGGCGAGCGCTAAATAGCCGCAATTACCAAAATGAATCATTTGCTTTCCGTTCACCAACAGTTTTGCACCGTCTGTTGCGTGGTTTTGGATTGAATGATGCAGAATGCCGAAAGTGCGCGCTTCAATAATAACTTGATTTGCCAATTCGACATTGGGTGCGAGTGTGTTTGTCATCTTACAGGAGGATTTTGTGAATTATGTGAAACTTTTGTTAATGTTAATTTACTTGTAATCATTCTTGGTTCGTAGGTTGTGCGGCAAATATAGTTACGCCGTTATCTGAAAAGAAAAATTTTAAACGGTTCTTTTTGTCAATTGCCCCAATATACCACGATTGGATTACGTAGTATATTGATAAAAACCGCTTTTGTTAGTCCACCATATTGTCTCAAAGGACCCCTCAGTATATGACGTCTTTACGGCATCCCGAACATCGGTAAACGCCTTTTTTTTGTTATTTTTTCAAAATCATCGACGTGTGAGGAATGTCGTCTTCCAAATATTCTTCACCCGTTGACTCAAAACCAAGTGCCGTATAAAAGCGCAATAAATACGATTGTGCGCCAATTTTCACGCTATTGTCGGGAAAAAGACGTGCCATTTGACGAATACTTTCTTCCATCAACACTTTTCCAACGCC
>JAYUKJ010000203.1:0-18575 GCA_043764555.1 Saprospiraceae bacterium
GCGAGTTTCAACATCGGCGCTTTTCCGCCCGTGATATTCGACCGAATATAGTCTCGAACGCCTGAAAAACCGCTCAAATCGAATTTTTCAGCTTGTTCGTCGCGCGCCGAAACGGCAAAAACAACGGGGTCAATCAGTCCGCGTTTTCGCGCTTCGTCAATCACACCTTGCGTGTTTGTTGCCAAATCATCGGGCAACATCAAGTCTTTTTGCTGCAAAACGAAGATGATTTTACGGCGCCAATCGGCGTGAATAAAATTGAAAAAATCCCAAGCCGACTGTCGATACGGGTTTTTAGATTCAAAAACAAAGACAATTAAATCCGCCGACGGAATAAACGCTTCGGTAATCTCTTGGTGATGCGCGACAATTGTGTTTGTCCCGGGCGTGTCAACAATTGAGATTTCTTTTAGAATGTCAACGGGTTGAAAAATCTTTTTCAAATACGGATTTACGTCCACCACGGCTTCGGTTTCGCCGTAAGTGATGAGCTGAATCGTGTCGGTCATCGGTTGTGCGGCAACTTTACAAATCTCTTTGCCCGTTGCCAAAAGCGCGTTAATAAAGCTACTTTTTCCCGCTTTCACTTCGCCCGCGATGACAAAAAGGAAAGGTTCGTGGATGCGCTGTCGCAAATCACTGACCGTTTTGGCGAGTTCGGCGTGTCCGATGTCGCTCGTCAATTGGTGCAAATCGCCAATCAATGCGTCCACTTTGGTGCGATAGGCTTGTATTTTTGTTGTAATAAAATTCATTTTGAATTCGTTTTTCTATTGTTTTGTGGCAAAAGTAGTGATTTTTTGACAATATACTGAGGGGTCCTATTTTTTCACCCTATCCGCGTTTGCCTTCATAAAACCCGCCCAAGAATCGTGTTTTTTGCCGCCACCCAAAGCGCTATTCGATTGATAGTGATGACAAACCGCCACCGCGAGCGCATCCGAAGCGTCAAAATAGCTTGGTTCAATCGGGCGTTTCAAAATGTGTCCTAACATTGCCGCGACTTGTTCCTTTGACGCATTACCATTGCCGACGACACTTTTTTTCACCGTTTTTGGTAAATACTGAGAAACAGGCAGCCCGTTGACCATCGCCGCCGCCATCGCCACGCCTTGTGCACGACCCAATTTGAGCATGGATTGCACGTTTTTGGCGTAAAAAGGCTCTTCAATCGCCATTTCTTTCGGTTGATAAGTGTCAATGACCCACGCGACTTTTTCAAAAATTCGTTTCAATTTTTCGCTCGGGTCGTCCACGTGCGTGAGCGTGAGGATGCTCATCGTGATGAGATTCAAGGCACGCCCATCAATTTCGAGAACGGCGTAACCCAAGAAGTTTGTTCCAGGGTCGATGCCTAAAATGCGGTGTTTTTCTTTTATCAAAATGCGATGAATATTTAATTAGTCATAAACGTAGCGCGACTTTAAAGTCGCGTTACTCAATATATTGTGTCAAAGCATTCGCCAAAACGCGGTCATTTGCCAAGCGCGGCACCTTATTTTGACCACCTAATTTCCCTTCCGATTTCATGAAATCTCGAAATGCGTCGCGTTTGAGCGGGCGCAAAACGAGCGGACGGAGGATGTTGCCGACGACCAAATCTTTGTAATAAATATTGCTGTTGAGCATGGCTTTGTCCAATTTTTTCGCAAAATCAGCCATATTCGACGGTGGATTGTCAAATTCGATGAACCATTCGTGGTACGGCATTCCACCTTCGGGCGGCACAACTTGCGGCGCAACGTGAAATTCGACAATGCGGGACCCCTCAGTATTGGCGACCAAAAGCAGCGCTTCTTCGACTTCTTTGCCAATCACGTGTTCGCCAAAGGCGGAAATAAAATGTTTAATCCGTCCCGAAACGATGATTCGGTAAGGATTTTTGGACGTGAACTGCACCGTATCGCCGATGCTGTAACCCCAAAGTCCCGCGTTGTTGTTGATAATTATGGCATAATTAACGCCTAATTCTACGTCATTTAGGCTCAATCGCGTCGGGTTTTCGTTGAAGATTTCACTTGTAGGCACAAATTCAAAGAAAATGCCTGAATCCACATTGAGCCATAAACCTTTATCCGTTTGACTGTCTTGGAACGCAATAAAACCTTCCGACGCGGGATAAGTCTCGACGCTGTCCATTTTTCCACCAACCAATTCTTCCAACTTGGCGCGATATGGTTCAAAATTGACGCCGCCGTAAACGAAAACCGAGTAATCTGGAAAGACTTCTTTCACCGTTTTTTTGCCAGAAAAATCCAATATACGCTCATAATACATCTGAACCCACGGTGGAATACCCGAAATCAGGCGCATAGATTGCCCCGATGTCTCTCGAACAATCGCGTCGAGCTTGGTTTCCCAATCGTCAATGCAATTCGTTTCGTAGCTTGGCAATTGGCTCAATCGCAGCCATTTTGGCACCATGTGCGTCGAAATACCCGACAGACGACCCGTTTTCACGCCGTTAACTTCGGATAATTCGGGACTGCCCGACAAAAAAATCTGCTTGCCATCGAGCCAAGCGCCGTTGCCCGACCGTGCATAGTAGTTGAACAGCGCATTTTTTGCCGAACCAAAATGATTTGGCACGGATTCTTTAGTGATAGGAATGTATTTAACGCCCGAAGTTGTGCCGCTCGTTTTGGCAAAATAAGCGGGTTTTCCCGTCCAAAGTACGTCCGATTCGCCCGTTTTCACGCGCTCGATGTAGGGTTTCAAGGCTTCGTAGTCTCTAATCGGCACGTGCGCTTTGAAATCTTCATAATTTGTTATTTTTGAAAAATCATGGTCGCGCCCAAACGCCGTTTGCGCGCCCCTCAGTATCAGGTGCTTCAAAACGCGATTTTGCGCGTCAACCGCCGCGTTGTCCTTAGACAGCGACTCAATTTGTTGCGCCACACGGCGCGCAAAAGGTTTGATGAGATTTGCTTTCCAGCCCATTTTCTATTTCGATTAGTTACGGATGTTCCAATTTAGGGTCAAATTTAGAAATAATGGGCGCATAAGGTGGATTTCAAATTTCAAATTTTGAATCCTAATCGAAATAGTGATTATCTTTCTCATTTTGATAGGATTTACCTCTTGAATTTGAAAAGGGACCCCTCAGTATAGAATTCAAAAAGCCTTAAAAACGAGTGTTTTTAAGGCTTTTTTACGCATTATACTGAGGGGTCTTTTTTCTACAAAAAAAACGGAATTATCGGCTTTATGTCGCACATCTAATTTGTCCCACATTTCCGAAGAGCCTGTTTTAATGTTGAGAGACCCGTTTATTGCGCTAAAAAATAAGCACGATTATCGAATTGCCGCAAAATATCGTGTAAGCAATTGTCATGTTTAAGCACTTTTAGCGAAAATGAAAGCATCGATTTATACGTTTTTCCCTGAATTGTCATCTCATATACACTGCAAAACAATATAAAATTTCATTAAAACAAACCCAAAATGGCTTTTATACTGAGGGGTCTCAAAAATCAATTTCAGACTGTTGCTAATAATTTACAAAAGTTTAAAACCCTATTGACGTAACTTTAAGCAGAAAAGCGTAATTTTGACCCGCTTTTTAAATGATAGCACTTATGAGCTACCGTTCGTGACTCAATTTAATTAACAATAAAAATCTTCAAAATGATAGAAGTAGGACAAGCAGCGCCCGATTTCGCGCTTTTTTCAGACGAAAAAAAAGAAGTTAAACTCAGCGATTTTCGCGGAACAAACGTTATTCTACACTTTTTCCCACAAGCATTTACGGGTGCCTGTACCGAGCAATTGTGCAACGCACGGGATAATATGGCGATTTATCAACGTCTGAACGCTCAGATTTTGGGCATTTCGGTAGATTCCGTTTTTACACTTGCGAAGTATAAAGAAGACAATAATTACAATTTTCCGTTGTTGTCAGACTTTAACAAAACGACGGCAACGGCATACGACGTGTTAATCGAAAAATTCGTTTTCAACATGAACGGTGTTTCAAAACGTGCCGCTTTTGTCATTGATACTGAGGGGGTCGTTCGCTACGCGGAAGTCACGCCAAATCCGGGTATTTTGCCAAATTTTGTGGCGATTAAAGAAACGGTAGAAGCACTTGAAGGCGTTTAAAATTTGTAAATATTACATGGCAAAAACTTTCCAAAAGTTGAAAACTTTTGGAAAGTTTTTATTAAAATTAGTAATATTTTTAGTTAACCAATAATTGTAAAACAATCTTATCTCCTAAATCAATTTCAATTAATTACCTTTTATTTAATTGCTTTTCAATTGATTAATGACCACTAAATTTAACTGCTTTTTAATTAATTAAATCAAAAAATTCCCTTTTAATTAAGCCATTAAAACCCTTGTGAATTCAATTCAATTAGTTGAAATTCTGCTTTTTTTACTTGGAATACTGAGGGGTCCTAAAGTGAGATTAAGCTATTGATTTTCAATTAATTACATTTTTAAAATCACCTAAGAACAACCAATTAGTGGCTGTTTCTAACAACTAAAATCTATTTAATTACAGTTATCTAATTCGTGCTAATTAATGAGTAAAAACGCTCGAATTAATTATCATTAAATACCCTTACTCACGCCTATTTCGTTTATTAAAACTAACTTCAAACTATGTGCGGAATCGTTGCCTACATTGGCGCAAAACAAGCTTATCCCATCCTAATTAAAGGACTTCAACGCTTAGAATATCGCGGTTATGACAGTGCAGGTGTTGCACTTTTGAACGGGGATTTATCCATCTATAAGAAAAAAGGAAAGGTCAGCGACCTTGAAACATTTGCCGAAGGCAAAGACTTGGAAGCCACAATCGGCATCGGACACACCCGTTGGGCGACGCACGGACAACCTAACGATATTAACTCTCATCCTCATGTGTCGGGCAATAGCCGTTTGGCACTCGTTCACAACGGTATTATTGAAAATTATGCGCCGTTGAAAACGGCTTTACAACGTTTGGGACACACGTTTACGAGCGATACGGACACCGAAGTTTTGGTACATTTGATTGAAGAATTGCAAGAACGCGAAGCCTTACCGCTCGAAGAAGCTGTGCGGGTTGCCCTTTCAAAAGTCGTTGGTGCCTACGCAATCGTTGTGATTGACAAGACCGATAAGACGAAAATCGTTGCGGCACGCAAGCAAAGCCCCTTGGTTTTAGGCATCGGGAAAGGTGAATTTTTCTTCGCCTCGGACGCGACGCCGATTGTGGAACACACCAAACGGGTTGTGTATATCAATGATAATGAGATAGTTACGGTACGTATAGACGGAACTTTTGATATTAAAACGATTGCCAACGAGATGCAAGTGCCGTTCATTCAAGAATTGGAATTGACAATTGAAGCGCTCGAAAAAGGCGGTTACGATTCGTTCATGCTCAAAGAAATTCACGAGCAACCCAAGACGATTGCCGACGCGATGCGTGGTCGGATTAACGCCGCCGAAGGTTGGGTCAACATGGGCGGTGTGACTGAAAATGAGCGCCGCATTAAGAACGCTGAACGCTTGATTATTATCGCTTGCGGCACGTCTTGGCACGCTGGTTTGGTCGGTGAATACCTGTTTGAGGAACTCGCACGATTGCCCGTTGAGGTTGAATATGCCTCAGAATTCCGCTATCGCAACCCGATTATCACGGAAAGAGATATTGTTATCGCCATTTCTCAATCGGGCGAAACGGCCGATACTTTAGCAGCTATTGAGTTGGCAAAAGAGCGTGGCGCGATGATTTACGGTGTCGTTAATGCCGTCGGTTCGAGCATCGCCCGTACATCAGATGCTGGTTCTTACATCCACGCAGGACCCGAAATTGGCGTTGCTTCGACCAAAGCATTTACGGGACAAGTGACCGTTTTGACGCTAATGGCGTTGCAAATTGGCTACAAACGCGGCAAAATTAGCACATCTGACTATCGCCGTTTGCTCGCCGAATTGGAGGCGATTCCGTCGAAAGTAGAGGATGTTTTGAAGACAAACGAAGCCGTGAAATACATTGCGGGCGAAATGAAAGACGCACCAAATGCCTTGTATTTGGGCCGCGGCTACAATTTTCCCGTGGCTTTGGAAGGCGCTTTGAAGTTGAAAGAAATCTCCTACATCCATGCCGAAGGTTATCCTGCGGCGGAAATGAAGCACGGACCGATTGCTTTGATTGACGAAAATATGCCCTGCATCATCGTTTGTACCAACAAAAGTGCTTACGAAAAAATCGTTTCCAACGTTCAAGAAGTGAAAGCGCGAAAGGGCATTGTTATTGCCGTCATCACGGAAGGCGATACGATTATCAAGGAATTGGCGGATTATGTCATCGAAATTCCCGATACTGCCGAGCAATTAACGCCGCTTTTGTCCGTTATTCCTTTGCAATTGTTGAGTTATCACATCGCCGTCATGCGTGAATGCAACGTTGACCAACCGCGCAATTTGGCAAAATCGGTAACTGTTGAATAATTCCAGATTCCAGATTTCCAGATTCCAAATCTGGAATCTGGAATCTGGAATCTGGAATCTGGAAATTAAAATAGGCAACTGTTTTAAGATTATTTCGTTCTGCAATTATTAATCTTTAGATATAATCGTACTTTTGAGCTTTCCTACGCGGCTTCCGCACCATCGGCTACCCCAGCGCCTGAATTTAGGACCCCTCAGTATTTTCAATAAAAAATTAAAAAATTGCCATCCGCAATTAACAAATAGCAAAATAATAGCATGAAAAAAGATAGAATGCTGCCGACCGACATCGCGTACAATACGTCACATGAGCATCTGATTATGCCCGAATATGGGCGCAATGTGCAACAATTGGTTCGGCACGCTCAGCAAATACCCGACTCGGCTTACCGCCAACAATTTTGTGAGGAAATCATAGATTTGATTCAACAATTGTATCCACAAGCGAAAAATGTGGAAGATTATCGCAGTAAATTGTGGCAACACTTGTTCCACATTGCTAAATACAACCTCGACGTCGTGACGCCCACGGGTGTGGTGCCAACGCCCGAAACAGCGCGGAAAAAGCCCGAACGCGTCCCTTATCCGCAGCAAGACACGCGGTTTCGCCACTATGGCAACAATCTTCACAAACTCATTTTGCGCGCGCGCGACATGGATGCGGGTCCCATCAAAGACGGCTTCGTGCATACGATTGGTTCGTACATGAAATTGGCGTACAAAACGTGGAATCGCGAGCATTATGTGAGCGACGAAGTGATTAAAAACGACCTTGACATTCTCTCGAATGGCCGTTTGAGTCTTGAAGAAAACAGCCGCATTGACGGTCTTGCCAACTCAACCCGCTTGCGCCGCGAAAGCGATCGCAACGACCGCAACAACGCAGCAGCACGCGAAAACGCACGCGGCGGTGGTGGTGGTCAAAATCGGAGTAATTCAGGCGGAAAAGACCGTGATAATCGGAGTAGCAACCGCAACGACAACCGAACGAATGACCGCAGCAACGACCGTTCGCGCAACGACCGCGATGTTAGAGGCAATAGCAATAACAGTCCGCGGGATAACAACCGAAGCAACAGTCCGAGCAATCGGAATGTTGGTCCTAAGAAAAAATAAAGTAATAAGTTACTCAATGTTTAAGTGCCAAAGGAAACGCAAATAGCTGATAGACAGTTATTTGCGTTTCCTTTTTTGAACAATACCTGATTTCTCGTTGCGTAGAACTTGGCTTTGTAATTGTTTATATTCTCCTATTTGCTGATATGATTGGCAACGCGCGGATTGAAGTCCGTGATGCGATAAAATAAATTTTAAAACACCTTTCCATGAACCGATTACTTTTAATGCTCACCACGTGTATCCTTCCTTTTTTCGCAGATGCTCAAATCTCGAAAGGTGGCATACCCCTCAGTATTTCCGAAAAAATCACGTCCCCAAAGGCGCTCGAATTGGCACAACCCGACTGGGCAAAAGTGCGCGAAGAAGACAAAGGTTGGCTCGGCGAATTCCGTTTTGCTGTCTCGACCGACGTGGATTTTACGACCGAAAACAGTGGTCAATGGACTGTTTTGAGTGATGGCAATCGCCTGTGGCAGCTGCATTTACGCTCAGAAAACGCGGCGGGTTTAGCCATGACATTAGAAAATTTCAATCTGCCAAAAGGCAGTAAACTTTATCTGAACACGCCCGATGGTAAAGAGATCTTAGGCAGTTACGACGCCGATAACAACAACGAAAGCAATAAATTTTTCATTGGTTTCACCAACGGGAAAGAAACGATTTTAACGTATTTTGAACCTAAATCTACGCAAAAAGACGAGACAAACGCGCCTTTTGTCGTCAAAAAAGTGTATCACGCTTACACCAAAAGCACGCTCGGCACGCTTGGTTTCGGCGATTCTAAACCCTGCCAAATCAACGTCAATTGCCCGCAAGGTGCGAATTGGCAAACGCAAAAACGGGGCGTTGTGCGCATTCGTGTCGTCGCTACTGAGGGGGTCGGTTGGTGCAGCGGCTCGCTCATCAACACGACGCGGCAAGACGGCACGCCTTACGTTTTATCGGCTTATCATTGCGCCGACGGCTTGACAGTTGACTACGCGCAATGGACGTTTTTCTTCAATTACGAAAGTCCCAATTGCGACAATCCGACGACTGAACCCGCGGCGCGCTCGCTCCAAGGTTGCATCGGACGGGCGGGTGCGCGCGAGACAGATTTTCTTCTTTTTCAGCTAAATCAGCGCATTCCTGCCGATTTTAACGCGCATTTCAATGGTTGGAACCGTGATTCTACGACGTTGCCAACGACTCAAACGATGATTCATCATCCGAGCGGTGATATTAAAAAAATTACGCTTAGTGCCAATGCACCCGTCATTCAAACCAACCCCGTTTCGTGGAGCAACAATGTTATTTCGCCGCCGTTTAGCCATTTGCGCTACACATTTGAGCAAGGCGGATCGGAAGGCGGTTCATCGGGTGCGCCGATATTTGACCAAGCGGGGCGCATTGTTGGGCAGCTTCACGGCGGGGCAACGAACGCGGACAACTGCACAGTGCTTTACGCGTTCGGCGGTTGGCTCGCCAAATCTTGGAACGGCAATGGCACGCCGACGAGCCGCTTAAAAGATTGGCTTGACCCGACAAATTCGAGCGTTTTGACGCAAAATGGCACGTCAACGCCGTCAAATACCGTGACAATAAGCGGTCATGTGACAACGGCAAGCGGCGCGGCGATGGCAAATCAAACGGTTTTTATGGGAACAAATTCCGCAATGACTGATGCATTTGGCGTTTTCTCTTTCCCAAACATACCCCTCAGTACACCCATAAATGTACGGCTCTCGCGCACTACAAACCCGATTAATGGCGTGGACGGCGTGGATATTTTGTTGATGCGGCGGCATATTTTGGGACTTACGCCGATTACGTCGAAACTCAAACTTTTTGCGGGCGATGTGGACGGCAGTCAAGACATTGATGGCGTCGATATACTGCATTTGCGCCGTTTGATTCTCGGACTACGCGACAATTTGCCGTTGGCTTCGTGGCGTTTTATTCCGTCTTTTGTTTTGACAAACCCCGATTTTCCGTCTAATCTAACCATTCCTGACGTTTTTGAAGTCACTTTCACGGCGGCAACCAATAATTTTGACTTTATTGGCGTCAAAATGGGCGATGTGAACAACGACGCTGATGGAGACCAATAAATTTCAAAGAATTCCAGATTCCAAAGGATTCCAGATTCCAAAGGATTCCAAATTTCAAAGATTCCAAATTTCAAAAATGTTAAATTTGGAATCTCTGAAATTTGAAATTTGAAATATAGAACTCTTGGAATTTGGAATTTGAAATCTAAAAAATATGAATAGAGAATTTCTCATCAATACCCTTTTCCTCGTCCTTATCAATCTGATTATCAAGCCGTTCTACATTTTCGGCATTGACCGTGCGGTGCAAAACCGCGTGGGCGAAGTCAATTATGGCATTTATTTCGCGCTTTTTAGCTTCACTTTTCTGTTCCAAATCATCAACGACTTTGGGATTCAAAACTTTAACAGCCGTGAAATTTCGCAACATCGACAGCTTTTAGACAAATATTTTTCAGGCATCATGTCCCTCAAAATTGGGCTTGCCGTCGTGTATTTGCTCGTGGCGACGGTCGTCTCGGCGTTTATTCCGACCTATTGGTCTGCTTTGCCGATGGTTTTGGGATTGGCACTCTACAATATTTTGGTTTCTTTGCGCCTCTATTTGTCGTCGAATGTGGCCGCTTTGGGGCTGTATCGGCTCAACAGTTTACTCTCCGTTTTAGACCGCGTTTTGCTGATTATCATGTGCGCCGTTTTACTTTGGGTTGCGCCATTCAGCGCGCATTTCTGCGTGGAATGGTTCATTTATGCGCAAAATGTGTCGCTTTTCATCACAGCTTTGGTAACTTTTATCATCGTTTTTCGACAAGTCAAAACGTTCAAAATCAGTTGGAATCCGCCTTTTTCGCTCTTGATACTGAGGGGGGCAATGCCTTATGCATTATCCATTTTTTTAATGACTATTTATACCCGAACCGACGTTGTTATGCTCGAACGGATGCTCGAAGACGGCAGCCGACAAGCGGGTATTTACGCCTCTGCTTATCGGCTACTCGATGCCGTAAACACCTTGGGATTGCTCTTTTCGGGTCTTTTGATGCCGATGTTTGCGCGGCAATTGAAGGATAAAATAGACGTGGCGCCGCTTGTAAGGTTCAGTTTTCAACTGATTATGGTCGCCGCAATCATCGTGGCGGGAACGGTTTGGTTTTTCAGAACGGACATCATGTTGCTCCTTTACAAGCAAGCGACGCCTTTCTCGGGCGATGTTTTAGGCGTTTTAATGGGCAGTTTTGTGGCGGTGAGCGGAACGTATATTTTTAGCACATTGATTGGTTCGGCAGGTCAAGTGGCGCGGATGAATGGGTTATTTATCACGGCTTTCGCCATCAATATCTCTTTGAATATTATTCTAATTCCGCAGTTTAAAGCGCTTGGCGCGGCAGTTTCCACGCTTACAACGCAGTTTTTTGTCCTCATTGCGCTCATTTTTTTGTCAAAAAAGCTCGAAATACTGAGGGGGGGTATTGCTTGGATTTTGCGGATTGTCGGCTTTGCGATACTTGTTTTAGGTTTAAATTTTTTAATAAAGAACAGTGGAATACCAACAAATTGGTACGTTTTAATGACCATTTCCATGGCGGCGAGTAGCGTTTTGGCGGCGGCTATGGGTTTTTTCAATTATAAAAAACTGGGCGATTTATTGTAAAAAAACCCAACGCGGATTTTAAACCCGCGTTGGGTTGACATATTACTTTATAAACTGCCGACTCCATTTTCCGCCTGCGGCATCCGTTAAAGTCAAAACGTAAAATCCTGATTGCCAATTACTTACATTAAATTTCAGATTTTCGCCAAATATTCTACTGCGGCTTTGCCAAACAATTTGCCCAACCAAATTCGTTACGTCGGCCGAAAAACCACCTTCAACGGGCGCATCAAGTGTCAAAAACACGTCGGATACTGAGGGGTTTGGCGCGAGGCTAATTGTTCGATGTCTAAAAATGTCGCTCGTCCGAACGCGGACAATCACCGTGTCGCAAGCGTAGGTAACAAATTTAATGACGGGTTGCGTTGGCTCATCAAAGCAACGGATTGCGCCGAATTGAATGGGCGAACAGCTCGACGATTGCGGAAAAAAGAAGGCATTCGCACCCAATTTTTCAATAATCTGTTGGCTGGCAAAAAGCCATCGACTCGCGCCAATCGGCGTAAATTTTTGAATCTGCAAAGCCTCTCCGTTTGGTGTCCACGAAGTCGTTGAATCAATCCGAATTTTGAAAGAATCCACGGTTTGCGGTGTTGGCACAAAGACCGTTACCGTGTCGCCCGCCTTAGCTGCCCAATCGTAAAGTAGCCAAAATTTACGCGTTCGGGGGTCGAAACGATAGGCTTTTTTACCATCGAAATGCACCAATTCACCCACGTTTGGCAGCGTCGCGCAGAGGTAGCCGCCCACCATTTTTTTGCACAATTTGCCCTCAATTGTCGTGTCGAGTGCGACTTGAAGGCGGTAAAAATTGCCATTTTCGCCAAAACCTGAGCTTTGGATATACGTCCATTTTGAGCCGACAATCGGTGGGTTTTGAGCGCTAATCGCGTAGTTTAGGCTTAGTAATAGGAACAATAAAAAGAACTTTCTCATACTTAGGGGATTTGAAAAAATGAGTAAAAAAATTTCTGTTTAAACGTCTCACTGTTTGGCAATCGTCGCGCAGTCGCTCGGGGCTTAGGTGATAAATAAGCCTTGCCACTCGGCCATTCGCGCCGCTTTTTGTTGATTCCGCAAATGGTTTTTTGTCATATTATTGGCGTTCGCTGATAGTTGTTGCCATGGCGTTTGATTGGAATTTTGGTCAAAAATAAGGTTTTTTTAGCAAAAAAGCCAAAAATACTGAGGAGTCCCTTTTTTCGTATTTTAAAATTGCAAACCATTAACGCATTTGATTATTCAGTAATTGTGAATTTTATGGACAATCTCACGCTAAAATTCCGCAAAACACCGCACCTTCGCGGCGCGTCGTTCACACTTAAAAATAGAAAAACCAGCGGCCACACCAGAGTATGATTTTTACGGATAAAAAAATTTTAGAATCTATCGAAACCCGCCAAATCGTCATTGAACCCTTTCGCCCCGACTGTTTGGGAACGAATTCCTACGACGTTCATTTGGGAAAATATTTGGCTACCTATTGCGACGCTGTTCTCGACGCACGGCAACACAATACCATCGAACATTTTGACATTCCCCCTGGAGGAATCGTTTTACAGCCAGGTCGTTTGTACCTCGGCGTCACGGAAGAATACACGGAAACGCACAATTCTGTCCCATTTTTGGAAGGAAAAAGCAGTACGGGACGACTTGGCATCGACATTCACGCGACGGCAGGAAAGGGTGATGTTGGTTTTTGCAACCATTGGACACTCGAAATTTCGGTCGCCATGCCCGTTCGCGTCTACGCAGGAATGCCAATTGGACAGCTAATTTATTTCAAAATTGACGGCGATATTCAAAATTTATATAATTTTAAAACATCAGCTAAATACAACAATCGCTCGGAAAGACCCGTGGAAAGCATGATGTGGAAAAATAAATTCTAACGAAGATAATTTTTTTCAAAAAAAGGACCCCTCAGTATATGACGCCCTTACGGCATCCCGAACATCGAGAAACGCCCTTTTTTCTGTCGAAATGCTTAAAATGCTTTTCCCTTCGTGAAAACTTTGTGAGACATTCCCCGTATTTTTGATGATTAAAATCAAAAAAATATGACGATTAAATCAATTTTATGTACCCTGTTTCTGCTCCCCTTTTCGCTACAAAATATTGAGGCTCAAGCAGTTGCAAATCCCGCGGAAACAAGCGCACTAAGCGGTAGCTTACAAGCAAACGGCAATTTTTATATTCGAGACTCGGCGATTGGTGCGGCAAATATCCCACAATATGACCACCAGCTCGTCGGTGCGGATGCTTGGTTGACCTTGAATTACAACAGTAGTGGTTACGACATTGGGGTGCGTTTTGACGTCTATCAAAATTCTCAATTGCTGAATCCACGTGAGTCGTATTCAGCGAGCGGCATTGGGCGTTTTTACCTCAAAAAACGCGTCGATAAACTCACAATTTATGGCGGTTACATCTATGACCAAGTGGGTTCGGGCATCATTTTCAGGAGCTACGAAGACCGCCCGCTTGGCATCGACAACGCGCTTGTCGGCTTAAATTTGGACTATCAAATTACGGAAAATTGGCACGCGAAAGTCTTTTCGGGACGTCAAAAAAGGCAGTTTGATGCCTACAAATCGACCATAAATGGCTTCAATACTGAGGGGTACTTTTCCGTTGGAAAAACGAATTTCGCACCCGGTTTTGGCGTCGTTCATCGAACCCTCGACGATGAAACGACAACGCAACTTGTGAGCGCAATCGCCACCTATTCTAAAGCCGATAGTATTGGTGTAAAATACAATACGTTTGCTTTGACGGCTTACAATACGCTCACTTTTGGACCTTTTACTTGGTACGTGGAAGGTGCTTACAAAACGCCTGAATCCTTGTTTGACCCCAATGCAGAAAAGTTCAATCGCGACGGTTTTTCCACGCAGGGGAAATTTATAAGTCGCTCAGGTTCAGTTATTTACAGCAATTTAGGATTCGTTGCCGAAGGCGTTGGCGTGACGCTCGAAGCCAAGCGAACGGATGGTTTTTCGTTCCGAACAACGCCTTTTGCGCAACTCAATCGCGGCATTGTGAACTTCCTGCCGCCGATGTCTCGACAAAATTCTTATCGCCTCACGACGCGTTACGTACCCGCGACGCAGGAGCTTGGCGAACAGGCTTTGCAGCTGGATGTGAAGCTCTCGCCGTCGGAAAAAGTGAATATTGACGTGAATTTTTCAACAATTTCAACGCTTAAAAACGTGCAATTGTATCGCGAAATTTACGCAAGTATTTTACTAAAAAGAGACGCTACCGAATGGGTTTTCGGCGTTCAACATCAGACGTACAATCAACAGATTTACGAAGTGAAACCAAACGTGCCAAACGTCACGACAATCACGCCTTTTTTGGAATTTAGACGAAAAATGAGTGCCACAAAATCTCTGAAAATAGAAACTCAATACATGGCAACGCAGCAAGATTATGGCACGTGGTTGAATGGTTCAATTGAGTTGACAATTGCGCCAAAATGGGCATTTTCGGTGAGTGATATGTGGAATATTCAACCTAAGAAAACAAAAAATGCGCTGCACTACCCCTCAGTATCCGTCGCTTTTTCGCAAGATGCGAACCGCATTTCGCTTGCTTACGTCAAGCAAGTTGAAGGCGTTGTCTGCACGGGCGGCATTTGTCGGGTTGAACCAGCTTTTAGCGGCGTTCGACTCGGCGTGACGAGCGTTTTTTAAAAGATTTCAAATTTCGGCTAACAATAAATTCTAATTAATTTTCAATTTATAAACGTCGTTAAGCGCTATTTTAGAATCTTTGCGTCAAAATAAAATAGACTTGACTAATATGATTATTTCCGCAATTGTTGCCGTTGGCAAAAATCGAATTATTGGGCGCGACAATCAAATTCCGTGGTATTTGCCCGCCGATTTGGCGTATTTCAAACGCATGACGTTGAATCACCACATTATTATGGGGCGCAATTCGTTTCAAAGCATCGGGCGGCCTTTGCCAAAACGAACGAATATTGTGATTTCCCGCGACCCATTTTTCATCGCAACAGGTTGTGTGCGCGCTTTTTCGATTCCCGAAGCCCTGAAAATCGCGCGCGAAAACGGCGAGACCGAAGCCTTTATCATCGGCGGCGGCGAGATTTACAAGCAAAGCGCCGACCTTTGGACACGCCTTTATTTGACGGAAGTTGACGTAGAGGTTGCCGAAAATGACGCTGATACTGAGGGGTCCGATATTTTTTTTCCCGACCTCGATTTTTCAAAATGGACGCTCATTTCCGAAGAAAAACACGTGAAAGATGATAAAAACGAATACGATTACACGTACAAAGTGTTTGAAAAAATGTAGTCGGGAGATTTGAAGCTGTGCGATAAAATTCGTGTTAAAAATGTCTTAGCATAATTTAGTCGAACAGCTTCGAAAATTTAGAGTCGAGCAAAAAATATTTTTAGCGGGAAATTCATTCCCCGAATACCTATTTTAATCATTAAAAATTTAAAAATGAAAAAACTGATTTTCGCGTGCCTCCTATTCTGTTCAATTGGCGCGCTCAAAGCGCAAAAAGCGATTGAATCCGATTTTATTCCTTACAAAAACGCCTTGCCGACGATTGATGCCGACGGCAATGTCAAAACGACCGACGGCAAAACGTTTAAAATCCAAGGCTTTAGAGACTCGGCAACGACCATTTTTTTCCTCGTTCGGCACGCCGAAAAAGACACGCTTGGCGGTGTTGATGCCGATTTGACGGGCGTCGGGCGCGGACGAGCGGAAATTTTGACTAAAATTTTCAAAAAAGTGAAAATTTCGGGCGTTTATTCCACCGCAACGCCGCGGACGCGCAATACGGCTGCGCCTTTGGCAAAAATGAAGCGCCGTCCAGTCGATATTTATGACGTCAAAACGCAAGACGAACTCGTCAAAAAATTGGTCAATCGCGGCGGCGGAAGACGTTATTTTATTGTTGGACACTCCAACACCATTCCGCAATTGGCACTCGAAACACTAAAAGGTGATAAAGATGCGGCGGCAAATTTGCCCGATTCAGAGTTTTCAAAATTGTACATTATTAGCGTGAAAAAAATCGGAAAAGCTAAAGTAGAGGTTATTAACTACTAAAATATTAACAACCAATTATATTTATCAAACATGAAAATCACGATTATTGGCTTGGGACTAATTGGCGGCTCGTTGGCGATTGCCTTGCGGGAAAGCGGCTTTGCGGCGGAACTTATTGGCGTTGAAGCGCATTCGGACAACGCCGCCCGCGCTTTGGAACTCGGTTTGGTGGGCAAAATAGCGTCTTTTACTGAGGGGGTCACTTTGGCGGATATTGTCATCGTCGCAACGCCCGTAAATGCGCTCGTCACGTTGTTGCCCAAAGTGTTGGATTTGGTTGATAATCAAATAGTTATGGAAGTTGGTTCAACTAAAAAACCGATTGTTGAAGCCGTTCGCAGGCATCCAAAACGCGCCAATTTTATCGCAACGCATCCGATGGCAGGCACCGAATTCTCAGGACCCGATGCCGCAATTAGCGGGCTTTTTGTTGGGAAAGCCTGTGTTTTATGCGACGTTGAAGACAGCAATGCGGCGGCGCACGATGCCGCAAAAGCCTTGTTTTTGGCGTTGAAAATGCGGATTGTTTACCTTGATGCCGATAGCCACGACGTGCATACGGCTTATGTGAGTCATATTTCACATATTTCAAGTTTTGCTCTGGCGTTGACCGTTTTGGAAAAAGAACGCGACGAAAATCAGATTTTTGAACTCGCAAGCGGTGGTTTTGAGTCAACAGTTCGTTTGGCAAAATCAAATCCCGAGACTTGGATGCCCATTTTTGAGCAAAATCGAGACAATGTTTTGGATGTTTTGGATGAGCATATTTCGGTTTTATCGCAGTTCAGAACGTTGTTGATAAAACGAAATTTTGAAGATTTTCATGCCATGATTGCGCGCGCAAACGATATTAAGCGGATTTTGAAATAAAAAAAAATCCGCTTCGATGGTGCGAAGCGGACGTCAACTAAACAACAAGAATGTATAAAAACTAAACTTTCTTTTCTGATTTATTTGGTGGCACAAAGGTGCGGTGAAAATGTCGGAACCTATGTTAAGTTAACTTTAATTCTAAACTAACTATTTTCGTTAAAAAAAAGTTCCCCCTTCCAAATTTTCTTTTGCCAAACGTGTGCCATTTGTCCATAAATTTTTGAAACGCGGATATTAAAATGAAGATGCCCAAAACTTTAATTAAAAACGGGACTGAAATTTGAAAATATTCCGACAATTTTCGCACAATTAATAGACACTTAAAGGCATGAGGACCCCTCAGTATTTCGTGAAAAAAAATCATGGTTGTTTAATTTTGTTGACGTCACGCTATAATTTATTGTGAAAACGCAGCAGATGATTGTCGGCTTCTTCGTTGAAAAGGCAGACAATGAGCGTCCGATTGCGGGTTTCGGAAGGCTCAAAAAGGATTTTTATTGGATTATGCACGTAGCCGTTGTCGCCAAATAGTAGAATTTGGTCGCGTTTGGTCGGCAATTTGAAATACAGTAATTCCTTTGCCGTCGTCGGCATCGGCACGTCGGCGTAGCCTTCGTCTTCCAAAAAAACGCAAATCATGTCGAGCGTTGCTTGCAAATTAGCGCCTGCAAACCGAACTTGGTATTGCCAGCCGTCACTTTTGCCGCCTTCGTAAGTGCTGCCTTCGGGTGGGAAATCAGAACGAATCATGAATTTTTTATATTTTTTTAATTACTTATTTTGAAGCAAATCTTTCCAAAGGTTAAAAACTTTTGGACAAATGAAGTCCTCATTATTTTCCATTTATTTATCCAAAATTTTGCTCAAGGCTTCATTCAATCGCGACCGACTTTCCCGACGTTGAATAACAAGTGGCTCCGACGCGCGTTCTGCACAATTTTCTACGGCACAACGTTCGCAAGTTGTTGACACTTCACGGCTCGGAATGTTAACATCGTTCAGAAAGCGGATGCGTTTTTTAGCTGCGTCATCCATCAAAATGCCGATTGTCAAACTTGCATTTCGACTGTTTGAAGACCGCCGAGCAACCGTAAAACACATATATTCATCGTCGGTTTGAAAATAACGACTTTTTTGAATACCAATTTTGTAGTCGTTTTCCACGTGACTATGCGTTGTTTTGTCCCGTTTCGCGTCGTTTTTTTCTAAAAAAGAGGCGTTCTCCCGATTATTTCGGGACCCCTCAGTATAAACGTCGTTTTTCAAGTCTTGAAGCAAACTAATCGAAATCCAGCGCCGACAGTAGTGTTCGTCGAGTCCGTTGCCGTGCGGATGATGCCGCTGATTGAGGTGCAATTCTT
>JAYUKJ010000204.1:0-4980 GCA_043764555.1 Saprospiraceae bacterium
TGAACGGCAGAGGCTCGGCGTGCGCGCGAATAAAGTCCATCGAAGCGCCTAAAAGTTGATAATCGCCCATTGTTTCGAGTTGGCAACAGGTTTGTGCGACCAAACTGTGGCTCAAAAATGCCAAAATACTGAGGGGTCCTAAAATAAATTTTTTCATTGTTTTATGAACGTTTTAAATAGTGAGAAATAAACAAGTGTTTGTCTGATTATCGTACAAAGTAAGGCTTAAACAGCCAAAAATCTGTATCGTTCATTATTTTCTTTTTTAAATTAAACAGTCTCGTTTGTTGTGCAAATTTTATAAAAACAAGGACCCCTCAGTATATTGCGCTTTTTTTTTCAATAATTTATTTTTACAAATATTTTTATTTACCAATGCAAATAAAAATATCAATTACTTTAGATTTATGACAAATCATTTCTCAATTGCCGTCGATACGGGCGGCACGTTTACCGATTGCATCGCCGTTGACCCAAACGGTCAAATATTGACGTGTAAAGTATTGAGCAACAGCACTTTACGCGGCTCAATTGTGGAATGGATGGATGCCAAAACGTTTAGAATTGACCACAATTGGCACCTAAAACGCGACATTTTGCAAGGCTATTCTTTTGAATTAATGAACCAAGGCCCCCTCAGTATATGGCATAAAACGACATCCCGAAAATCGGAAAAAGGCTTTTTTAACGTTAAATCGTATGATTTTTTAAATAAAATAATTGGATTAGACAAAGAATTACCCATCGAGTTACTGAATAAAAAATTAGCATTTTCATTAACTGCACACGAAGAAGCGCCGATTTTAGCCGCCAGAATTATCACGCAAACGGCTTTAAATGAGCCTTTTCCGCCGCTTAGTTTTAGGCTCGGCACAACCAAAGGAACGAACGCGCTTTTGGAAAGAAAAGGCGCCAAAACTGCCTTCATAACGACCGAAGGTTTTGGCGATATTCTAACGATTGGTACGCAACAACGCCCTGATTTATTTGCTTTAAATATTGTTAAACCCAAACAACTTTACGCTGAAAATATTGAAATTTCGGAACGGCTCAATGCCAATGGCTCAATTTTTAAACCATTGATTACCAACAACTTAGGAGCGGAAATTGAACGATTAAAAGCCTTGGAAATCGAATCCGTTGCGGTGGCGTTCATGCACAGTTATATCAATCCTGAGCATGAAATGGCGTTAAGAAAACAATTAGAAAAGCACTTTAAATACGTCTCTATTTCGTCCGATATGTCGGGTCAAATCAAATTCGTTCCGCGCGCACAAACGACGGTCGTTAATGCCTATTTGCAACCGATTTTGGAGAATTATTTGTCAAAAATAATGCAAAAACTACCGCCAAATTCACTCCGCATTATGACAAGCGCGGGCAGTTTAATTCAGCCTAATTTAGTTGATTTTAATGCTGATTTAATTAACGCTAATTCCATTGATTTTAACACCATTAGTAACGATTTAATTGATGCTAATTCTATTGATTTCAAAGCAATTAATAACGATTTAATTAACGCTAATTCTACTGATTTCAAAGCAATTAATAACGATTTAATTAACGCTAATTCTATTGATTTCAAAGCAATTAACAACGATTTAATTAACGCTAATTCTATTGATTTTAAAGCAATTAATAACGATTTAATTAACGCTAATTCTATTGATTTTAAAGCAATTAACAACGATTTAATTAACGCTAATTCTATTGATTTTAAAGCAATTAACAACGATTTAATTAACGCTAATTCTATTGATTTTAAAGCAATTAATAACGATTTAACCAACGCTAATTCTATTGATTTTAACGCAATTAATAACGATTTAATTAATGCTAATTCTATTGATTTTAACGCAATTAATGCGCATGAAAATTTAATTAAAAACAATGAAAACATTAATGAAAATCAATTAAAAAAAGAAGATAAACCAACCCATTATTTTCAACCAAAAGACAGTTTATTAAGCGGTCCCGCGGGTGGCATTGTGGGCGCGGCAGCAATTGGAAAACAATCAAATTTCGACCAATTAATTACCTTCGACATGGGCGGCACAAGCACCGATGTGGCGCGTTTTGACGGCGATTTCGCCTACAATTTTTCGGTAGAAATTGGCGGCGCGACGGTCTTCTCCCCTGCCCTTGCGATTGAAACGGTCGCGGCGGGCGGTGGTTCAATTTGCCGTTTTGACGGTCAAAAATTGGTCGTCGGTCCCGAAAGTGCGGGCGCTTTTCCCGGACCTGCTTGCTACGGTGCGGGTGGCGATTTGACGATAACGGATGTTAATTTATTACTCGGCCGCTTGGATGCCTCGGCATTTGGCATTCCCGTTTTTCCCGAAGAAGCGGCGCGTAAACTAAAAGCGTTGCGCGCGGAAATCATTGAAAAAACGCGGGAGAACATCGAAAATAAAACCATTTTGAGCGGTTTTCTCGCCATTGCGAATGAAAAAATGGCGGATGCCATTCGCAAAATTTCGGTTTCCAAAGGCTATGCACCCCCTCAGTATGCGCTGCTTTCGTTCGGCGGCGCGGGCGGTTTGCACGCGTGCAGCCTTGCGCGATTGTTGAATATGACGACCGTTTTAATCCCAAAATACGCGGGTTTACTGTCCGCTTATGGCATTTTGAAGGCGTCGATTGAACGGTTTGCGGAGCGCCAAATTTTGAAAACAACGGACGTTTTTTCTTTCACGGACGTGAAAAACACATTGGAAACATTGGAACAAGAAGCCGTCGAAAAAGTCATTGCCGAAGGCGTTTTAAGGGGACAGATTAAGATAAAAAAACGCCTCATTTTTTGTCGTTTCAAAGGTCAAGATGCCACTTTGGATATTGAATTTAACGACAATTTCAATAGTGATTTTAATGCACATTTTGCAACAGAATTTGAAGCTAAATACCGTCAAACTTTTGGTCATTTTATTGACAATCGATTGATTGAAATTGAATCAATTCGCGTCATTGCAAATGAAATTAAAAACGATAATTTATTAAGTAAAAATAAGGATTTAAGTAGTGAAAATAACGCCATTAAAAACAATGATTTATTAAGTGGAAATAGTGAAGTTTCTAACGAAAATAATTCCGTTAAAAACAATGATTTATTAAGTGGAAATAGTGAAGTTTCTAACGAAAATAATTCCGTTAAAAACGGTGATTTATTAAGTGGAAATAGTGAGGTTTTTAACGAAAATAATTCCGTTAAAAACGATGATTTATTAAGTAAAAATAGTGAGGTTTTTAACGAAAATAATTTCGTTAAAGACGGTGATTTATTAAGTGGAAATAGTGAGGTTTTTAACGAAAATAATTCCGTTAAAAACGGTGATTTATTAAGTGGAAATAATCAAAAAGGGACCCCTCAGTACAAACCCGATTTTAGGCATAAAATCACGGCTTTTGTCGAAGGAAATTGGTCGGACATTCCCGTTTATTTTCGAGACGATTTGAAAGCGGGTGCGACAATTAACGGCTTTGCTTTGTTGCTCGACGACTACGCAACGACGGTGATTGAAAAAGATTTTTCACTAACGATTGACGCATTTGAAACGGCTATTTTGACTTTTAATGATTCAGAAAACAAAAGTGGAAACAAATCAAACAATTCACAAACCATTGATTTAGAACTATTTACGAATCGGTTTATGGCAATTGCCGATAATATGGGCGCGCTTTTGCAACGCACGTCGTTGAGCGTCAATGTCAAAGAGCGCCTCGATTTTAGTTGCGCTTTGTTGGATGCCGATGGCGAATTGATTGCCAATGCACCGCACATTCCCGTGCATTTGGGCAGCCTTGGCGTTTGCGTGCGTAGTGTTGTGAGGCATTTTAAATTAGAAAAAGGCGACGTTATCGTCACGAATCATCCCGCTTTTGGTGGCTCACATTTGCCCGATGTCACGCTGATTTCGCCCGTTTTTGAAGATAATTTTGTTGAAAAGGACGTTTATACTGAGGGGTCCTTTTTTGAAATAAAAAAGGGCAATAATTCAGTTAAAAATGAATTAATTAAGGATGAAAACCAATTGGATAATGCCGTTAAAAACGAATTAATTAAGGGCAAAAATCGCCTAATTGGTTACGTTGCCAACCGTTGTCACCATTCCGAAATTGGCGGCATTCGTCCCGCTTCGATGCCGCCGAACGCGACACAATTGGTTGAAGAAGGCGTGATTATTGAGCCGACTTATCTGGTCCGAAAAGGCGTAACAGACTGGAAAACAATTAGTTACAAACTACAATCGGCGAAATATCCGACCCGCGCCTTGAGCGAAAACTTGGCCGATTTGAACGCTGCCCTTGCCGCAAATCTCAACGGCGTTGTCGCTTTGCAAGCCTTGACGCAAGCGCATTCTTTAGAAACCGTGCATTTTTATATGCAACGTTTGAAGGATTATTCTGCCGAAAAATTGAATCAGGCGTTGGTTAAAAGATTCACGGAAAATGAATTTTCAGCCGAAGAATCAATGGATGATGGGGCTATTCTAAAGGTTAAAATATCAATAATTAATTCAGAAATTAACTCAGAAATCGACTCGAAAATTAATGCGGAAGTTAACGCGGAAATTAACGCGAATAAAAAAATAATTTTTGATTTTACGGGCTCATCAGCCGTGCATAAAGGCAATTTGAACGCCACACCCGCGATTGTAAATTCAGTCGTTATTTACGTTTTAAGGCTATTAATCACGGAGAATATTCCTTTAAATGAAGGATTTATGAAAAATGTCGAACTGATTTTACCCGAAAATTCGATTCTAAATCCAAAATTCAGTACCGCGACCTTAGGGTCGCGTCCCGTTTCTAATCCCGCAGTTGTTGGTGGCAATGTCGAAACAAGTCAACGCTTGACGGACACGATTATTAAAGCATTTGGATTGTTAGCGTGCGGACAAGGGACGATGAACAACGTTTTATTTGGCAATAAAACCTTTGGATATTACGAAACAATTTGCGGCGGTGCAGGTGCGGGCAACG
>JAYUKJ010000205.1:0-4966 GCA_043764555.1 Saprospiraceae bacterium
ACGATAACCGAGTAAATACCCGCCGTCAAATCCGTACGATTTTGCGCGTTGTTCGTTCCTGCCAAATCCGTCCAATCGTAGAAATAAGGCGCCGTTCCACCCGTTGCAAGCACCGTGATTTTGCCCCCCTCAGTACACGTCTTCGCCGTCGGCGTTGCGGTTGCCACAATGAGGCAATTCACGCCACCGCAATCCGTCGCCTCGTCTCTAATCACGATTTGAGCGAACGTCGTATCGCAACTCAAAGCATCCGTCACCGTCACGCTGTACGTGCCAACTGCCAAATTCACGCGATTTTGCGGCTGATTTGCCTGATTTCCTAAGTCTGACCACGTAAATTTATAAGGCGTTCTGCCACCGTTGACCGTCAAATTCACGCCGCCCGTTGTTGTACACGTTTTTGGCTTTGCCAAATAAGTCGCCACCAACGTGCAAACAGGCTGCGGACAATCATCTCTAACAATAATATTTCTAAGCGTATCGGCACAATCCCGCGCGTCTTTGACGATAACTGAATACGTGCCAGCCGTCAACGCCGTGCGGTTTTGTGGGTCTGAACTGCCCGTCAAATCCGACCAATCGAAGCTGTAAGGCGCCGAACCACCGTTGACTTGAACCGTAATTTTACCCCCCTCAGTACAAGTGCGGGCAGAAGCTACCGCGGACGCTTTTGTATTACAAGTTGTTGAATTACAATCATTTAGAATTCTAATATCTTTCAATGTGTCGCGGCAACCACGGGCGTCAATGACGATAACTGAATAAACGCCTTCGCCAAGACCCGTCCGATTTTGAGCATTGACATCACCCGCAACATCCAACCAATCGTAACGGTAAGGCGCATTGCCACCGAAAGTTGAGACCGTAATTTTGCCCAATTCCGTACACGTTCTGTTGGAACCCGTCGCTGTTGCAAAACGTTGGCACGTGTTGCAACCCACGCTGTCATTGCGGACAATCAAGCTCGACACGACCATGTTGCAACCACGAGAATCCTGAATTGTCACCGCGTAAGTACCCGCCAAAACATCGAGGCGTTGTTGCGGCTGATTGCTTTGGTTGCCCAAATCCGACCATTTATACGTGAAAACGCCCGAACCACCCGATACTTGAAGCGCAATCGAACCGCGATTTGTACACGTTTGCGGATTCGTTGCGGCTTGTGCCGTGATTTGAGTCGTTTCTTTGACCTCAAAGTTTTGCGAAGCCGCCAAACAATTGTTCGCATCAAACACGCTCATCACGTAGCGACCCGCCGCCAAACTGTCATTTTTAGCCAATGAAGCCGACGCGACCGTCCGAATTTCGACGCGCGACGGGAACGCAAAACCCGCTGAATAATTCAAATCATAGTTGATAGAACCGTCCGAATTGCCCGCGCAAGAGACGTAAATCGTCGTTTGAGGCATAGAAATCGTTGCCGAAGCCGCCAATTCATTCGTCATTGTGAGCGCAGTGACCGCCGTGCAACCCGTTGTGTTGTCCGTCACCGTCACGTTATAAGTACCCGAAGCCAAGTCCGTTCTCGATGCCGTTGTTGCCGCCGAGCCACTCCACTTGTAAGTATAGCTGCCCGAACCACCCGCAACCCGAATTGTCGCCGCACCATTTGATTGACGGCAAGTTGCGCGAGCATCAATCACACTCGTTGCCAACATTGGATTCGATGCAGGAATAACGACTTTCATAATTTGGTCGCAAACGTTGCCCGAAGGGTCGGTTACGGTAACAAAATACGTATCAGCCGCCAAATCCGAGCGCGTTTTACCGCGTCCACCGTCGCTCCAAGCGTAAGACAAAGCTGTTCCAATGCTCGCAAAATCCGCTTTACCATTTGCCAAACCGCACACCGCAGGCGTGATTGAAGGCGCCGTCACAGGCACACCATCTTGATTTCTGACGACAAACGCTTGCGCAATTGCGCAGTTTTGGTCGTTGTTGTTCACGATTTTCACGCGGTAAACGCCCGATGCTAAACCTGAAACAGTCGCACCCGTACCGACGTTCGGCGCCCAAATAATTTGAGCATTTGCGGACAAACGCGCCAAAGTCAAGCGAATTTCACCGTTTTGCTGTCCGCAACGGCTGTCAACGATTTGCGCATTTGAAATTACAGGCAAGACGCAGACCGTTGTCGAATCTTGATTACACGTATTTGTAATTCGGATATTTGAAATCGTATCCTTGCAATTCGCCGCGTCCGTCACCACGACCGTATAAGTGCCAACCGCCAAATTATCGCGGTTCGGTGCGTTCGTTGTTCCCGCCAAATCCGACCAGTCGTACTTGTAAGGAATCGTTCCACCCGAAGTTGTGAGCGTAATTTTACCCCCCTCAGTACAAGAGCGATTTTGGGGCGTTGCAGCCGCATCTAACGTGCAAACACCTTGATTTGGACACTCATTTTTCACGATAATTGAATCCAAAGCGACCGTACAACCCTTCGCATCCGTCACCGTTAAGCGATACGAACCCGCTTGCAAATTCGTCCGACCGTTCGGCTGATTCACGCCGTTCAAATCACCCCAAGTAAACAATTGCGCGCCCGTGCCACCAAAAGCCGAGACCGTAATGCGTCCACCCGTCGTACAAGTTTGGTTGGCTTTTGCCAAAGTAGTTTGCAATTTCTGCGGTTCCAACACCGTAAAGCATTGAGAACCAGCGACTAAGCAACCGTTGCCATCTTTAACGACCACGCAATAATTGCCCGTTGGCAAACTGTCATTGCCGTAAACGCGACCCGTTGCGTCCGTGATTTCAATTTTTGCTGGCGCAACAAAATTCGGCGAATAGGTCACCACATAATTGATGTGACCATTGCGATTGCCCGTACACGAGACGTAAACCAAAGGCTCCGAAATCTGAACGGTTGTGTTGCCAACCACTTCATTCGCTACCGCAAACGTCGTTGACGCTTGGCAGCCCCCCTCAGTATCGACGACTTTTACTTGGTAAACGCCCGCCCGAAGGTCGTTGCGCGTTGCCGTTGTTGCCGTCGAATTACTCCAAATGTAGGTGTAATTGCCCGAACCACCCGTCACTGCGAGCGTTGCGGCACCATTTGAACCGTTACAAGTTGCCTTGCGCGTGACCGATGCCACGACTTTCAAATCATTTTTATTGTCAATCCGCACGCTAATAACCGACGGACATTCAGGCGCCGACCGTTTCGTGACTTGAACTTGGTAGAAACCCGTTTTCAAATCCGAGCGTTGAGGCGCCGTCGAATTATCAAAAACCCACAAGAAATCGACTTCCTCCGTCGAGCGCAACAAGGCCGTTCCGTTCGCCAAATCGCACGTTGCCGCCGTTGTTGCCGCCGTCACGCCGCGCGGTCCTTCGACGTTTCCAACTGCCACCGTAATATTTGAGAAGCAAGTCGGATTCGAGCGTAAACGCGCCATGACGTTGTAAGAACCACTCGTTAAGCCCGTTTTGCCGTTGCCAATTGTCGTTGCCGTGCCAATATTTGGCGACCAAACAAACTGATAACGGCTTTCGTTGCCACCTACAAGCGTCAAAGTTGCCGCACCATTGTTGATTCCGCAACGCGCATCAACGATTGAAATCGAGTCCACCACCGGCGGACGACAGATGCACGAATCTTTAATCTGAATGTTCCGCGCCGTCGTTTGGCAACCGCCTGCATCCGTCACGGAGACGGTGTAGAAACCAGCCAATAAGTCTTCACGCGTTCCCAGCTGATTGTTTTGGTTGCCCAAATCTGCCCATTTATACGTGTAATTACCGCGATTTCCGCCCGAAACGGTCAATTTAATGACACCGAGCGTATCGCACATAAAGTTGCGTTTTTCAATATTTGCCACCGTCAAAACGGCTGGTTCAGCCACGCGAACATATCGTTGAGCCGCCGCGCAACCCGTTGCATCCTTAACCAAAACCCAATACAAACCAGCCGACAAAGCGCCATTTGAGTAGCGATTGCCCAAATCATCTTTGAATTCGACCGACGCAGGTTGAACGAAATTGGAACCAAAATTCGACAACGTGTAGTTAATCCGACCGTCGAAAGCACGGTTGCAACTCACGTAAGACACCGTGTCAATTTGAATATCTACTGTTACCGCGATGTTCGTCAACGTGAATGTTACGGTCGTTTTGCAACCCGTTACCACATCCGTTGCCGTCACCGTTTGCGTACCCGCCGAGAGTACATAACGGCGGTTGCCCTCACCCCACGAGTACGTGTATTGACCCGAGCCGCCCGTCGTCGTGAGCGTCACGTCACCATTCGCTTGACCGCAACTTGGTTCGCGATTGACCGCAAAATCAGTGCGTAAAGGATTGGTACTCAACACTTCAATCGTTTTGACCAATGGACAAGTTGACGCCGAAGCTGGGTCCGAAATCGTTACGGTATAAATGCCCGTAGTCAAATTCCGACGCACACGACCCGTGTCACCCGTTGACCAACGGAAGAGATAATTTTCAGACCCCCTCAGTATATCGAACTTAATTTCGCCCGTTGGCGACGTACAATTCGCTTTTGTCAACTGCGGTTCAGGATAATTAATACGATTCGGCGCGCTGATTTGGAACGCCGTTTCAGAGAAACAATCGGCGTTGTCCAATTTTTCAATCCGCACACGGTACTGTCCCGCCGCCAAATTTTGACCATTGTTTGTGGTCGAAACATTTGGCGTCCAAATAAATCTATAATTCGACGCATTGCCGTTTGCGACCAAAATTGTCGCACTGCCGCCGCCGCCGCCTTCACACGGAATATCATTTTTTCTAACTTGAACCACAGGCGGTTCACAACCACAACCCGCACTCGGAATCACGACGGTCAACACTTTCGAGCAACCATCTTGATTCGCCACGGTGACGGAATAAGTTCCCGCCGTGAGGTTCGTTCTAACCGCGTCCAAACGTCCGTCTGGCCACGTGTACGTGTAATTTGACGGTGTAAACGCCACTTTACCGTTGTTTCTGTTGCAACTAT